>CAYJWL010000007.1:0-34096 GCA_964373855.1 uncultured Candidatus Saccharibacteria bacterium
GATTTCTTAAGCAATAACCGCCGAGGACGGGTAGGATCATAACTGGCCGGTGTGTTTTTTGGTTGCCACGGCGGGATGGTTGCGTTTGTTAAATACGCCTGGCTGTTATGGATTGTTACAAATGCACCGCGTAGGCTCATGTGTCCGGCGCGGACTGATTTAACTTCAGTTCCAAGCAGCGCAATTCCGGCCTCGAATGTGTCGATCAGTTGATAATCGAATTTGACCCGTTTGTTGTAGGCAAGTGCTTTCCCTTTCATTCCCTATATACTGCCTTTTTTCCACTCCAAAATCGCCATTGACAATAGCATGATAATAGTATAATATACGCGCCAACCATGGGATTGGCTCATGGGTTTGTAATTTCCAAAAAAGGAGTCAGGACGATGAACGCCGTTCCGAATTGCGTCAGAGTTCAGTTGTTTGTGAATGAAGAGCCCCGGGATTTTTCCCGGAATGGCTATGTGGGCAGGATCACGGCTGGTGACATCGTCCAAGTCGCTGTTATCATGCCGCGAAAACGGCTTGACCTGCATGTGTTTAGCGCTGATGGCGCCGGACACATTCAGGTAAGAAAGGAGGCAAGAACAGAGAACGGTCAGTCCGATGAAACGCGGACGTATGTGCTCACTGTGCCGACAGGCGCTGACAACCGCGGACAACCTCGGCCCTGTCGGGACAATCGGTTACGGATCTTGCAACTGTCCCCCACGGGCGAGTATCACCTGTGGGATGTTGGTATCTTCAGCCAGGAAGGATCGTTCTGGCTGATCGGCCTGGAAACCGATGCCGGGCAGTGCTGCTGGGATGGCGCTAACGTGGTGCTTCCACACCGCTGTCGGAGCTGGCCGGAGTTTGAAAGATATGTCGGTAAGCTTGTAAGCAACGCGCTCAACCTGCCGTCAAGCGATTCGTATGAGCCGCCGCAAAGGCCTTATGCCCGGCCAAATCCGGGGGAGGGCATTGTGGAGTGGTTCAATCCGCTCGTTGGCATCGGCGCCGTGCTTTTGCACGACGGCAAAGATGCCCGCGTGCATTGGACGCAGATAGGCATGCCGGAGCAACCCCGGTTTCTTCTACCGGGGCAGTCGGTCCGGTACAAGAATCTTGTGCCGGCTCAACAGACAAACGACCGGTCCACGACTTTCAAGCTCGAACTCAAAGGCGTGGAGGTTCTCTAAGAGAACAGCCACGACCACACCCGTTGCATACAATCCGCAACGGGTCTTTTTTATTCGTTTTTTCTATCTGACTGCTATGCTGAAGCTAATGATAAATCTTAAAAGAGCTTTAGCGGAAGATATCTCTACTGGCATTCAAGAGGCGGTTGAAGCCAAGGAGCTGCCGTTATTGGCCAAGCTGCCGAAGATTGTGGTTGAGCCGACGGAAGATCCGAAGTTCGGCGACTATGCCTCGCCGGTTGCCCTTCGGCTCGCTCCGCTCGCGCCGGGCAAGCCGATGGAAATTGTCGAAATTGTAGCCAAGCATTTGCCCAAGAAAGGATATATTGGCGAGTTACAAGCAGCCGAGCCGGGATTTCTTAATATTTGGCTAAGCGACAGCTGGTTGGCTTCCCGTGTTGATGACATATTGGAGAACGATCCTCGGCCTGATGTAAATGTTGGCAAAGGCAAGTTGGTTAATCTTGAGTTTGTCTCGGCTAATCCCACCGGACCGCTGACGTTGGGCAACGCGAGAACGGCTTTTTCGGCAGATACGCTCGCTAATGTATTCGCCTACACCGGGCATAACGTTACACGCGAATACTATATTAACGACAGCGGCCGGCAGATCGAGCGGCTGGGAGAATCAGTGCTGCGCCGGATGTTGCAGCAACAAGGCATTAAGGTTAATTTTCCCGAGGAGCTTTATCAAGGCAAATATATTAAAGATATTGCCGCCACGGTTGCCGAGGAGTTGCAAGAAATAGAAAGGAAAGTTGTGACTGAAGCTCAACTGGTGGACAGCGCTTTTCTAGAGAAAGTAAGTACTAGAGCGGTGGAGCTGTCGCTGGCTGCCATAAAAAAAGTAGTTGAAGAAGTGCTGCATATCCGTTTTGATGTGTGGGCTTCTGAAAGGGAATTGCGGGGCAGTGGATTGATCGAGCAGACTCTCGGTACACTACGCCGCAAGCAGTTAACCTATCAAAAAGATGGCGCGGAATTTTTGCGCACGACTACGTTCGGGGACGATCAAGACAGAGTCCTGGTAAAAAAAGACGGTCAGTATGCCTACATTGCTCCCGATATCGGCTACCACCAGGGAAAATATCAGCGCAAATTTGATCTCATGTTCACTTTTCTGGGAGCCGATCATCAGGGACATATCCCCAAGCTCAAAGCGGCGCTGCAGGCGCTGGGAAACGATGTGGGAAAACTGCATTTTGTTGTGGCGCAATGGGTGACGCTATTACGAGCAGGCCAGCCAATCAAACTGTCCAAGCGGGCAGGAGAAGTGTACGGCCCGCAGGATTTAATCAAAGAGATTGGCTACGATGCCGCGCGTTTCTTCATGGTTCAGCACAGTTTAAGCAACCATATGCTGCTCGATCTTGATTTAGCCAAGGAGCGAAGTGAGCGCAACCCTGTTTACTATGTCCAGTATGCCTATGTGCGGCTGCAATCCATTCTGCGTAAAGCCCAGGAGGCGGGGCTAATCGATAGTCTTGATCAGCCGGTACAAGTTGTCGGCACACTCAAGCTCACCGAGCCGGCAGAATTCGCGCTGCTGCGGGCGATGTTCCATCTGCCGGAGGTGGTTGAAGACATTGCCCGCAGCTTCGAAATCCATCGGCTGCCGTATTATGCGCATCAGGTAAGCAAGGCTGTTCATATTTTTTACAAAAATGTGCCGGTACTGGCTGTTGAGGATGAGCAGACTAAGTCCGCGCGATTGCAACTGGTCCAAGCCGCACGGAAAGTACTGGGAGAAGCGCTTGATCTGCTCGGAATTTCCAAACCGGATGTGATGTAGAGGGAGAGAAATCAGAAGTTGGAAATTAGAAAATAGTTTATTGTAATTATGGGAGAGGAATGGTAGGATATACATCCAATTTCCAGTTCCTAATTTCTTAATTTCTATTTCTTTCATGAAGATAGGCATTGACGCTCACATTATTCTCCCCAAACACAAGCGCTATGATCCGCGGATCGCGCGGTATACGGAAAATCTCATAAAACACCTGCTGGAAGCTGACAGAGAAAAGAAGCACAGCTGGGTTTTGTTCTTTGATCATCGCATGAAAAATACCAAGCGGTTTGCCGGGCCGAATGTTATCATCAAACATTTTCCTTTTGTCTACTACCGAAAATATCTGCCGGTGGTATATTCGCATATGCTGATCTCGTCTTATTTAACGGCGGCCCGCCTGGATATTTTCCATTCTCCCGAGGGTCTTATTCCGTTCCTCTATCCCGGCAAAATCGTTACCTCGTTTCATTATGTGCCGACCGGAAAAACAGAAAGTAACATCTTTGTCCGGACATTTATGCTCGGCGCGCGCATGGCGTTCGCCCGGCTCTGCAAGCGGGCCAGAAGGATTATTGTAAACCGGCGCAGCGATAAGGCGATTCTTGTACAGGAGCATGGATATCCGGCGGACAGGGTTGTTGTGATGGAAGAGGAGGACTTGGAGCGCGTGGACTGGCCGAAACGGGTCCGGCAGCTGATGAAGGTGTATGAAGAGATAACGGCAAAAAAGTCGCCAAAAATGAAAGCTAACGCTGCGGCAAAAAAGCCATAAAATTACCCCGAGCATGCACTCTTCGCTTCGTCGAGGAGAGGGTCGTTTATAATTTCCGCCCACAGTTTTCTCTCCGAGCCGCTGTCATTCGATTCAAGAATCTGGAGCGCATGCTGCAGGTGTTTTTCTGACTATGAATTGTCAATTGCTCTGCCAGAGAGGAAGCAGCTATGCTGCATATATGTCGAAGCAAGAACATCAAGGTAATTTCCGTGAGGTTGCCCCGATGGTAGACAGCGACGCATTGGAACAGGAAATTTTGGATTTTTGGGAGAGAGAAAAGATTTTTGCCAAGTCGCTGGAGCAGAATAAAGATAAGCAGCCGTTTGTTTTTTATGACGGGCCGCCATACGCCACGGGCAAGCCGCACTACGGACATATTCTGCAGTCGTCAATTAAAGATACGGTACTGCGGTATAAAACGATGCAGGGATATTATGTACCGCGTAGAGTTGGGTGGGATTGCCATGGCTTGCCGGTGGAAACTCTGGTTGAAAAAGAGCTGGGCATCACGTCAAAGCGCGAAATCGAGAAGGATATAGAGGGGTTTAACAAAAAATGCCGGGAAACAGTCTATCGCTACGTTGATGTGTTTACAAATACGCTGCAGCGTATCGGCCGGTGGGCGGATTACGACAACGCCTATGCCACGCTCGATCGGGATTATATGGAATCGGAATGGTGGGTATTTAAACAGCTTTGGGAGCAGGAGCTGATATATAAGGATTTTCGCTCCACCCCCTACTGCATCCGCTGCGCTACGCCGCTTTCGAATTGGGAGCTGGGGATGGGATACAAGGAAAAAACGGATACGGCGGTGTACGTATTGATAAGCGTAAAGCGTAAAGAGAAAAGCAAAAAAGAAGGTAAGCCGCTATACCTTATGATCTGGACGACTACGCCATGGACACTTCCGGGTAATGCGGCGGTGGCGATCAGTCCGGAACTGGAATACGTCACGGTTGATCACGGCGGAAAACGTATCGTTGTCGCTAAGGACCGCGTGGCGGCTGTATGCGGCAAGGAAGCCGCTGTTCAAGCAACCTGGAAAACAGACGATTTGTTGCAGCTCACATATGAGCCGCTATTCGATGTAGCTGTGCCGGCAAAGACGCGGGAACAAGCATACCGTGTTGTTGCCGGAGAGCACGTTACAGCGCAGGAGGGAACCGGCCTGGTTCACATTGCGCCGGCCTTCGGCGAGGAAGATTTTCAGATCGGCGCTGCCCATGGCCTGCCGACCCTGCGTACGGTAGACCCCTTGGGCAATTTTACCGATGATGTCCCGCTTTGGGCGGGCGAGAATATCTTCACATCGAACGGCAAAATTGTTTCTTACCTTGAAGAACACGGGTTGCTATTCAAGCGGGAGAATTATATCCACAGTTATCCTTTTTGCTGGCGCTGCGATACGCCGCTCATTTACTACGCGCTCGACACCTGGTTTATCAAAGTCACGGCGCTTAAGCAGGCAATGCTGGAGAACAACGAACAGATTTCCTGGATACCGGAGCATATCAAGCATGGACGATTTGCGAAAGGCATTGAATCGGCTCCGGACTGGGCGGTGTCGCGCAACCGATTTTGGAGCGTGCCAATCCCGATATGGGATTGCGATTCGTGCGGGGAACGGGCGGTAATCGGGAGCCTGGCAGAACTTCAGAAGCGATCCGGTGCAACCGACGATCAAGTGGTTGATATCCACCGTCCCTACGTAGATACGTTGTCCTGGCCATGCACCAAGTGCGGCGGTGTGATGAAACGGGTAGCGGAAGTGCTCGATGTCTGGTTTGATTCCGGCGCCATGCCCTACAGCCAGTGGCACTATCCATTTGAGAAAAAAGAGTTTGTTGCCAAAACTTTTCCGGCCGATTTGATCGTGGAAAGCATTGAGATGACCCGTGCCTGGTTTTTCTTTCTTCATGTCCTGGCCGCGGCTTTAACCAGAACTGACACTGGGTTGGGCCAGCACAAACCGGCATTTGCGAGCGCGATTGCCTCCGGCCTGATATTTGCCGAAGACGGCCAAAAACTTTCCAAAAAAATGAAAAATTATCCGGAACCCGAGCCCATCATTCAAAAGTACGGTGCTGATGTCCTGCGTTTGTATCTGCTCAGCAGCACCAGTCTGGGCGAGCCTTACCGTTTTTTAGAAAAGGACGTAAGGCAGCTCCGGCAAAATACGTATATGCGCCTGTGGAATGTCTACAGTTTTTTCACCCGTTATGCCAATGTCCGCCTTTGGCAGCCCGACAGGCTGCCAGCCAGCCAGAATCTTTTAGATCTGTGGATTGGAGCCCGAACAAAACAGTTGGAGGCGGAAGTAATTGAACACACTAACAAATTTCACGTGGATATTGCCTCCCGCCTTTTCATTCCGTTCGTTGATGACCTAAGCAACTGGTATGTGCGGCGGTCGCGTGTCCGCTTCCAACACAACGCAGCCGATAAAGATGTTAGAGAGGCGTTTAGTACTTTGTATAGCGTTTTGGTGCGAGTCAGTAAGCTGCTGGCCCCTTTTATGCCATTTGCCGCCGAGGAAATATATCGGAATTTAACTCAAGAACAATCAGTCCATCTGGCCACGCTGATTGAGCCGCCTCCGCTTTCGGGTGAGGAGTCTGATCTGCTTCAGGCAATGGCGCGCGCGCGAGCGGTTGTCACAACGGGGCTGTCGCTTCGAGCCAAGGCGCACATCAAGGTCCGACAACCGCTCTCAACCTTACTAATCGCATCTGAAAAATTATCAGAGGAGCTAGTTGAGATGATCAGAGATGAGGTAAATGTAAAGGAAGTTTCATTTGGGCCGGTGCCGAAGCAGGAAGGGTATGTGAAGTCTGAAGAGGATGGGCCGGTCCAGGCGGCGATTGATATTAAGATAAGCTCCGAGCTGGCCGAGGAAGGGCTGGTGCGTGAGGTTATCCGACAGGGGCAGAGGCTGCGGCGTGAGGCAGGATTTAAGCTTGACGATCGGATCAGGTTCATTGTGCGCTCGGGCGATGCAAAGACGAATGATATGCTGGATAAACATAGAGCGGAAATACAGCAAGCCCTGCAGGCAGATGAGGTGCTTGAGGGCGGGAAGGAAGATGCCGGCCAAGACATTCAGCTTGGAGATAACAAGGTACACTTGGGGGTATGCAAGAGCTGATGCGGCACAATTTAGATATAAGGGAAGGACGGTTGCATTATGGGTCTACGCTGAACAGGCACGTCATGTGCGCGGCTTCTTAAGAGCTTTTTGGCGGGGTTCACAAACAGCCGCCGGGACGAAAAGCTCGAGGTTTCTCCAAGCCCCGCCCCGCGAAGCGGGGAGAATGAGTGAATATGACGAGTCTGGGCGTGGTTTAGGAACTCGGATGTCCAATGTATTCCGATGTATAAAGAAATGATCGAATCCGTGCCAGCTGGTATACTGATGAGATGATTAAGCGCCAGAAGGTTGATGCGCTCGTCTTATCGCGCCGCCACGCCGGCGAGGCCGATCGGGTGGTGACTTTTTTTACGAGAGAACATGGCTTGATTAAGGCGGTGGCGAAAGGCGTGCGAAAAATTCCCTCGCAGCGCGGGGGTCATCTGGAGCCGTATACAAAGGTGCTAGCGCTTCTGGCCGAGAGCCGAGCGGGCGTATACGTGGGCGCTGTGGAGACACAGGAATATTTTGCTGATTTGCGAGCTCACGCACAGGCTCTGCATCATGCCCGCAATATCAGTATAGTGATACGCCATCTTTTTAGTGAACTTGATCCCCAGCCTCACCTGTACGACGGGCTGCTTGACGCTTGGGGGAAATTGCCGGTGCTTGATGCGGCCAAGCAAAGGTTGCTGGAAGGCGGCATGATTGTTATGGCACTGCGACAAGCCGGGGTGCTGCCCGAGTTGCGCGCCTGCCAGATTTGCCGGGTGACCAAGCCGCGTGAATCTGTTGTGCTTGACGCGGTCGGGGAAGGCTGGCGTTGCTTGACTTGCCATTCTGGCTGGCAAGGAACTAGGTTTTCCTTATCTCCGCGCCTCCTGCAGGCAGCGCGTTTTATGGCTGCCCGTCCGCATCATGCTTACCTTTTGCATATGGCCGAGGAGGAAACCGAGCAGTTGCTGGATACGTTACGGCAGTGTGCAGCCGATGTTATTGAACGGTCGAATCGCTGGCAGATGAGCCAAGTGGCCTTTTAGTTTTTTTGGGTTACATATGCCTTCGAAAAAAGAGACGCAAGCGGAGAGCGCCGGTGATCCCGACGCAGCCTCAATCGGAATTTTAAAGAAGCAGTTGTATGCCCAGGAAGAGTCAGCCGAGCTTAAGATGCGGGCAAAACAATTAGGCACTCCTAAAAAAATTACGTCGCTCAAATTAAGCGGCGGGCCGGCGCAGCCTGACCTTGTGGACATTATAAAAAAGCGTGCTAAACGCCGCCGGAAAATATTCAAGTGGTCGATTATTACCGGCTTAATTTTGGTTGCGTTTGGCGGAGCGGCAGCTATGACCTATATCTACCGTCAAGCGCAGCAGGTTAAGGAAGACCAGATTGGAATTGCGCTGAACGCACCGGCCGATGTCACCGCTGGTGAAGAAATCACGTACGCCATAGACTATCAGAATAATAGCCGGGTGGAGTGGAAGAACGTCGAGCTTTTCTTTACGCCCCCGGCCGGTTTTCGGTACAGCGCCAGCGAGCCGCCAGCAACTCAAGCCGGTCAACAGCGTCTGATCGCTATTGGTACTCTGGCAGCGGGGCAAAAGGGGACGGCGACAATTTCCGGACGTCTGATTGGCGAACTCAATGCCAGTGTTTTGGCTCGGGCGGAATTGGTTATAAGCCCGGTGAATTTTGAGAAAGCAAGGTTGAGCCGGTCGCAGACCGTTAATACCACAATTGCGGCCGTGCCGCTGGAAATTGCAATCGAAGCTAGTAATAACGCGGCTGGAGGGGAGCGGTTGCTGGCCGTCTTGCGTGTCCGGAACACCAGTACCATCGCTCTCGACGGCGCCGTGCTGCGCTTGCTGCCGGCTGACGGCCTGCAGTTTGCCACGGAGGACGAGCAGTTTAGCGCTAATTATTCCGTGCTGGATTCCTGGTGGGAACTGCCGCCAATTGAACCGCTGGAAGAGGTAACGAGAAACGCGGTTCTTCATGTGAGCGGCCAGCCGGGAGAGAAGCGAACTTTAGGAGTACAAGGGGCGATCAAACAGGACGGCGAGGTCTATGTTTTGCGCGAGGTCTCGCACGTTATCACGGTTTCAGCGTCAGAGTTGGCTGTGACCCAACTATATGACGGTTCAGATCAGCCGCAGGTGGTGAAGGCGGGTCAAAAATTAGCCGGCGTTGTGAAGTATAAGAATGTTGGCACCGTCGGACTCAAGAATGTCATTATCGCTCTGACGTTTGAAGGCGAGGGATTCGATCCGGCATCGCTCGATTTGAAGCAGGGAGCATATAATCCGATTACGCGCACAATCACCTGGACAGCCGCATCTGTCCCGCAGCTGGCTGCTGTCCTGCCGCAGCGGGAAGGCGAGCTGGAATATGCCTTCTCAATTTTACCGATTGATCAGTTTCCGGCGGTCGCGACAGCTAAGAATCAATCGTTAATCACATCAGCCACAATCGACAGTCCAGATTTGCCCACACCAACGGGACAGGATCGCCGGGTCATATCCGATCGGCTGGAACTGCCGATTGGCACGGAAGTTAGTCTGCAGGTTGATTCATTCTATGATGATGGCCGCTTGGGGATTGATAGCAGCGGCCCCGTGCCGCCCGAAGTAGGCGAGCAAACGACATATACCCTCCGCTTCAGACTGGGCTCTACCCTGAATGATATCGGTGATGTTCGCCTCGTGGCGGTATTGCCCGATGGCGTTACCTATCTGAACCGAATCTATAAAACAGCCGGTGATGTGGAGTTTAATGAAAGAACCGGTGAGATTTCCTGGAGTATAGTAACTGTGGAGGGATTAACCGGGCGCTCTAAGCCGCCGCAAGAATTACATGTGCAAGTGGGTATTACGCCCGGTGAGAATCTGCGCGGTGAGATAATTCAACTGCTGCAGTCCGCCAAAGTAGAGGCGCTGGACCTTTATACTGATGAATCTGTCACCTATACGCTATCCAGTTTCCCTTCTACCGAAACGGCTTCGCCCAAGCAGGGGAAAGTGGAATAGAAATTCAAAAGGCAAAGGTCAAAAATCAAAACTACAACCTGGAGCTTGGTGAAAAACGGCAACAATGTTGGGGTCCTGCCGCGGCTGCACCATAAGTCAATGGCATCGGAGGAAGCGCTGGCACTTGGCGGGGGACCCCCGCCGGCTCCCCTTGCTTGTAGACAATTTTTCACCAAGCTCACTCTCAATCTAATGGGTAGAAAGCTGTGTGTTAGAATGTGCGAGATGGGATTTGGGCTTAAGTTTTGACTTATACCTAAAGTGTTTGATTTTCAGATTTCAAAAAAACTTGGTAATGCCCGCTTGAGCAAGCTGACAACCCCACACGGCGTGATCGGCGGGCCGTTTTTTCAGTTTGTGGCGACGCAGGCAGTGATTCGCGGCATGACTTTTGCCGAAGATCTGGAAAAAATGAGCGTGCAAATAGTCTTGGCGAACACATACCATCTTCATTTACGTCCCGGGGAAGATATCGTCGCGCAAGCCGGCGGTCTGCACAGCTTCATGGGCTGGGGTGGGCCTATCACAACTGATTCCGGTGGCTATCAGGTGTTTAGCCTGGCTGATAAAGCGAAACTGACGGCCGACTCGGTGACATTTTGCTCGCCCATTGACGGCAGCTCTCATACCTTAACTCCGGAAAAAGCGATTCAAATCCAAGCCAAGCTGGGCGCGGATATTATCATGCCGCTTGATGTCTGCACGCCGTTTAAAGCCAGCTACAAAGAAGTCAAAAAAGCGGTCGAGCAGACAACAGAATGGGCGAAAAGATGTAAAGAAGAGTATGGGCGAGGCAATAAAGCGCGGGTGGCTCGGCAGCGGGCGACCCAGCCCGAAGGAATTCCGAGGGGCCTCGCGCAGAGCGCGGGGGAGGCGGAACTGACTGAGGGCTTGGGTGAATCTGCCGAGACAGGACCTGCGCGAAGTCAAGCGCTCTATGGCATCGTCCAAGGCGGTGTCTATCCGGATCTGCGCGAGCAGTCTTCCGCGGCGCTGCGCAAGCTCGATTTCTTCGGCTACTGCATCGGCGGCGAGCTGCGCGAGGGGAAAGAAAAGAAGCTGGCTCAAGTTGTGAAGTTTACGGCGCAACTGTTGCCGGAAGATAAGCCCCGCTATCTCATGGGGTACGGCCAGCCAGAAGATATTCTTGAAGCGGTTCGATCTGGTGTTGATCAGTTTGATTGCGTCCTGCCAATGAGAAGCGGCCGGCATGGATTGGTGTACTATCCGCCGGGCAAGGATATAGAAGCAGGCTGGCAGGCTATGTCCGGGGAAATTGGCCGCTGCTTGGCTGATCCCGCGCGGCCAATCGAATCCTCTGCCTTGTACCAGACGGCAGACATAGCCAAAAGCTCATGGGCGCGCGACTTTTCTTTATTCTCTGCCGGCCACCCGGTCATTGAGAAGCCATACACCAAAGCCTATGTCCATCACCTGATGCGGGCAGAAATACCATCAGCCATCCGTTTGACCGTGCTGCACAATATGTATTATTACGTCCGGCTTATGGCTGCCATACGAGATGCCATCAAAGATGCTAGTGCGTGATATACTTCACCTATGGCACTGGGGATGTTCCGTCCTTCGGCTCGAGAGCGAGGCACTGCGCAGCCGGGCAATGTAGAAGCCGGGCGACTTGACGCTGGCACGTTGCGGCATGTTGTCGGCACGGTACTGGGCATTCCCACAACGGCTCATGGCAAGAACGTGCAGGCTGTGCTGCGCGGCGTTCGTGAAGAGAGACGGGCTGCTCAAAGACAGTTGCATGATGAGTGGCGCAAACGAGATAGAAATTTCAACGAGAGCCGCCGCGAGCAGCAGCGGCGCCATGAGGAATATAAGAAGGACCGGCGGAAACAGGTTATGGCAGCCTACGGCATTTATCATGTCAAGGCGGATCCCGGCAATCCGCAGCAGCAGCGAGCCTACGAGCGGGCAAACAAAGAGCTGACGTATGAAATGAAGCGGGTAGACAAGAAATTTCGGCTGGATCAGGCCAAAGGACGCCGGAACTTGCGTTTGGAAAAAGCGGCTTCCCGGCGTGATTTACACCGCGATTTCACGAACCGGAGAAGAGATGCAGTCCGGGGACTCTTTGATCAGTACCGGCAAGACTCGACCAACGTCTCCTGATCGTTCACGCGAAGGCTGTTGGCATGATACACTCATTGCAGAAATGTGTTTGTCTGCTATAGTGATCAGCCTGTGAGCAACCAAGATGTACAACTTGAGACGATCGTAAACCTGGCGAAACGCCGCGGCTTTATTTTTCCGGGTTCGGAAATGTATGGCGGGCTGGCTAATAGCTGGGACTATGGCCCGCTCGGCACGCTCCTGAAAAATAATATTCGGGAGGCGTGGTGGAGGCATTTTGTAACCAGCCGCGATGATATCGTGCCGCTGGATTCGGCTATTTTAATGAACCCAAAAGTATGGGAAGTATCCGGCCATGTGGCAAATTTTAACGATCCGATGGTTGAGGACAAAGTTACCCATAAACGCTACCGCGCTGATCATGTGCTGGCTGCTGCTCTCGGCACATCGGTCGAGCATATGACCCTTGCTGACATGAAGAAGGCGTTCGCGGAACATAGGGTAAAAAGTCCTGATGGCAATGAACTGACGGAGCCGCGGGTCTTCAACCTTTTGTTTGAGACTTCGTTGGGATCGGTGGAAAGCGAGAAACAGAAGGTTTATTTGCGCGGTGAGCTGGCGCAGGCTATGTTCGTTGATTTTAAATACATCGCTGATACCATGCGCTTAAGTCTGCCGTTCGGGATTGCGCAGGTGGGCAAGGTGTTCCGAAATGAAGTTACGCCGGGTAACTTTACGTTTCGGACGCTTGAATTTGATCTCATGGAGTTCGAGTACTTCGTCCGGGAAAAGGAATGGGAAACATGGTTCGGTTTCTGGCTGGAGGAAATGCAAACCTGGCTTGACCAGCTCGGCCTTAACCAACGTCATGTGCGTATTCGCGAGCACACCCCTCAAGAATTAGCCCATTATTCCAAAAAGACGGTGGATGTGGAATACCAGACGCCGTTTGGCTGGAAGGAGCTGCTTGGGTTGGCCTATCGCGGCGATTTCGATCTTAAAAATCACTCTGAAGCTACCGGGTTCGACCTGCGCCTGGCCGATCCCGCCACCGGGGCCAAGGTTTACCCGCACGTCATTGAGCCGACATTCGGCTTAACCCGCTTGGCTCTCATAGTGATGTTGGCGGCATATCATGAAGAGGAAGTGCGTGGTGAAAAGCGGGTCGTAATGAAGTTTCCCCCACTGCTGGCTCCGTATCAGGTTGCAGTATTGCCGCTGTCTAAAAAGAAAGAGTTAATTGAAGCGGCCCGTCCGATCGCAAGCGAGCTGCGGCAGTCTGTTAGCTGTGATTTTGATGTCACCCAATCAATCGGCAAGCGCTATCGCCGTCAGGATGAAATTGGCACGCCGTATTGTGTCACGGTTGATTTCGATTCGCTGGAGGACAAACAGGCGACCGTGCGCGAACGCGATACTATGTCTCAGGAAAGAGTCCCAATTGATCACATGAGTGATCACATTAGAAAGAAATTTGAAATCAGAAAATAGAAATTAGTGACTTATGTCCATAAGGCCAGCTTTGTTAAACGTCAGCCGCGGGTGGCGGCGCAGTGGGCGGCCCCAGCCCGAGGACCGGCCGACCGCAGGGTATAGGAGAATCTGCGCCGACCGGACCCGCGGTTATAAACCATTATCTGATACCTGACCCTGTGTATACATTTGCTCTCAAGAAAAAAACGTTGCCCGGCGGACTGCGCACAATATTATTGCCGCGAACGGAAACGCAAACCGTAACATTTTTGGTGTTAATCGGCGTCGGGTCGCGCTATGAGACGCCGCGGCAATCCGGATTATCTCATTTTCTCGAGCACATGTTTTTTAAAGGTACCGAAACGCGCGCTACCGCCCAGGAGATTGCTGAAGCGATCGATAATGTGGGTGGAGAGTTTAACGCTTTTACGGGCGAAGAATATACGGGCTACTACGTTAAAGTGGCGGCGGAATATTTGCATCGCGGGGCGGAAGTGGTATCCGACATTCTGCTGCGGCCGCTCTTCCCGCAGGATGAAATTGACCGGGAGCGGGGAGTCATTACAGAGGAAATACGCATGTACACGGATATGCCGATGCGCCAAATCGGCCATCTGTGGCAGAAAACTTTGTATGGATCTCATCCGCTGGGCCGGCGGATTGACGGAACTGAAGCAACTGTCAACCACCTGCAGCGCCGGGATTTTCTGGAATACGTCGACAAGCATTATCACAGCCGCAATGCCGTGGTGGTTGTCGCCGGGAATTTTGCTGTGAAAAAAACGCAACAATTGCTGAGAGAATTATTCAAGCCGCTTACGGCAGGCGCGGAGACACATCCCAAAAGAGCGCCGCGAGGCGTGCCCGCTCATCGCTTCGTTCATGAATACCGTCCGCACTTGGACCAAACCCATATCATGATTGGTGTCCCGGGCGTAGCCCATGACGATGAGCGACGGTACGCCGCTGATTTGTTGGCAACAATTCTGGGGAGCGGTATGAGCAGCCGTTTGTTTTTGGCAATCCGTGAACGCCGGGGCTTAGCCTATATGGTACGGACAGGGTCGGATAGTTATACCGACAGCGGCAGCTTCGCCACCCAAGCCGGCGTGCGTACCGATAAGGCGCCGTTGGCGATTCAACTGATCCTGGAAGAGTATGATAGGGTGCGAGCAGAACTGGTTTCTGAAGGCGAGCTGCGCAAGGCAAAAAAAATGCTGCGCGGGCAGCTGATTCTGCAGCTGGAGGAAACAAATGCCCTGGCCATGTTTGCCGGCGTCCAGGAATTACTGGAGAAGAACATTAAAACGTTACCGCAGGTGCTGCGTAAGGTTAGGGCGGTCACCGCCACCGAGGTGCGCACAGTTGCCCGGCACTTGCTGCAGCCAAAAAAGCGGGCGCTTGCCCTCTTGAGTCCGCACAAAACGACCAAGAACTTTGAGAAACTCTTGGCGAATTCGTAGTATAATAAAAAAAGGCAGACTCATGAGCAGCTTTCAGAAAATTGATATCGCCTCAAGCACGATCTTACGTCTGATCGTGATGCTCCTTGTATTGTGGGTTCTCTATTTGATACGAGATCTGTTAGTTATGCTGCTGGCTGCTATTATCATCTCGGCGGCGATTGAGCCGATGGCAAGACGTTTGCGGCAGTACCGCATACCTCGAGCTCTATCTGTGGTGCTGGTGTATATTGCGGTGCTGGCGATTCTGGCGCTGGCGGTCACGCTAATAGTCCCGGCGTTTGCGGAACAGTCGGCGCAGCTGGCGCGCTCGCTGCCCCAGGTGCTGGTTGGATTGGAAGCAAGGTTTGGTACGGCACTGATTCCGGCAGAGGAACAGGTTGTGCCCCAGCTGCAGGATGCCCTTAGCCGGTTTGGTGCAAACATCGGCAATATCAGTCTTAATATATTCCGCCAAACGGCTGACGTATTCTCCGGCATTTTCTCGATGTTATTTGTACTGATCATCGCTTTCTATTTAGTTATAGAAGAAGATGCGCTGAAGAAATTCTTCCGGCTCATTATTCCGCGCGATCATGTGCCGTATGTAGAACAGATTGTCGGACGGGTGCAAACCAAGTTAGGCCGGTGGGTGCTGGCCCAGCTGGCTCTGGCCCTGATCATCGGAATTGTGGTGAGCATTGGCTTGTGGTTGTTGGGTGTACCGCATGCGTTTGCTCTCGGCTTAATTGCCGGGGTCTTGGAAATAATTCCTGTGATCGGGCCAATGATCGCTGGATTTCTCGGCGTACTAGTGGCCCTCTCGCTAGGATTTTTGCCGGGCATTGGTACATTGATCTTCTATATCCTGGTGCAGCAACTGGAAAATCATGTACTCGTGCCCAACATCATGAAAAAGGCCACAGGCTTGAATCCGCTTGTCACTATACTGGCTGTGCTTTTAGGCGGCCGATTGGCCGGGGTGGCCGGTGTTATATTATCGGTGCCGGTGGCCACAATGATCAGTATCTTTTTATCTGACTTCGTGACCTCTGCCGATCGGGACGACGAGCTGGCGGGATAGGGTGTCTGTTTGGATTTTAAGAAAAGCCACCGCGCGGTGCGGTGGCTGGGTGCCTCTTAGATATTGTCGGGCGAGGTATGCATTGCATGTACATTAAGTGCTGACGGCAAATCTGCGAGGTAGAGGGCGCGTACCCCGCCTAAGTACCTGGCAGTTTGCTGCTCCCAGTCATTTGTACAAACTACAAAAACTTTCTTTCTGTCATCAGGGGGGAGGCTGTTCCAGAATTTCACGATATCGCATCCGATCAGGAGGCGGGGCGTGATTAACGCGTGCATTTTCTCGTGCTGTGTCCCCCATTCAGTTTCAAGTTTATCTTCTGCCACGACCGTTGGCACATACGAGGATGGCAAGTGCGCCCTAATTTGCGCTGCCAGATCCTCCCGCGCTGCCACCATAGCGGACAAGACGCATCGAGACATCCTTAAAGTCTCCTTCATGGACAAGGAACGATCAAAGGCCACTATCTCAACCAGTGATCTTGGATTATAAAGTGCAGTTTTATGAGAGACAAGAGAATTTGGTCCAGCTCCTTATCCTTAAGCCTCAAGGGTCGAAGGATGAGCCCGGGGTTAAACGGTGGCGAAGGCAGGAGCATCATTACTATCATCCCCGCTAAGCGGGGTTGATAACGCATAGACACTGCCTTCCGGTCCGCTGCGCGGGCGTGAGCTATTGTACGATGGAGATGGCAAACATCACGAGGATGATTTGCCAGACTAGACCGCGGGCGGGGGAGAGCGATTCTTTCTGCAGGTTTTCGTGAAAATCGAAGAAGGGTTGGGCCCATCTCAGCATCCGTTTTATTTTTTTAGGAAGCGCCTGCCAGGACTCTTGGAGTATATCGGGCATATTACCTCCGGCAACGGCCAGCCAGATGGCCGGCGTATAAAAGCGATCGCCGAGCACAATCGCCGCGATGATCAGGCCACTGATAACATCAACCATAGCGGCTGGATAGAAATATTTCTTTAACCGCCAGGGATAGACATTCCAGTGCAGGAGGCTGTCGCAGATAAAGTGAAAGAGAAAAGCGGCAGTAAAAATAAAAATGGGAGTGTCCAGCCATACGCCGAAGGGCAGGCTGATGAGAGTGTGGGAGAGGGACAGCATCAGTTATTAGTTACTAGTTTTACGTTATTATCAAGCTGTGCGCTTGTGTGATTTTTTTAAATGGGTAAATCTATTTTAAGCTAATGAAACTAAAGAAGCTATTGAAGCTAATGCGGATAATTTTATGATAGATTCTCATGCGCATGTTGCCTTGGCTACGTTCGATGCTGACCGGGAGGAAGTCATCAAGCGAGCCTTGGCGGCCGGAGTAACCGGCTGGATCGAAGTTGGCACTGATATGGTGCAAAGTAAAAAGGCCATCATGCTAGCCGAAAAATATGAAAAGGTTTACGCCAGTGTGGGCATCCACCCAAGCGACGTTGGCACCATTAAAACGGGAACGTGGCCGGAGATTGAAAGACTGGCCGCGTATAAACAAGTAAAGGCTATCGGCGAAGTCGGCTTAGATGTATATCGCGGCGGCTCGATTGATGAGCAGAGGAACGTACTGGAGCGGTTCGTGACGTTAGCCAACCAGCGTTCACTGCCTATGATTTTTCATGTGCGCAGCAGCCACGAAATTGATGCGCACGCCGCTCTTATTTCTTTTTTGCGGGAACGATCTGATTCAAGCCGGCCGGCTGGGGTGATTCACACATACAGCGGCAGCGTGTCTCAAGCGGAAGAATACCTGAAATTAGGCATGTATCTTTCCATTTCCGGAGTCGTCACTTTCAAAAATGCCGGAGCGGTGGCTGAAGTTGCGAAAAGCACGCCATTGGATCGCCTCCTGATTGAAACTGATTGTCCGTTCCTGGCGCCCGATCCCTACCGCGGCCAGCGCAACGAGCCGGCGTATGTAAACCTTGTGGCCAAGAAAATAGCTGAGCTGCGGGGAATATCGATTGCTGAAGTTGATCAAACAACTTCTGAAAATACAAAGAAACTGTTTAGATTGTCTTGAATTTTATTGTTGTCAATATAAAAGCCACCGGGCGGTGGCTAAAGACGATACGAACGAAATGCTAATTTTTGTCCTAGGACTCATTTGCTTTACAATGCGCCATTGTTGGATCTTCCTCGATAGAGAAAATGGTAATCTCCCCAGGAAGAAGTCCCTGCTTGACCCACTTATGCCATATATCGAGTCCGGTTCGGGCAAAGCCCAAACGCCTACATCCATGATAGACGGCACACTGTCCATAGCGCGTTTTTAGGAGCTGTGCATGCTCCTTTTTGAATGCCTCGTATGCCGCAGCCTTTAACGGTGACATTTCAGGTTCACTTTGTAGAGCAGGCCTCTCTTCGTCCATTGGTTTTTCCCTTGCAAGGAGTGTTGAATGTGCTGGCCAATCAGTAGACCTAAGATTAATCTGCCATAAAACAGGTAGCGCATCAAGGGTATATAATTCATGGCCGGCAAGAATTTACTAGGCTTATCCGTACTTTCCTGTATAATAAGAACATGAAGCGAACACTGCTTCGCTACGCCGAGGAACTGCGGAAATCCACATGGCAGGCAGCAGCCAAACGGCGGGGCGAACAAACTGTGGAAAACCAGTCTCTCCATATACCATTGGCCGCGCGCATGCGGCCCAAGACGCTGAAGGATTTCGTGGGGCACACCAAGGTGTTAGGAGTAGGCACGCCGCTGCGGCGGGCGATTGAGCAGGGTACGGCTGGATCCCTCATCCTTTGGGGCCCGCCGGGAGTGGGGAAAACGACTTTGGCGGAAATTATCGCCCGGCAAGCGGGGGCGGCTGTTGAGAGGATAAGCGCTGTGACCGCCGGAGTTAAAGACTTGCGCGGTATTCTTGGGCGGGCGGCAGAATGGCGGAAGATTAATAAGCCGACGGTGCTGATTGTTGATGAAATACATCGTTTTAATAAAGCGCAGCAGGATGTTTTGCTGCCGGCCGCGGAAGAGGGGCTGGTGACATTGATCGGCGCAACAACGGAAAACCCTTATTTTGAAGTTATTGCTGCGCTGGTATCTCGAGCAGAGGTAATACGGTTGGAGAAACTAAGCGCGGATGATGTGCAGCAGATTGTTCGGCGGGCAATAAGCGGCTGGCTGTCCGGCAAGAAATATAGGTTGGCGAAACAGGCATTTGAAGACTTAACCGTGCTGGCAGGCGGCGATGCTCGGCGCGCCTTGAATATTCTGGAGCGGGCTATGCTGGTTGCTGGTACGTCAACCATTTCGGCGCAGGAAATTGAATCGGCGGCACAGCAAAGTGTTGTGCAATATGATAAAGCTGCCGACGCGCATTACGATACTATTTCCGCCTTCATCAAAAGCCTGAGGGGATCTGATCCCGATGCGGCTTTATTCTACTTATTCCGCATGCTGATAGCCGGCGAGGATCCTAAATTTATTATCCGGCGGATGTTTATTTTCGCTTCTGAAGATATCGGCAACGCTGATCCGCATGCGTTGATGGTAGTTGCGGCGGCCTCCCAAGCATTGCAATGGGTGGGGCTGCCGGAAGCGGAATATAATCTGGCGCATGCGGCAACGTATCTTGCCGCGTCGCCAAAGAGCAATAGTGTGACGCGCGCGATGGGGGCGGCGAAAGCAGATGTGCAACTGCACGGGAATGAAGCGCCTCCCGGTCACATCATCAACGCGCCAATTGCCGAGATGAAAAGGCATAACAAGGGAGTAGGGTATAAATATCCGTATGACTTTCCCGGAAATATCGTTGCGCAGGAATATCGCCCAAAAGTGATTCAGAACAACATTTATTATGAGCCCGGAAATGAGGGCTTTGAGCGGGAGGTAAAACGAAGGGTTGAGCAGGCAAGGAAAATTCTCCATTAGAATTCTAATCCACATTCTGCTCCACATTCTGCACCTATCATCATAATGAAGACTTGTTTTTTATTGTGTCACGGGAGTCACTCTCCTCGACATATCGATATGTCGAGGGATAGATGAAGCGCAGGTGGCGGGAAATTTGGATAGAAGCATGCTTATTAACCGCCCAGCAATAGTTTAATCAGAGCCATTCTTGAATCGTGTTGAATCATGTGCTCCAGCGTGCCCGGCACAGTTGTGGCTTGCTGCCTGTTGATCTTCTTGGCTGCTAGGGTTTCCATGTGCTGCTTTGCTCGTGCCGCCGCGCGTCGCTGGGCCCGGGTATCTTGATAGTCTCTCATGGCGTGCTCAAGCCAGTCATCAACCGATTGTATTGTCGAAATCCCGGCGCCTATCTTGCGCTGGATTTGATCATAGGTGAGACCATTAACCAGGAACTCCGCTATTTGCAGCCTGCGTGCCAGCATAACAATTTCGCTTGGCGTAAGCAAACGGCTAATAAAGCTTTTTAGGTCTTCCTTCTTTTTTAAAGTGGTCAGAATATCAGTAATCTGATCCAGCAGTTCGTCCCGCTCGGACTTTCGCAAATCTCTATAATCAAATTTACCCATACCTTTATACGTGTTGATAGTAGCATGAATGATTTTTCGCTTCCTCGTCATATCGATATGTCGAGGTAAATGCTTAATTCGCTCAATTGGCGCTGCATACAGAATTTGGTCTTTTTCTGCTTTATTGGCACAGAAGTATTGGCTGCACTGATAAACGTATTGGTTATTTTGCGGTTTTAACAGCTGCGGAACGTATGGCGGAACTCGATTTGACATCCTCCGCCGATCTGCTATAATGAGATCACATTTGGTGATCGTTCTGATCGTTCTGACTGTTCCTTGGAAACTAATCCGCTGGATTCAGATGGCTAAGGAGGCTGGCCATGAACATCGTTGAAGAACCGGCAGTTCTGATTGTTGAACGTTTGTCTGGTGCGGCTATTCCGATTGTATGGGATCTTGGACGCGTCTGCCTTACTTCCGACTTCGTCGGAAGTGTGGGTGAGGCTGTTGGCCGACTTAAGGCCGACGACAGTATCCGCGTAGTGGTGATTGATGAGGAACTGGTAAGCTGTGCTAGCATCACTGCCCTGCGCGAGGTGTTTGCCGGACCGGTCGTCGTGATCGATGATCACTGCGGCGGAACGCCAAAAATCCCAGGCACAGTTACCTGCCGCCCGGAAGCAGTCGTTGAGACTGTTCAGGAGCAGCTTCATGTTCACTCCCACTGTTAGCCACAGCGCCTGCCAAAAACTACACTTGGCAGGCTTTTTCATTACGTGCGGGATAGAGCTTACTGGCAACTTAAGGCGAATGTGATTACATTTCCGTTATATGGCATCTACATACGATCCAAAGACACTGGAGCCGAAGTGGCAGGAACGATGGCGCAAAGAAAATGTTTTCGCGGCGGCCGAGGTCACGCCGCGCCGGAAAATGTATGTGCTCGATATGTTCCCGTATCCATCCGGCGATGGGCTGCATGTGGGACATGTCAAAATTTATACTGCCTCGGATATTATATCGCGCTACCTGCGGATGAAAGGGTTTAACGTACTTCATCCTACTGGCTGGGATGCTTTCGGCCTGCCGACGGAGAATACAGCCATCAAGAAGAAAATCCATCCAGCGGAGTTAACAAAGCAGAATATCGAACGCTTCCGGGGACAAATGCAGCGCCTGGGTTTTTCTTATGACTGGCTCCGGGAAATCAACACGTCGGATCCTGCCTATTATAAATGGACCCAGTGGATCTTTTTGCAGCTGTTCCGGATGGGGCTGGTCTACCAGGATACTATTCCCATTAACTGGTGCCCAAGTTGCAAAACGGGCTTGGCTAATGAGGAAGTGCTTGATGGTAAGTGTGAACGATGCGGTACATCGGTGGAAATCCGCCCGATGCGCCAGTGGATGATGCGGATTACCAAGTACGCTGACCGGCTGCTGCAAGGCTTGGGCGGCCTCGACTGGCCCCAGTTCATTAAAGAGCTGCAGCACAACTGGATTGGCCGCAGCGAGGGGACGGAAATTGATTTTGCAGTTGCCGGATTGAATAAACCTCTCAAAGTGTTTACCACGAGGCCGGACACGTTGTTTGGCGCAACGTATATCGTGATTTCCCCGGGCCATCCCGCTCTAAGTGAACTGACAACCGCTGAGCAGCAGGCGCAAGTTGATGCGTATGTGAAGGAGGCACTAAAGCCGGTGCGGCTTGACCCTGAAGCCGGCAAGGAAAAATCCGGCGTATTCACTGGAAGTTACGCGGTACATTCGCTCAATAACGAACGCATTCCGATTTGGGTGGCTGATTATGTATTAATGACATACGGCGCAGGCGCCATTATGGCGGTGCCTGCTCACGATGGCAGGGATTTTGAATTTGCCACAAAATATACATTGTCGATCCGGCAGGTGATATTGCCGGAGGGTGAAAAAGAAGGAGAAGGTTTGCCCTACACGGGCCAGGGCAGGCTTATAAATTCCGGCCAATTCGATGGGCAGAAATCAGAGATGGCGAAAGAATCCATCACAAGAGTACTGCGCCTCAAGGGCAAGGCTCGCCGCGCGGTGCAATATAAATTGCGCGATTGGGTATTTTCCCGGCAGCGGTATTGGGGCGAGCCGATTCCGATTATTCACTGCGAGCATTGTGGGGTTGTGCCTGTGCCCGAAAAAGATCTGCCGGTTGAATTGCCGCCCGTTGAAAAATATGAACCAATGGACACGGGCGAATCTCCGCTGGCAGCTGTGTCTGATTGGGTACATGTTAAGTGCCCGACCTGCCCGCGCCTGGCTAAGCGAGAAACTAATACGATGCCGCAGTGGGCGGGATCAAGCTGGTATTGGCTGCGGTATGTCAGCCCGAATTTTGCTACTGGTGTGGCCGAGCCGGCGGCTATGAGAAAGTGGTTGCCTGTCGATCTGTATGTCGGTGGTGCCGAACATGCTGTTCTCCATCTGCTGTATGCCCGATTTTGGCAAAAGGCTCTGTTTGACAGTAACGTTGTGTTTGACGAGGAGCCGTTCAAACGTTTTCGAGCCGTTGGATTGGTGTTGGCTGAAGACGGACAGAAGATGAGCAAGTCCCGCGGCAATGTGATCAATCCCGATGCAGTAATTGATCAGTACAGCGCGGACACGCTGCGCATTTATGAAATGTTTATGGGACCTTTCGAAAATGCCGTGGCGTGGAATACCCATAGTATTAAGGGATCGCAGCGATTCTTAGAACGCTTGTGGACTCTAGTAAGCCGGCATGCCCAAGAGCTGGCAGCCGGTGCTGCGCGCAGCGTCGGCGATGATGAAGAAGCGCAGTTGGCATTGCAGCAAACAATCCAGCGCGTATCCGAAGCTACAGAAAACCTGCGGTTTAATTCAGCCATTGCGGCTGGCATGGAGCTGCTTAACTTGCTGGAGAAAAAGGAATATGTCAGCCGGGCGACGATCGAATCTTTTGTACTCATGCTGGCGCCTTACGCGCCGCACATTGCCGAGGAGTTATGGGAAAAACTTGGTCATACACAGTCGCTTATGTATCAGCCGTGGCCGAAACTAAACCAAAAAGTCCTGGCACAAGCCGCTGTCACAATTCCCATTCAGGTAAACGGTAAACTGCGTGGCGAGCTTACAGTCCAGCCCGGCCTCTCCCAAGAGGAAATTCAGCGTCAAGCCAGTGGGCTGCCGAATGTTGCCAAATACATCGAGACAGCTGAAGTCACGAATGTGATCTACGTCCCCGACAAGTTGATGAATTTTGTCACGCGGTAGGAGTGCGGAGCTGCGAAGCATGTTGCACGAAAAGACGCAGTCGCTCCGCCAGCGACGGAGCGCTGCTTAGGCTCTCGGCTTGCCGCTGTCAAGACAGCAGGGCTGTGACAGACCATGCCGGCAAGCCTCCGAGATACTTTTCTTAGCAACATGCTCCGCGCTTCTTACACTGGATTTGACAAATGTAGAATCTTGGTTTATTATCAGTATTTGGTAAACTTCACTAGATCTTTAAATGAAGGAGAGTCTCATCATACCGGTTGAAGTATTCATCTTGTCCTGCATGTCCTTGCTGATCTGCGATCATGGCCGCCGACCAATATGGTTGGCGGTTGTCTTTTGCTGACGTTGGGACGGGAGGATTTAATTCCCTCGATATATCGATATATCGAGGGGAAATATCGTCCTGTGACTAGGAGCATATTGCAACGATGAGATGCCCGCATCGCTTTCTTGCTTCTGGAAACGGACTTCTGGCATTTGTCTCTCCGCGCTGTCGCGGAGGCTGGTTAAGCTTTCCTCTCTTCCTTAAAGGGCTGCCGTGATTTTGCACCGAGGAGGTTTCCGTATACCGGTTGAAGTATTCATCTTGTCCTGCATGTCCTTGCTGATCTGCGATCATGGCCGCCGACCAATATGGTTGGCGGTTGTCTTTTGCTGACGTTGGGACGGGAGGATTTAATTCCCTCGATATATCGATATATCGAGGGGAAATATCGTCCTGTGACTAGGAGCATATTGCAACGATGAGATGCCCGCATCGCTTTCTTGCTTCTGGAAACGGACTTCTGGCATTTGTCTCTCCGCGCTGTCGCGGAGGCTGGTTAAGCTTTCCTCTCTTCCTTAAAGGGCTGCCGTGATTTTGCACCGAGGAGGTTTCCGTCTCGCCATCCTTCTTACAAGGAAGCCTTCAGGCACTGGTTCTCCTGTGGTGTCACGGAATCTGGCTGCATCTTCCTCTTCTCTCTATCTAATAAGTTTGTATCGCCTTGCTGTGAAAAGTATCTCGGAGGCTTGCCGGCATGGTCTGTCACAGGCCCTGCTGTCTTGACAGCGGCAAGCCGAGAGCTTAAGCGGCGTCCGGGCGCTGGCCGGACGACCGCGTCTTTTCGTGCAACACGCTTCGCAGCTCAACGTCCTTCTCGTGTTACTATGAATGAATATGTGGGAAGCACGCCGGCATCGTGTCGTGTCAAAAATTTCGCACCGCGGGCGGTTGCATCTGCGCCGCCGTTATCTGCCGATGTCTACTATGTTGCCGGCAATGCGCCAGATTTCCGCGGCAGCATTAATCGCTGCCTTGCTCATTGCCGGCTACCGATTTATTTCCCAGCCGTACGATTTATTGGCACTGGAGTTTACGCCGCATGTTGTTGGCATCGAAACTGGCGCAGTTGGAGTACTGGGCATTGCCACGGCTGACATTGACAATGATGGCGATTTAGAAATTGCCACTGCCGGCTTAGATGGAGTTAAGGTGTATATCCGCCAGTCGGGCAATACTTATGAGCAAAAGATTGTTGATAGCGTCAAAGGTGAGCGGGTTCAGATTATAGATTTAAATAAAGACGGCTCGCTTGATTTACTTGTATCTTTAAAAGAAGGCCCGGGCGTTAAATGGTACCGCAACACCGGCAATTTGGAGTTTTCCGGTACACTGGTTGGTTCGGGTGACCGGAGCAAAGCCTTTGCCGGCGATATCAATGCGGACGGGGCTGCCGATATCGTGACCGCGACAACTGAAGGCGGCGTGGTTGTGCTTCGCCGCCTCATGAATAATGGCAGCGGTACATTCGCGGCCACCGTTCTGGATGCTTCCTCGGGCGTCAGCGCGGTTACTATCGGCGATATTGACGGGAATGGCTATCAGGACATTATCACCGGCGGCAGCGGCGGTTTGCAGAATTGGGACACATCTGATGGCTTATCCTGGACGGAGAGCGACATTGATTCGGGCAATAATAACGGCACGCATGTTGTAGTGGCTGATGTTAATGGAGATGGCCGGAACGATATTGTGACCGGCGATCAAGCGGGTAATGTCGTGGCCGTGTACCGGCACATCGAACATTCCACGTTCGGACGCATTGCTTTGACGGGCGACGCTGATGCGACCACGGTGCAGCCTGTAGATATTGATGAGGATGGAGATATAGATATCATTGTCGCCGCCCAAGACGATAACAGTATTTTTTGGTACGACAATGACGGCAGTGAAGAATTTAAGAAACAGACTGTTGCCAGCGGCCTGCAAAGCGTGTTTGCGATCGCGGTGGCTGATGTCGATAACGACAATGATTTTGATGTCATCGCCGGTGACCATTTCCGGGGCACGGTCTGGTGGTATGAACGTACGCGCGCCAAGCCGAAGGCGACAGAACCTACCAATATTAGTCAAACAACAGACGGTGCTGGCCGCATCACCCTAGATACCACTGTATCGGACGGAGACTTGGAACCTACCAAGATCCGAGTGCAATATTCAGTCGACGGCGATCACTGGTACAAGCCGTGGCTGATAGCGGCTAAGCCGGCAGCCGGAAAAGTTGATTTGAAAAACAGCCATGCCTATCAAGTGGGCACGGCCAATGCCATAGATACAAACACAAACGCCAGCGTGAAGCTGACGCTAACGTGGGATACAAAATCAGTGCAAAACACTGGCGGGCCGATAGTAGGCGATCAAGACACGGTTCAGATTCGCGTTATTCCCAAAGATGACAGCAGCACTGGTTTAGCGGCGTACAGCGCGGCGTTTCGCGTGGATAACCAGCCGCCGCAAGGGTTGGGCGGTGTAAAGTTTCAGACGATCGGGGAGAACGAGGTGACCCTAAGCTGGACGAAGCCATCTGATAGCAGTCCCTTCAGCTATAAGCTTTACTATGGCACTGACCACGCCAAGGTTCTCGAGCAAAAATCTGATGTCTGGGACAATTCAGATGATCCTGCTCTGAACGACCTGGAAACAACAACTACCACCATAACGGGTTTAGAGTCGAATAAAACGTACACGTTTAAGCTATTTGCCAAAGATGCTTTCGGCAACCAGTCCGCGGCGCCGAGCGTGCGCGGCACAAGCACTGCCCAGGCAACGCCATCACCAACAATAGTGCCTACTGGTGTTCCGGAGCCGACACCGCAGCCCACTCAAGTCTCCCCCACACCTTCAATCACACCTGTCCCAACCGCGGCGACGCCGACACCATCGCCGCTGCCGACTGTGCCGCCCACGACACAGGATAATGCGGCGCCCGAGGCAGATGCCGGGCTGGACCAAGTAGTTAATCCTTCAGCTCTGGTTATTTTGGACGGCGGGGCTTCCTTTGACAGCGACGGCGATATCTTAAGTTATGTATGGCGTCAATTATCCGGACCAAGCGTGGACTTGGTTTCTGGTCGTACGGCCACACCCTCTTTTTCCGCTGCCAACGAGAATGCGACGTATATCTTCACGCTGACCGTTCAAGATAGCAAGGGAGCGTCAGCGACCGATATTGTCACCGTAGCGACCAAAGCATTGCCGGCAGCCGCCACCACGCCGGTGGCCACTACCTCGCCTCGGCCGGAAGTCCCAAAACAGGAGCCAGTGGTGCCCGCGGCGGTCACGTCATTCCTGCAGCCGCTGGATTTGTTCCTCTTTGTGTTGGCTGCGCTCTCAACAGCCCTCTCCCTGCTGGAGCGGGCTGCCCGAGCGCTGCGAGACAGACGATCAAAAGGCACAGCCCTTACAACCAGCGCAAGTTCGCCAAAGGGCACCGTGGTGCACTTCAAAACCGGTGACCCCATCGCCGGCGCGCGCGTTATGATTTACGGCGCGGATGGAAAACTGCGCTCCACCGAACGCACTAATGCCAAAGGGGAGTTCTCAACCCTCTTTCCGGCTGGCCAATATACGATTGGCGTAGAAGCTCCGGGTTTTATTTTCTCACCGGCGGCCTCCCGCATGCTTAAACCCGAGGCGGGCATTCTCTATGCCGGCGGAAAAATCACAGTACCGGATAGCAGCCGGCCGCTCTCGCTGCTGGTGCCGATGAAGCCGACTGGTCTTGAAGTCAGTTCAATCCGCACGAGAGTGCTGCATACCTGGCAAAATATCCAGCGGATTGGCCGCATATTATCCTGGCCCATTTTCATTATTGGCGCGTTTACTAATACCTTGCTTATCTTCTGGGTGCCGAGCGGCTTATTCCTTACCATCGAGATTCTTTATGTCGTGCTGGTGATTGTGAAAGTTGCGCTCGAGGTTCGTGTGCGGCCGGCGTACGGGCTGGTACGGGATGCCATCACTCATGTACCGCTTGATTTGGCTGTGGTGCGATTATTTGAACAGGGCACCAATCGGCTGGTGATGACGCGCGTGACGAACGCCCAGGGCAAATTCTTTGCTCTGCCTCCGGCCGGCAACTATATGGTGACTGTGACCAAGCCCGGCTACGCGACGTTTTCAAAAGACAACGTTGCCATAAGCTCGGAGCAGGATTCAGTACTGCAGATAACAACCGATCTCATGCCGGTTGTGCCGCCAAGCGGACTGCAGGCGGTGAGAGCAGCAGTGCTTTAAATAGGAAGCCCAAAGCACAAGCCTGACAAACTTTCCAAACAAAACACAGACAAAAAAACTCTCAAAAGCACAAATAATTTGTGTTCCGTGTTTCATCTTCTTGTGCTTTGTCTGGCTTTTGTATCTTTGTGCTTTGTGTTTTACTATTGCCTTTATGAAAGCAATAATACTGATGGCCGGTAAGGGCACAAGGTGGGCAAAATATTATCAGGGCCCCAAGCAGCTCATGCTGGTAGCCGGGAAACCGGTACTGGAACACATTCTGGATGAGCTCCCGGAAGAAATTACGGAATTTATCTTCGTCGTTGGCGGGCCGCATGAGCAAACAATCAGAGATCATTATAAAACTGGTGTGTACGGCGGCCGGCCTATCACATTTGTCGTGCAATCGGAGCAACTGGGCTTAGCTCATGCCTTCAAAACAGCCAAGGATTTGATTGACGGCCGCTGGTTTGGCGCGGTGGGGGACGATATTTATGGGCCGGGCGATTTAAGGAAGTTGTTTCATCATAAACTGGCGGTTATGGCCTATAAGGTTGCCAATCCGCAGATGTTTGGCGTCCTGGTTGGCGACCAAGAGGGTTACTTGCAGTACGCCGTCGAAAAGCCGAAGGAATTTGTTTCAAATCTGGTTAACGCGGGAGCGATGGTTATGGATGAAAGTTTTATGGAAATTGAAGTTTCACCAAGCTACCGGGGAGAATATGAAGTGCCGGATGTCTGGACCAAGATGATTAGCGAGCGGGACAAGAAAATTAAAATTGTGGAAGCTGATTTGTGGTTTCCGGTGAATGATAAAGCGCAAGCGGAAGCAGCGGAGCAGGCGCTGGCCGGTCAAACGAAACGCCGCAACGAAACAAGTATATAAAATAGCCGTTGTCTGGGCTCACTGAAGGAGGTCTCTGGTGGGGTCCAGAGATGGTGCACGGCACCCAGACAACGGCATAGATGGATTCCAGCGTGTGCGCGGGGAAGTATCTGGCTCTTTAAAATCGCCGCGAGACACGATGGTATGAAGAGACAAAGAACGACTGGCTAGACGACAACTGTACCTCAAGATTTCTTATATTGCAAATAAAAGATGACGTCCCGGTCGAGCTATTGCTGGCTTAGCTGGTTCTGCTAGCCTCGGCCAACGCTATGGTAGACGAAGCCCAACTTCTCCATGGCGCGCGGATTATACATGTTGCGGCCGTCAATGATGATTGGCGAGTGTAATAACGACTGGACTTTATTCCAGTCTGGATTCTTAAACTCATCCCAGTCGGTCACAATGACGAGAGCGTCCGCCCCCTTAAGCGCAGCATACTTATTTGGCATATAGGTAACCTTCTGTTTCAGCGCCGCTTTGGCTGTGTGTGACGCCTCGGGGTCATAGGCTTGGATTTTTGCTCCATCCTTGTACAACCGCTCGGCAATGGTGATAGCGGGCGCGTTGCGCATATCATCGGTGTTTGGTTTAAACGCCAAGCCCCACAGCGCGATCGTTTTACCTCGAGTTACCCAAAGCGCGTGCTCAATCTTTTGCAGGAACAGATCCCGGGCGTCCTCATTGATTTTCTCCACGTTTTCCAAAAGTTCGAAGTTGTAGCCCAAATCCTTGGCGATGGCTATAAAGGCGGAAATATCTTTGGGAAAACAACTGCCGCCATAACCGACACCGGCTTTTAGGAACGACAATCCAATGCGGGCATCCAGCCCCATCCCCTCGGTGACTTTATCAATATTGGCTCCGGACAGTTCACAGATGCGCGCCAGCGCGTTGGCAAATGATATTTTCATGGCGAGGAATGAATTGCTGGCGTGTTTGATAAGTTCAGCGCTTTTTATATCCGTGACGATGAAAGGCGCTTTGATTGGCCGGTATATGGCGCGCATGATTTTTTCGGCACGCTTATTGTCAACCCCTACCACAATGCGATCCGGCTTTAAGAAATCGGCAATCGCCGATCCCTCGCGCAAAAACTCGGGATTGCTGACAATATCGAAATCGCTATGATGCCTGTTATACCGCTTGATGGTTTCTGCCACACGTTCGCCGGTTTGCACAGGCACAGTGCTCTTATCTACGACAAGTTTATAGGAATCAGCTACCTCCGCGATCTCGCGGGCTGCCCCGGCAACATACGACAAATCAGCTTTACCATCGGGCAGGGGAGGGGTATTCACCGCGATAAAGATAACATCTGATTGCTTGACAGCCTGCGGCAGGCTGGTTGTAAAAGAGAGCCGCTTGGCTTTGACGTTCTTTTTGACCAGTTCTTTAAGGCCGGGTTCATAGATAGGAATTTTCCCTCGCTTGAGAGAGGCGATTTTCTCTCGATTGTTATCAACCAGCACCACGGTGTGGCCTATCTCGGCCAGCGCTGTGCCTGAAACCAGACCAACGTAGCCGGCGCCGATAAACGCCAGTTTGTGTTTGAAGCGCGTGGTTTTTGGCATGGGTGTTTTATACCTTCTTTGTTTCCAAAAGAAAAGAGCGGCGGCATAGGAGCGGCTCTAAGAATGATTTATACTTTCGTATACATCTACATCGTTTGCCTATGATGGCGCTTCCTTTATTTACCCCCCAAAGGCTTCATGCCCTCTTTGCGGTACGGCTGCGGCCGGAGCTTAAAGAGCTCTATTATTTCTCGCTTATCTATGCTTTCGCGTACTCGCTCATAAGCGTATTCGAGCCGGTTTTTTTCTATAAGGAGGGTTTCTCGCTGTCTTTTATCGCCTTGTATTACGGCATTCATTACTCCCTGTATACCCTGCTCTTACCATTGGGGGGAATGTTTGCGGCTCGATTTGGTCTGGAACGATCGCTGGCTGTATCGCTGCCTATTTTTGTCATGTATTTTCTGACGCTGGCGGCCATCCCTTCCCGCCCGGAGCTGGTGTGGCTGGCAATAGCGCTGTTAACGGCTCACAAGATTTTTTACTGGCCGGCCTACCATGCCTACTTTGCTAAATTTGGTGACGCTCATAATCGAGGCACTGAACTGTCCTGGATGAACTTTGTAAAATCAGGTGTTGGTATTTTAGGCCCGGCCACCGGCGGCTTCATTGCTCTTTATTTTGGTTTTCCCACTCTCTTTGTAGTGGCTGCGCTGTTCCTGCTGGCTTCCTCCTGGCCACTGCTGCAAACGCCGGAACACTATCGCATCGCTTCATTTCAATACGCCACGCCCTGGAGGATAATTGTCGATCGCCGCTGGCGTAACATGACATTAGCGATGATGGGCATGGGGGAGAATCTGATTGATATGGTCTTCTGGCCATTGTTCATGTTTATTATTCTTGGCAGCACCGGCCGGCTTGGCCTGGTCTCGTCCTTGACGATGGCAGTGCTGACTCTCGTCAGCTTTATTATCGGCGAGATGGCTGATCGGTTTCCGCGCCGGCACATCATCAAGTTGCACCTGCCCTTCATGATGATTGGCATGTTGTTTCGTCCCTTGGCTGGCAGTGGGCTGCAGGTGCTGTTAACGGATACGCTTAACCGGATGGCGCACGCTGGCGTCCATTTGCCGCTGGTATATCGTCTCTACGTTCAGTCGCGCCAGACCAGTATCATTGGCTATATGGTTGCTTTTGAAACAGCGTTGGCTCTCACGAAGGCTATTGTGGCTTTTGGGCTGGCGGCGCTGTTTGCCTGGCTGCTCCCCTATACGGCGTTTACGATCACCTTTATCCTAGCGGCGGTGTTTGCTCTTATGTACGCGCGGTTGTAGGCCTTAAGGCACTTGTTTTCCGCGGACGATGTCGATCGCCCGGCGAGCGATCGCATCTTGGCGCTCGTCTGGCTGCTGTCAAGGTAGTTTCTCTTCCAGCGAAAACCTTGACCGACCAAGCCAGCCAGACTCCGCGACACCGCGGGAAAACAAATGCCTGAAGGCTTTAAGGGGAAGAGGGAAATTTCTGTGCCGCCAAGGCTCCGAGATGCTTTTCTTAGCCAAGCTGCCTAGCCTTCGATTGTGACGGGCAGAATTGGAGTTCAATCAACGCCACAATTTGCAAAAAAAGAGCGATGCTTAGAATCACTCTTTGGGCCTTTGCGCCAGAAGCCTAACGGCTGTGTTTACCATTGGACTGCCATCTTCATTCATAGACCGGGCGGGGATCTCCTTTTCCTCATTGAGCGTAATAATGTGCCAGTCGGTGAACAGCGCTTTTAGCTCGCTCTGATTTGGATAGTATCTATCTAGCTCTCGATCTCGGCGGTGGAAGTCGCCTTCGGGTGTAAACGCAATGATTGCATTCACCCCGCCGAGTTTGGTGGGCTGTTTGCTGATTTCAATGAGCCGGAGAGCTGCCTCTCGAGGCAGATGATGCAGCATAAATGAGATTACAATCACGTCATAATCCTGCTTCCACTCGAAGTCTTCTACATCGGCAGTATGGACGGTAATATTCAAATTCTTTTCTGCCGCGTACTGCCGCAGTTTTTTTATTCCTTCTGCGGAAAAATCAACGGCTGTCACTGCAAACCCTTTGTTTGCCAAGTAGATGCTGTGTCTTCCGTCTCCCGCTCCGATATCCAGAGCAGCACCGGTGCCCACTAATTCTGCTGCCTGCTCAACTATTTCTTCGGCCTTACCCTCGCGAAATATGGGCCCTTCTGATTCTTCGTATAGCTTGTCGTAATGGCGGCGGTATTCCTCCTGGTTGCGGCTGGAATCGGTCGAAAATCGAGATGGTTCTTGCTCATTCATGAGTTCTCCAGTTGAGAAAAGGACAAATTTTTTCTTCGGCATGCATTGGGCGTAGTTCAAGGTAGCTATATTTGCTGGCTAAGTCAAAAACGCGATCGTGTGGTTACAAAGTAAAATTGACTTTCGATGCTTTGATCAATTTGTCACTAAGCAAAGTATTGATAATTGCTTCTGGTGAATAATCGCGTTCACCTTTGCGCAATTCTTCCTCGAGCCAGTCGAGTATGACTATCTGTGAGAGCTTGTGTTTGGGTGCAGCTAAAAGTTTCTTCACGACTTGTGTGCGGTAGGATCGGAAGGATCCCGCGAAAGGGGATTGCTTGCTGTAATGTCTGCTTTGCTTGTTGATTGCCTTGTTCTTGAGAACAACGGCGCCGTAATCAAAGAGAGCGTAATGCCATGTGCGCGGATCTTTTTTCCAGACGGACTTTTCGGCAACCTTCATGATCTCTGTGTCTCGCACATGCCGCTCACCGGGAAAGAAAAAATGCAGATACACCCGGCGGATATTTGTGTCGATAAAAGGATGGGCGCTGTTAAAGGCAAAACAGGCCAGCGCTCCGGCGGTATAAGATCCAATGCCGGGTAGAGTTAGTAACATTTCTGGATCTTGAGGAAAGTTGCCATTATATTTTTTAACGATTGCTTTGGCAGTTTCTTTCAGAAATCGTACCCGGCGCCAGTAGCCAAGGCCTGACCATAGCCGAAGCAGCTTACCATCCGGCGCTTTGGCGAGCGATAGCACTGTCGGAAACGCTGCCAGAAATTCCTGGTATTTCGGCAGTACGCGCGCCACCTGCGTTTGCTGTAGCATAATTTCCGAAACGAGAATTTTGTACGGATCACGTGTCTTCCGCCACGGCAAATCGCGTTTGTTGTGCCTGTACCAGGAGAGAATGGTATCTTGAAAAAGATTTATTCTCATTCTGTAGTAAAAAGAGAAGAGAAGAGCCAAGAGTGCCAAGACCTCACTTTGCCGAGGCTGCGCGGGGCTAAGGAGAATCAAGTTGTCTTGGTGTATTTATACAACCACGCTCGAACCTATTGTAGCAAAACTTCTGAATTTGACGAATGCCTTCGCACCGCCGCAAAGCGGCGGCTACGCCTCAAGCAAACTTTCTTTACAATTTTTGATTTGCGCGCGCCGG
>CAYJWL010000008.1:0-32683 GCA_964373855.1 uncultured Candidatus Saccharibacteria bacterium
GTCGTTGCTAAATTAGCCATCACTTTATCCTGAAGATCAGCAGCCACTTCAGCTTCTGGTACTGCGCTTTTTGGAGTTTCAGGTGATCTCTCTGGCTGCACTTGGCCTCTTACACTCTCAACCGGTCGGCTGCGATCCTGCTCTGCCAACCCCGTAACACTTTCCGATTGGATGCCCGGTTCTCGCGGCCGCAGCTCTGAAATCTTATATGATTCCTGCAGCCAGTTATTTAAACTGGCAAACCGTTTATAAAACACTTCCGGTAAATCATCAGTTCGCATGTAGTACCTGTAGCGCTTGTGCGCGGCTCGAGCCCTTGCCTCATCCATTGTACCGGATACCATCATGCGCTCAATCATCTTGCTCTCAGCATCCAAACCGATAATTTCCCCCAGCCGGACCAGACGCTTTTCGTCTTCATGTAATTGGGAAAATGATCGCTGCCCTTCCCGACCATAGCCGGCTTGGAGTAACGTTAAGCCGACCAGGCGCATGGCTTTAAGATCCTGCATTGTAATGCCTTTCCCATCAGTAAGTTCCAACACTGATTTGCCTTCGCTATCAAGCCGGTTGAGCAAATCCATGGCCCGCTCATAAACCCCCGGCTCTTTGCTCATACGATCGAGCACGGTTGTCACGCCCGGCCCAGGACTATGCAACAGAAGCTCCTTGGCTTTACCCCAGACTTCCTGCCGGCGCAGCGAAACCTTTAAATCTCGTTCATCGGCTTTAGGTATCAGCACACTGGTTAACCATTCCTCGCGGGCTTTTATGGTTTGATTATGTTCAGGATCACCAGTTAATTTTTCCCACTTGAGCCGCCAGCGGGGCGGCGGTACCGTACTTTCTGCTGGTTTTGAGCTTTCTTGGGCAGTAGCTTGTCTGCGGCGTTCCTCCAAAATTCTGACAGCTTGAGGATCAAGTTGCTTACTATTGAGCCTGTTTTCAGCCCCTCTCAATTCCTTCTCACGCTGCCTATCAAGCGCTTCTTGGCTATGGCCAGCATCCGAAGGCGCATTAAAAGCCTGCCCAGATCCATCGTTAGCGTCTGAGGCTTCCGGGACACTGTTGGTAGGAGGTTTTTCCACTGACATATTGGTGCTGTATGCCTCTGATACACTATATCACATGAACACCCGACTGCCGGTGATGCTGGCCTTGACACTCACCGTGGCAGGTATAGCGATGCTTGGCTGGGAATTCTCCAGCAACAGCTTGCAAGATATTAAACAAAACCCGACGGAGCAGGTGCCCGCCGAGCCGCTGGCACTGGCACGAGAGATCATCACCCCGCCGCCACTGCGCGGACCGCAGGAGGAGAGAGCCGGAACTCTAACCACGGGCGGAGTTTTTACAGAGACAAATAAGCACCGTATTGCCAACCAAGTAAAGCCACTGCTGCGCCATACGACACTCGATGCCGCCGCGCAAAATAAGCTGAACGACATGTTCGCCAAACAGTACTTCGATCACGTAGCGCCAGACGGCAAAGGACCAGCCGAGGTGGTTGACGGCGCGGGATATCAATACATCCGAGTCGGAGAAAACCTAGCCCTCGGAAATTTTGCTTCCGATATAGAGCTGGTCGCCGCGTGGATGGATAGCCCCGGACACCGCGCTAATATCATATCCCCCGGTTTTACAGAGATTGGGATCGCTGTGGGCCAGGGTCAATTCGAAGGCCGGCAGACCTGGCTAGCCGTACAAACCTTTGGTATCCCTTTAAGTGCCTGCGCCGGGCCAAATCAAGCGCTCATACAGGAAGTAGAAGATCAGAAATTTACACTAGAGACGTTGCAGCAGGAATTACAAAACAAAGATTCGGCCATTAATGAGCAAATAATCATCATGCAAAATACCGCCAGTGAAATTGAATCACTTGTTCGGTCGGGCAATCAGAAAATAACTGAAGGCAACCGCCAGACTGAAGCCGGCAATCGAGTCTATCAAGAAACGGGATCGCAAGAGCAGGCCCAGCCGGACTGGGAACGCGGCCAGCGGCTGCAGCGCCAAGGGCAAGAATTGCTCGATCAAGCACAGGCCAAACAGGCTGCTCTGAATTCTACCCAGACCGATTTGGCTCGGCTGCAGATGGATTACAACTCGATCGTCGAAAAATACAACTCTCTTAATCAGGCGCTAAAAACTGACATTGGACAATACAACAGACAGATCAAAGCGTTTAACGCGTGCGTGGAGGATTTTAGTAACCGGTAATCAGCCCGCCATACCAGCGGGTCCGCCGTAATCTGGCGGATAACTGGTAATCGGGACGGCCACAAATGTATTTTACCAGTTACCGATTACTAGTTACTGGTTACAGCCTTCATATCACGCCAATTTTTTCCCGCAGCGACATCCGCAACGAGCGGCACGTCAAGCGTTACCACCTGCTCCATTGTTTTCTTCATTAAGGCGGCAAATTCATGCACCTCTTGTGCGGGCACTTCAGCGACCAGCTCGTCATGAACAGTTAAGATCAGGTGAGCTTGAGGCAGCGTACGCGTGGCGCGGCGATGCAGCTCGATCATGGCTTTTTTCAAAATATCCGCGGCTGTACCCTGCAAAGGAAAGTTGAAAGCAGCGCGCTCGGCCTGCGCGCGAATGACTGGTGCACTGGAGTGGATTTCCGGAACATACCGCTTGCGGCCGAATAATGTTTCTACATATCCGCGTTCCTTAGCATAGGCAACCGTCTGGTCAATATAAGCGGCCAGGCCTCGGTATTGCTCGAAATACCGGCCGATAAATGACCGCGCCTCCTCCACGCTGATACCGGAAGCCCGCGCGAAATTAAGCGGACCCATGCCATAGAGAACGCCGAAATTTAATGTCTTAGCCGCTCGCCGCTGCGCGGGCGTCACCCGGCTGATATCAACGCGGTTCACCCAAGCAGCCGTAGCGGCGTGAATATCCTGCCCGGCCCGGAAGACATCCAGCATTTTCTCATCGCGCGACATATGCGCCGCCAGGCGCAACTCAATTTGGGAATAGTCAGCTTTTACCAACCGCCTTCCTTGACCAGCAACAAACGCCGCGCGAATTTCCTGCCCGATCTCCGTCCGCACTGGAATATTCTGCAGGTTGGGGTCCTGCGAGCTTAACCGGCCCGTGGCGGCAATCACCTGATTAAACGATGAATAAATCCGGCCGGTTTTTTTATCAACGAGAGACGGTAAAGTATCAATGTAGGTGTTCTTTAGTTTTGTGAGCTCCCGGTATTCTTCGAGGTCCGAGATAACAGGATGAGCACCGCGCAGCTTAGCCAACTCCGAGGCCGCCGTGGAAAACCCTTTCTGCGTCCGCTTAATGTCTACCGTCGGCAACTTAAGTTTTTCGAACAACACAATCTGTAATTGTTGGGTAGAATTTATATTAAATTTTTCGCCGGCAGCCTGCGATATCTTTTGTTCAAGTTTTTTGATCTTGGCAGCAACTTTTGTGTTCAGCCGTCGCAAGGCGGTGACTTGAACTGCCACACCGGTCAGCTCCATCTCGGCCAGTACCGGTATCAGGGGCAACTCGATGTCATCAAGCACCCGCGCCAACCCTTCCCGTTTAATCTTCGGTGCAAGTGCTTCATACAAACGCAACGATATATCCGCATCTTCACACGCATAACAAGCCAAGTCCGGTACCGGCACCTGCGAGACCCGCTTTTGCTCTTTACCGATACCAATCAGGTCAGTGAGCGGGATAGTGTCATGCTCGAGTTCGGAGGCAGCTAAAGCATCGAGACTGTACTGGCGGCCGCCCGGATTGAGCAGGTAGGCTGCCACCATGGAATCAAAAGCAATACCGGCCATGCGGATGTCTGATTGCCGCAGGACCTCATAATCATATTTTACATTATGACCGGTCTTCTTGACCGCTGGATTGGCAAAAAAATCTTTCCAAAACACCAGGGACTGGGGCGTCGCCGGGACATACCACGCTGTCAGCTGTTGGCGCTTTCCCGTGCGTGCGGCAAAGCTCATCCCCACGATCTGATATTGTCTTGCTCCCAGCCGGTCGGTCTCGGTATCAAAGGCAACCAACTCGTATCGCGAAAGATCGCCTCTCAATTTCTTCTCTTCTTCCTTCGTTTGTACAAGATGGTAATTATCAGGCATTGGCCGATTACCTGAAGTGCTCTTCGTAGAGCGCCAGAGTGTGGGTTGAATACGCGTGCCGCCATTAGGTAAACGCGACAGCAGGCTGCGGAATTCCAGCTTATGCAGAATTCGTCTGACTTTTTCGGTGTCGTAGCCATCCAGATTCGCTTCCGTCAGGGAAAATGATATTGGAACGTCTTGCCTGATTATTGCCAGCTCCTTGCTTAACAAAGCATCTTTTTTATGCCCCTCCAGTCTAGTGCGGGCTCGTTCCGGCAACTCCGGCAGATGTTTAAAAATATTTTCGATCGACCCGTAGGTTTTGATCAACTCGCGCGCCGTCTTATCACCCACTCCAGCCACGCCCGGAATATTATCTGAAGGATCGCCGCGCAGTCCTTTATAATCAACGATCAGCTCGGGACTGAAGCCAAATTTTTCCTCAACCATTTTCCGGTCGTACAGAATGGTATCGGTCACCCCGCGCTTTAAAGTAAACACAAAGGTAGCATCATCAATCAGCTGCAACGTATCCATGTCACCGGTCACAATAATTTTCTTCGCCTTGGTCCCTACTTCTTTGACAATTGTGCCGATCACATCATCGGCCTCATAGCGTTTGACACCGATCGATGGGATACCGAATGACTCAAGGATATCTCTCGCTCCACCAAACTGCACGGTCAAATCGCTCGGCGTTTTGGCGCGGTGGGCTTTGTAGTCGGTAAATTTTTCGTGACGGAATGTCGGCCCGCCGACATCAAAGGCTGCGACAACATGAGTCGGCTTGAGGGTGGCAAACATCTTGAGCAGCATGGCAGTAAACCCGTACACCGCTTGGGTGGGAGCTCCATCCTTCGTGCTCATCGGCGGCAGCGCATGATAGGCCCGATGAATCAAGGAGTTGGCATCAATGAGCGCTAATTTTGGTTGGCGAGGCATGTCCTAAGCGTAAAGCGTAAAGCGCAAAGCGCAAAACAGGTGTGGACAACAATAATAGACAGGCAGGCTAGGGGTAGGATCAGGGGTTTTTTATGGATATGAATCGTTCGTTGCTATTCGCGCCGTGTTGAAAATAAAGTTCCCACGCCCCCGGGGGGATCTTCCCTCCTAAGCGATCAGCCCATTCAATAAGCGTCAGCCGGTCAGGATCTGATCCCTGCTCGAGCACCTCTTGAATGGCGGGGTCTGCCTGGGCTTCTTTAGCTTCCAACCGGTAGAGATCAACATGGACAAGCCGCTTAAAATGAGCGCCCACAGGCACATCATATTCTCCGACAATAGTGAAGGTCGGAGAGGTAACAGGTTCACCGATGCCAACGGCCCGAGCCAATCCCTGTACGAAGGTTGTCTTGCCGCTGCCTAGCTCCCCAATCAATAACACAACTTCTCCTCCGCGGACCTCCGCTTTCATTTGCTGCGCGAACTGCTTCATGTGTTCGACGCTTCGTATGCGCCGTCTGCGGTCGGTCGTCTCTTCAACCATAAAAAAAGATCACGAGGCCAGCCAGCACCAGCAGATAGACGGCAAACGGCAAAAAAGTAAATCGCGTCACAATTTTGAGGAGCCAATCAATTGCCAGCCAACCGGTACAGAAGGAAACGAATAAAGCAACCGCCAGTTGGGACGCTGCGTAGGCGCCGTTGGCCGTCACTGAACCCAGGCTCGATAAACCGGCGCCGGCAATGATCGGAGCCGATAAAAGAAAGGAGAATTCGGCCGCCTGCCGGCGGGACAACCCCCGCCAACAGCCGGCCGCCATCGTTATGCCGGAGCGCGATATGCCCGGCAGTAAAGCAACCGCTTGCGCCAAGCCTATATACCAGGCGTCTTGGAGTACCACGGCGCGCCCCGGCTGATTTTTTCTGGCGACATAATCAGCCGACAGCAAGACTGCCGCCGTCACAGCCAGTCCAAGAGCAACATCGGCAGCACTGCGCCAGACGCGGCTAATAACATCCGCCAGAAAAAATCCAGCAATACCCCCAGGAATAGTGCCAGCAACGAGCGCGACTGCCATTTGACGTTGGCCCGCAGCCGCCCCCGAGCGTACGAATATTCCCTGTAAGATCGCACGCCACGTACGACGAAAATAAACCAACACAGCCAGAAGGGTTCCCAAGTGCAAAAAAGCATCAAAAAAGGTGCCCTGGACATCAGAAATATTAAACAGCAGCCGGGCGATAATAAGATGCCCGCTCGAGCTGACCGGAAGAAATTCCGTCAGTCCCTGAACGGCCGCCAATATAAGTATCTCACTCGTTGGCATACCCTTTAGCGTAGCCCGCTACATATGTCCCGACAACTGGTGCGCCATAGCTATCCACATATCCACAGTTCCCCTCGTACAAAGATGCGAGTAGCATAGAAAGATTTATGCGCCGACTCCTAACTTCTAACCCCTTCTCATGGCATTGCTGGAAATTCAACAAGCCGTAACCGTGATTAACCGTGCCTCCAGTCTACTTTTGATTGTACCGGCGAAAGCTTCGGCCGATGCCCTCTCGTCCATGCTGGCAATGTACCTCGCCTTACTCGAACACCACCAGGGAGCGGTCGATGCGGTCAGCCCATCGCATGTTCCTGACCATCTGCAGTTTTTGCCCGGCAGCTCGCAGGCCCAAATGAAGCCGAAAGTACAGCCGGATGTAGTGCTTGATGTGGGCGGACCACAGACCATTGCTGATGTGCGGCAGGAGGCACTGACCGGCGGCGTACGCATTCATATTACCTTTGATGAAGGCGCGCAAATTCTTAAAGAAAATATTGAAACTCATGTCCGGCAGCTGCCATATGATGCCGTTATAACCTTCGGTGCGGCCGATCTTGAAGAGCTGGGCAATCTATTTACGAATTACGCCGACTTTTATTATAACACGCCGGTCATTAACCTCGATCATCGAGCAACCAATGAGCACTTTGGCACAATCAATATCGTAGATATTACCGCCTCTTCTATCGCCGAAGTCACCTATGAACTGCTCACTAACCTGCCGCACGTAACGATTGAACCTAATATTGCCACTGCCCTGTACGCGGCCATCGTGGCTGCAACCGATTCGTTTCAAAATCCGGCTACCAAACCGCGCGCTTTCCAATTGGCCGCGGAGCTTTTAGATAAGCAGGCTGACAAAGAGACGGTCATCCAGCAGCTCGTCAAGACGAAACCGCTGCATCTTCTTAAACTGGCCGGACGAACCTACGCCCGTCTGCGGTACGACGAGTACGGCAAATTGTTTTGGAGTATTCTGCGTCCCTTGGATTTTGCGGAAAGCGGCGCGGCCCCCGAGCATATTCCGGACGTTATGCACGAGCTGACAAACAACATCTCCGAGTATAATGCCGCTTTTATTCTCTATGGGGCCGACGCCTCCCAGCAGTACACCGCTTATATAAACCTGGGCAAAGGCTTGCTCAAGCGGCGCTCGGAAATCCAGGAGCAGCTTGGCGCCCGGTGGGAAAACAATGCACTCGTCCTAACCATTACCTCTCCTGCTTTAGAAGAGGCAGAAAAGACCGCCTTAAGCCAGATACGATCCATTCTCCCCTAATCAAGACAGTCGCTCTTCCGTTTTAGCGGTAAAGAGCTAGTATGATTTGTGCCTGATTGCAGGCACGTTTGACTGCACCTTACCCAATGTACCCGAAAGGAGTCCGCTCATGTGTGGGATTGTTGGCTATGTCGGATACCGTCCAGCTAGTCCGCTTTTGCTCGAGGGATTAGATCTTCTCGACTACCGCGGCTACGACAGCGCCGGCATTGCTGTACAAAATGCCGGAAAAATCTACGTGCGAAAATGCGCTGGCCGTATCCAGGAACTGAGCCGCTTGATTGACCAGAAGCCGATCGAAGGAACGATCGGTATCGGCCACACACGCTGGGCCACCCACGGCGGCGTTACTGACGACAATTCTCACCCACATACAGGCGGCGGGGGCGAAGTCGTGCTCGTACATAACGGCATAATTGAAAACCATGCGGCCTTGCACTCCTGGCTTGAATCATGTGGCTATCAGTTTCGAACCAACACCGACACGGAAGTAATAGCACACCTTTTAGCTCACCATCTTAACGAGCAGGTACAAGCAGGCGCCGAGTCCGTATCCGCTCCAATCTGCATGAGAGCGATTAGACTGTCGCTCGCGCAGCTGATCGGCACATATGGATTAGCCATTCTCTTTCGTGACTGCCCTGATACTCTTTTCGCGGTTGGGACAGGCTGTCCCCTCATCGTCGGGGTGGGCCAAGGCGAGCATCTCGTCGCCAGCGACGCCTGTGCGCTGGCACGACACACGAGACAAGTTGTCTACTTGTCTAATCATCAGCTAGCCGTGCTTACCCCCGATCACCTGCAGGTGCAAGGCTGCCACCACACAGAAGAACTACCCTCTGTTCGCAACCTTGAAGAAGTATCTCGAGAACCGAGCTGGATGGCTTCAGCCACTACATGCTAGTGGTTAGCAATATAGAGGAGGTCAAAGCCCGCGGCGGACCCATCATTGCCATCGCCGGCGAGGGAGATGGGGCAGTCGCGCAACTGGCTGACGATGTCATCTATGTCCCGAATGTTGAGGAATACTTGCAGCCGCTGGTGACCATCATTCCCTTGCAGCTGCTCGCCTACCAAATCGCCGTTTTGCGAGGCTGTAACGTGGACAAACCACGCAATCTGGCAAAAAGCGTCACAGTTGAGTGACAACACAAGCAAGAGGAAGCACCCTTCCTCTCTTTTTTATTCTTCAGAGGTTCTGGTCACTTCCTCAATGGTCGTAATGTGCTCGATGGCTTTTAAGTATGCATCCTGGGCAATCGTCGTCATGCCTTGCTTCAGGGCAGCCGCTTGAATTTGCCGTTCATTGGCTCCTTGCAGGATGAGCTCTTCGGTTTCGCCTTGGACGGAAAAAATTTCGAATACACCTACTCGGCCCCGGTATCCGGTGCCCCCGCAGGCCGGGCAGCCTTGGGCCTTAAGGAAAGTAACATCCTTTGCCAGCATGCTCGATGAAAACACATCAGACCGCACTCCCCGCATCGTCTCAAGGATTTTTTCTCGTAGGGCGGTATCCGGTTTATATTCTCGGGCACATTTTGGGCAGACCCGCCGCACTAACCGCTGGGCAATAATAAGATTAATGGCCGGACCGAGCACAAACGGTTTAATACCAATATCGACCAGGCGCGGCACGGCGCCGGCGGCATTATTGGTGTGCAGTGTAGAAAATACTAAATGGCCGGTCAGGGCGGCGTGGACAGCCGTCTCGGCCGTTTCCGCATCGCGCATCTCGCCCACCATAATCACGTCCGGATCCTGGCGTAAAATCGAGCGTAACCCTTTGGCAAAGGTATACCCGGCATCACTATCTACTTGTGTTTGCTCCACGCCCGGCAACCGATACTCAATTGGATCTTCCAGAGTAATAATCTTGAGGCCAGGAGAATTAACTGTTTGAATAAACGTAGCCAGCGTGGTTGTTTTCCCGGAACCGGTCGGTCCGGTCACCAAAATCATGCCATTGGGCCGCTTGAGTTCATCGCGTACAAGATCATAATCCCGTTTTTTCATGCCCAAGTCGGCAAATTTCAATATTTCCGAGCGGCGATTAAGCAGACGAATAACAATGTTCTCGCCATCTCCGCCGGGCAAAATGGACAAGCGCAAGTCAAAAATCTCCACCTGCTCCGGCCAGCTTCCGGCTGGCTTACCTGGCTGTAGCTCTGCCCCCTGGCCGATCCGCAGAATAAAGCTGCCGTCTTGCGGAACGTCATGGATATTAAGTTTTAAGCGGGCTAACACTTTGACCCGGGACAACAGCAAGGCCCACCCTTGGCGGTCGAAATTCGTGATGTCCTGAAGAACACCGTCAATCCGGAAGCGAAGGCGCGCTTCTTTTTCCTTTGGTTCTATATGAATATCCGAAGCGTTCATAGCAACCGCACTTAGGATAATGGCATTCAGGATTTCGGTTGGCGGCAAGGAAGTAATACGCCGGCCCAATTCTTCCAGATCGGCTAATACATTCTCAAATTGCGAAACTTGTTCCAGCTCGACTTGGATTTGCCCTTGAGGTTCCTCAAGTTCTGTCTGCTCCCGCCGATACCGGGCCAAGGCACTATCCAAGCTGCGCTGGGAGATAGCGTACAGCGAAACTTTATGACCAAACTGCTCGTTCAGTCGGCTGGCCATCTCGGCCACGGCCGGCGTGTCGGGCCTAACAGCTGCCAGCCTGATATCATTTCCCTGCCGGTAAAACAAGACAGCGCCGGCGGCTTGCGCCTGGGTTTTGGGTACACGCTCAAGGACATCGGGATCAATCGGAAATAACACCAAGCTGACATAGGGCAAACGGAGCTGATCAGCCCGCCGTCGCGCCAGCCGCTCCTGTTGTTCAATACTAAGAGCACCCAGCCTGGAACGCAGATCTTTTTGCCGCTCGGCCTCACTCAGGGAAGGATCAATCACCATGCTCTCTAGTATGACACAGGAACTGGCGATCTGTCTGACTAGAGAGCTATGATATCAGCCATCACATTCGCTATTTTTTTAGTATCGTGCACAACAATAGCCCGTGGGACTGTATCGCCTATCTGGGTCATAGTCGCTTCAAGACTTGCCACATCACCCTTAATCAGGCGGTATGAGTGTTCCTGGGCAACAAATTTTACCCAATCCTGTCCCGGTACCAAGTCGACCGGCGGATAAGCAGTGTTGCCCAGGACCGTATCAGCCGGCCTCCCTACGTAAGACTCATACACGCGCACAAAATCTTCACCTGTCCATCCGACCGTATGTCGCGGAGTTGTCAACAGCGTCATAACCACAATGAATTGGGCTTTCGTTTCGGCCAGCGAAAACGTCGGGTCAAGCTGCAGACAGGCCAGGGCCGGCAAAATCGAGCCGTAGGTATGGCCGGGAGCCACGATGATATGCGTGGCTGCCGCCAGCACTTTCTTGGCTCGCGCATTTAATTTGGCCCGCCCCTCGGCAAATACCACCCGGGCATCCCCGGGACGCCAAGCCGGATCAATCTGTAGATCAACCCGCCAGGAAATGTGATGCTGGCCCACACCGATGACATTTTTTGTGCCGTTCGTTTTGACCTGCACTTGCTGGGTCAACGGCCGCAACGTGAGAGGAACAACACCGGCATACTTAGGAACCTGCAGCACGCGAGCGAAGGTTGCTACGGCCGCATCCAAATCAGATGTAATTTCCATCGCGGCCAGCAGCGCGTTGCGCAGCGTGTGGCCTTTAAAATCCCCGTCGGCAAATCGGTACTCCAGCGCCTTAATGAATTTCTCGCCGCGCACGTCTCCCCGCAATTTGCTTAAAGCGAGAAGGCAGCGTGTAAGATCGCCAACCGCGCCGACATCATACTGCTGCCGAAGACGCCCGGTACTACCGCCGTCGTCCGCCATGTGCACCAGCGCGTGCAGCGAGGTGATCTGTTTCGATTCGAGCAGCGGCACCAGCGCCCGCAGGATATGCGATGTACCGTTCCCGCCGCCTAAGACCACCACGCGGGGTTTTAGCTTGTTCGCAACAGCTTGGGCCATAAGAGCATCCTACTCAACAATAGTTGTAGCAAGTACCGTACGCCAGAAAGACTATGAAAGCAATTGCAGGGTTAAGAGCGGCCTGCCGCACAGCCTAATCACCTTCTCGCACCGCGATTTTTTTGGGTACTTTAGTCTGCCAGAGCGGCTCGCCGCGCCTGACGCCATTGATAAGTTGCGCCGCGGCCATGCCGACCAGGAAAGAAAAAATAATCGGGAGTCGGCCTGACCGGCTCAGCGCTCGCCCGCTCTCGACTACCTGCCGGGATGATACCCCCGCTTCCGCACGACCGGCACCTCTTATCGCCGACAGGTTTTGTGATGCTTCTCCTTGTTGCTCTACTCCTAAAATTGCACCGGTGATGTTTTTAACCCTCGTAGCTGCACCAGCGACAGCTAAGTCGTCCGGGAAGCGGGGCAAGATACGGTATCCGCTCTGGGTTTGAGAGATAACTCCGGTGACAGCAACAGCCAGACCGCGGCTGGTTTTCGGCTTGTGTATTCCGGTTGATTCTTTCACGACTACTTTTGCATCTCCACTGCCGTCATTAATATAAAACGTTGCGCCCGATGAGCGCGTCACTATGCCGGCGGTCGTAACAAGAAACCCCTCAACCGCCTCGCCAATGTCGCCAGTTTTCACCACCTGCGGCTGCGGCGCCTCCGCCTGGCTGGTGACAGCAATGTCGGCTGGCGAGGATACCTTTATCCTTGTCTCACCAGCTAAGGATGATACCTCGCCTGTAAGGGTAATGTGGCTGCCGATCGGCGATGCGGGCAGCGTGCCGGAAGATAGATATACCTGAACACCCGAGCCAGCCAGGTACATGGTGTTCTTCCCGAGAACATTGGGCGGAGCACTGACAACGCCTGTAATACTCACTATAGAGCCATGCTTGAAAGAACGAATCGAATCAATCGAAGTAAAGGTTGCGCGCCCCCCGGCTATGAGACCACGCCCCGGCAGAGTTGTAATAACATTAGGCTTGCCTTCGGTTACCGTTGCACTGAGGCGGTAGCCACCATCCACCGCCCGGTTATACGAAACCCCTTCCGCCACCGGGTCCGTGTACGTGAAGGAAGAAACAATCACGCTGGCCGGATCAATCAGACGCACTGTGTCCCGGTCATTATTGAGAGCAATTTTTGTCTGACCACGGCGCAGCGCTAAAATCCCGCCGGCCGGCAAGCGCACATCGGCAGGAATAGCGTAGGGCAAGCTGCCGCCCTCACCATCATCGAGCTGCCATCCCGCCAAGCCGATTTCCTTGCTGCCCAGGTTAATGATCTCAATAAACTCACCGGCCGCGTCTGCGCCCGCCGGGTTAGGCAAAAATTCGTTAATTAAAACAGTTGTAGAAAAATCAAAACTGCCCGCCTCCTCGTTCGCCTCATCCGCAGGCATCTCCGAACTTGCCGCTGTAATAATATTGACCGAGCCGGGAGTGGCAGTGGTCGAATGCTGGTAGGTATCAGCGACCCGATTCACAGATACACCCTCGGCCATTGAACCGCTGTATTCCACTTGCTGCCTTACCACCTCATCCGGACTAAACAGCCGGACCTGATCACCGTTATTGTTCAACGATATTTTTGTCTGATCACTTTTGAAAACAGCATAGCCGCCTGCCGCCAGTGTTAGGCCCGGTTCAATCGTAAAGAGTTTGCTTCCGCCCTCACTATCGTCGAGTTGCCAGCCCGATAGATCAACCGCCTCGCTCCCGGTGTTATACAGCTCAATAAATTCCTCCTTGGTATCAGATCCCACCGGATTCGGCAACCATTCATTGATGACCACTTCGTTTGAGAAAAAACCCGGGGAGGGCGTGGCCGGGTTATCAAAACGATCAGCGCTGGCACTGTTCGCCGTACCGGGCGTGCCGGTCCGCCCGCCGCCGGTGCCAACCGAATCATGCCAGGAGGCAGCGGACGTACCCTCGCCCGCATCTTCAGCTCGCTCCATCGAAATACCGCTGTCGGTGTTTTTGCCGGCAAACCAGGCACCTAACTGATTGGCGGTATCAGCCACCACGCCGTTGTCATCATATAACCGTACCAGCTCGCCGGTATTTACCAGCACTAAAGAAGCCACCACTTTGTGAGCCGGCACGTCTGTCGCTTCCTCGGATTGCTCCAGCAAAAAATATTCCTGGGCCGGTATGACATCGTCATCTGTAAATTCAACGATCAGCTGCTCGGCGCTGGCCGGTTTTTGGCGGGTTAGCTTCCAGCCAGCCAGCGGCAGCTCGACAGCAGATGGATTATAGAGCTCGATATATTCTACGCCATCCCACATTAATTCGTTGATAATCACCCCGCTCTGCGCTGCTACCGGCAGAAGCTGAAAAACAAAAATGAGCAACCCGAGTGCCAAAGCAAAAAGAAAACTCAATCGTTTACCCTCTAAAACCACTCATTGTATTGTAGCTCACTGTAATACCGCGATACATAACCCCGAGCCTGCCGGCCGAGGTGAAAAAAGAAGCAGCCCTCACCAATTGCCTGTAACCACGGAAATGGCAACAATCCAAGCACTCGACTTCTATTATTCTCTATACGCCACCTGATACAAATGCCGGCAAGCAACTACACCCCCGGCTATTGCCACCGCACCGATGACAATTTCCTGATACGACCACTCCGCCAGTAGCCAAAAAACCGCGGCGCCTTGCACGAAGGTCATTGTCTTGCCGGACAAGCCAGCTCCAGCGAGCGACTCGCCTCGAGCACCATGAATAGTTAACACGGGCAGGAGAGCCAAGTCTTTGGCCAATAACAGAATGGCGCTGCGGGGCAGATATGCCAGGCGTATTAAAGCCAGAATGCCCAAGCCCAAAATAATGCGATCAATAATTTTATCGAGGGTGGAGCCGAGGGCTGTCTCCTGCTTCAACCACCTGGCCAGCAACCCATCAACGGCATCAAGCGCCCAGGCCGCGACAAACAAAATAAGAGCCCAAGCGAGGCGGTCCTGGGCCAGATACCACAGGAAGGCAAAAAAAATCGGCAGCCGCACCAGCGTAACCGCGTTAGCTGCAGTAAACAAATCTTTGTTAGCCATCAAACAAGCGGGCAATTCCCGTCGGCGCAGCGGGCACCGGCATGCCCATGTGCTCCCGGCCGGTATTTGTTACCACTCTTCCCCTCGGAGTGCGCTCAATCATGCCGCACTGCAAGAGGTATGGCTCCACTACTTCTTCCAGTGTGCGCTCTTCCTCCGCACTCATCGCTGCTAGAGCCTGCAACCCCACTGGCCCCCCGTCGAATTTCTCAATCATGATTTTCAAGATGTTCCGGTCCGCTCCATCCAGCCCCCTGTTATCTATATCCAACAGAGATAACGTCTGCTGAACCACGGCATCTACCACGAGATCGTGGCCGTGAACTTGAGCATAATCTCGAATGCGCTTCAGCAGACGGTTGGCGATGCGCGGCGTGCGCCGGCAGCGCTTGGCTATTTGCCATAAAGAATCATCATCAATCTGTAGCTGTAATAGCTTGGCCGAGCGGTTGAGTATCTTCGTTAATTCCTCCTCGGCGTAAAAATCAAGCCGGTAGGTCATACCAAACCGATCACGCAGCGGCGAACCCAAGAGTCCCACGCGAGTCGTTGCCCCCACCATGGTAAAGCGAGGCAGATCTATGCGCAGGATCTTGGCGCCCGGACCCTGTCCGACGACTAAATCCAGCGCGTAACTTTCCATGGCCGGGTATAACACCTCTTCAATTGTTTTTTGCAAGCGGTGAATTTCATCAACGAATAACACATCACCTTCTTGCAGGTTTGTAAGTATGGCCGCCAGGTCGGCCACCTTAGTGAGCACCGGGCCGGAGGTAACGCGGATGTTTGAGCCAAGCTCTCGGGCGATAATATGGGCGAGACTGGTTTTACCCAAACCAGGCGGCCCAGCCAAGAGCACATGTTCGAGGGGCTCGTTGCGTTGTTTGGCAGCTTTCAGAAACACCGCCAGGCTCTTTTTTAAGGGCTGCTGTCCGATAAACTCCCGTAAGGATTTCGGCCGCAGGGCAGCATCGAGGGACTCGTCCTCGGTAACCAAAGTTGATGCCACAATTGATGTGTTCGCTTCCTCAATCGCCATACACTTCGCTCATTGAAAAAATCTAAAGCAAAATCCTAGCGTCAGATTTAAACCCCACCTAGGCCTATTATACATGAACCCCTGTATTTAGAAGTATCAAACAGAAACTTGAGGTAACTCCTTAACTCTCATCATAAAAGCGCATCCAGCCCAATCCTGTTCGCTCATTCTCGCCCCGCCGGCCCGGCGCTCCGAGGCCTTAGGCTTTTTGTCCCGCCTGCCGGCGGGAACCATGCCAAAAAGCCTGCAGAACCCGCTCACAGGATTGCGCCGGGCAGCGCTGTAATATGTCTAGCACTTACCGAGCAGTGAGGAGTTACTTCTTGAGACGCAATATAGACATTTTAGTGACTCTATTAAGCTATAATATGATGCTTACCACAACTTATGCTTGACAATATTACTCATACATGATATCATGAGCTGTTCGTAAATGAGCATGTTCCTTCCAGGCAAGCGACATACATTTAGTTAAGAGAAGAGAGCGGCAATTCTCGACAAGGTCGAGAGACACCAGATGCCGTACAAGATCTGGTAAAAAAATGGTTATGTGATATGCCTCTCTTCCCCACCGAGAAGCACGCCACGTAACCTTTTTTTGTTAGCACTGACTGGACGTGAAGGTGTTCACTTCTAGAATTGCGCTAGCAGAAGAGAGATCACTGACAACTGAATAGCACGAGGCATAGTTGGCCACAACCTGGGATAAGATACCAGCAGCTGCTATGTACAGATCGTGCAGCAATCGCGAAGATGCACGTACTCCCATGTGCATCTTCCACCTATGTACCTTACAACTTTATAAGGTACAGTGGTGGGAGATGCTCTTATAGCGAGGAAATTTTATTCTCGCGTAGCACATTCGCTTCCCCAAGTCTAAAGGAATAGGCGCTAGGGGAAGATTCACCCAGCCGAGGAACAGACAACAGTTTGTTCCTCGTTTCCTTTTGCAGGTAAGGCATTACCTCCAAAAGCGAAGCGAGGCACTTTCTCTTCCACCCATGGCGGTGTCAGTGGTCTCGTACTGCTGGTCGCCAGCGGTGGGAGAGAAAAAGTATGTCCTACTTGATCCTAACTGTGTTGGTTAGGTGACAGGTGGGGAGAAGCACAGAAGGACAAAGCCATGAAAAGGGCACATCTTATTATCGTGGTCGCATTCGGGACAGTAGGATTTTTTGCCGGCTTGTACCAGCAAGAGATCCAAACTATGACAGTCGCGAGTGCGAGGAGTGTGGTGGAGAAATTGTATGAGCCAGCTCCGGCACCTCCGCTGCGGGTCATATCGACCCGATCCGAACTCGGGCAGGTGGTAGACCTCGAGGAAACCCGCGGCGTGTACGTCGTTGTGGTCTCCGTTGCTCCTGGCCATCGCAGCCCGGCGACGGACCGGATCTGTTTGGCTGACGAAACATTGAGGATTGGGGATCCCGCCAAAGTGGTAACGGTTACCGCCTCACACGGTGGGATCGAGTTCCTCGCTCATGCAGAGCGAGTGTACAAATGGTAAGAGGGTTCTACAGCCTGTCGAAGGATGCTCCACTTTCTTGTGAGGATTAGTGAATCAACTAGTCTTCAAAAGCAAAGTGTATAAGCAACCACCATCAGGCTGTTGGGTAGGTCCCACTGTGGATCGTTAGGATCAGATTATTGCCTGTGTTTGAATCTCTCTTCTCCACTGGTACTTGATCTGCATTACCCCTAACAGTACCCAACAGCCTGATGGTGGTTGCTTGTTTGTAAACGGCTATGAATCACATCTTTACTAGGTGTTTCCAAGCTACTGAACCTACGTTACGTCAATTTGACAATGTTTAGTAAACATGATACGATACCGCGTTCTGGAATTGGCAAGTACCCCTTATAACAAGGAGAATACAATGCAAACGGCAGTGGTTCAGAGGTTCCTGCCTGCCAAAGGATATGGATTTGCCACGACAGAAAAAGGGCAAACCCTCTTCCTTCATATTGGTCAGGGCCAACTCATCAAAGCGGGAACAGGAGTACCGGTTTTCGACTATGAAACGCTCCGGGGAAACCCGCTGCGATTACGCGACCCGCGGCCGGGCGACGTGATCGTCTTTGAAGGAAGGATGGAATACAAAGGACTGAGAGCAGAGGCGTGGGGATACTTCGAGCATTATGAAAAAGTGCTTGATGAGATCGCACTCCTGCCCAGGATCCGCGTCCTGTGCAAGACCTGGCACCGGGCGGCGCTGGCAAAAATTGCCAAGAGAGCACAGCCACGGGTCGTCTGGGAGGGTGTCTCCATAGCCGCCCTCCAACATAAATTCCCCCGTACGCTCTTTGGTGACAGCCTCGCGCCACAAAATGAGGATGGCGAGCTGTTCCGAGAAGTCTGGTTTGAGCGCCAAACCGCGGGTGGCGGATGGGAACGAATCCCTGACCCACGACAGGCAGAGCCCAGCAGTATACGTATAGTAGGGTAAAAAGAACAGTGTAGGGTAATTGTCCATCTCATCAAATCACGAAACCAAGGAGGCCAAACATGAATGGAGCCGAGTTGAGAAAACAAATGATTGAGCGCAGCCGTCCCCGCCCAAACGAGGCGGGCGGGCGGAAGATCGAGGATCAACTCATGACAGTGATTCGCTGGTCACTGCCGCAGGTGTCTATGAGTCGGTACCACGGCCGCAAGAAGCGTCGGTAACTACCCGCCGTTGCCCGCACCTTCAACACCCCCACAACCACGCTTGGTTGCGGGGGTTATTTTTTATGCACACAATCTGTGTCCTCAATGAACACAAAAAAGGGTTGATATCAAGCACGATTATCCGTATAGTTAAATGTTCTCTTCAATCAACTGTAGACATTGGCCTTGTGGGGTTAGTGCCTAGATCGGGTATAGTGGCCCACCTTTAGGGGGAGGCTGCTCTACTCCTCGACACTAATCCTTCTCATTGTCTACAGCTGGTCGTGGAGAACATCAACATAAACCGTATCCCGCTTTGGCGGGATTTATGTTTTCTTAAAGGAAATAAAGGGTATCTAGTTTGGTGAAAAACAATAATGAAGCCGGGCCTTGCCGCGGCTGCACCCCCGCTGTCTCTCCTTCTTCTTTAATCATTTTTCGCCAAACTTGGGATATCATAGACAATATGAACTTATGATCTCGACCTATGCTCCGCAATGTACCTAGCATTCTTCTGGCGATTATTCTGCTCGGCATGCCGGCAGCTGCCCTGGTAGAGCAAAGCGAAATCGAGCTTTGGAATAATCGGCTCTTGTGGCCGCTCTTCAGTCCGGAGCCGGATCGCCACACACCGATTCTCCCCCTCGGAACATTTCTGCCGCCTCTCATTAACCGTGATATGACCTTTACCCGCGCTGATAATCCCGTCATTCTGGCAGGCATCACAACGATACCGGCACATGCTACCCTCACCATTGAAGCCGGCACCCGTGTAGTAATTCACGAGTACGGGCAACTGAAGGTACAAGGGCAGCTCTTGATTTTAGGTACCGCCAGCGAGCCTGTTCATTTTACTTCCAATGAAGAACATGTTGAGAACCGGGTTTGGGGGGGTCTCGTTCTAAATCCTGCCAGCCGCTCTGTAATCAGCCATGCAACCTTTCGCTATGCTTCCCCAGCCATTAGTTGCTTGGGCGGCAGCCAGGCAAGGATTGATAGCATCACCATTGAGCTTGGTAACCTGGGTATCTTTACTTCGGGAGATCATTGTGCCATCACCAACAGCACACTACGGCATGTCCGCGACGGCATGATCAGCCTTGGACCAGAGCCAAAGATAACCAATACAACTATTTCTGCCAGCCGGGCGCCAACCAGCAGCTACGATTCCTTATAACGGCGGTTCTATAAAAAATCCCTGCGAAATCAAACGTTTCGCAGGGTCAGACAGCAACGAGCTTCCGCACCGGTTGTAACGAAGCACGGTGTGGATCATAGCCGCACCCCTCATCGGCCGCCAGGAAACTGGCATAGGCCCGATCATACTTTCCCCCGAATTCACTAAGGTCCAGAAAGTATTCCGGGTAATAGTGGTCGTACGCCCGGATGCCATGTTCGTACATGATCGGCACGTAGACAATTCCGTCTGCCGGATTTTTCCAGCGGGAGCTGCATGCAACCAAATGACCGATGCCATGCAGCAAATTAGGCTGACGCTTGACCGCGCGGAGCATCTCCCAGATCCAGCTCGGACGCAGCTTCATTTTCTTGAACTCAACCAAGACTTCGCGGTCGCTCACAAAATCACCAAAATCATACACATAGAGGTCAACCTTTTGGGCCACGCCGGACGGCAGTAAAAAATTCTCCGGCGTAATGTTTTTATCAACTTTCGTGAGGCGGCAAGCCCTGATCATCTGCTCCAGTGACGAATGATCAATCACGGTGTCTACTAAACCAAAGGTCAGTGTGCCGCAAGGCACGCCCGTGCTCTCATCCGGCCAATGGCCAGCCAGTGCTGCTCGCAGTGCCTTCACCAAAAAATCGAGATCAATCCGAGAGTCGGGATCCGCCAATACTGCTTCGATCTCCTGCATCAGGAGATCGGCTTCAAGCCGCGGATCTTCTGATACAGGATACTGGTCCATGATTCTATTATCCCTCCGCCCCGGAAAAAATTACGGGCCATGTGGGAGTGCACGACAATGTACATTCCCCCTTATATAATAACCTACCATGCTGACTTCACATTTGTTAGAGTGTTTGCAAGTATTTATTCACAGTGAGATGCCAATGTATGAAATATTTATTTCCGCAAAAAATAATCTAAAAACATTTACTTACTCAATCATACACAATGTCCGGCCATTCTAAGTGGCACAACATCAAGCGCACAAAAGAAGCAGGTGATAAAAAGAAAAGTCTCTTGTTCACGCGCTTAACCCGTGAGCTGCAAAGCGCGGCCCGCCGCGGATCTGATCCGAAGGTGAACGCCGCTTTGCGCGACGCCATCACCCGCGCCCGGCACGCCAACATGCCCCAGGCTACCATTGATCGGCTGCTGCAGAATAAAAGTCAGGCCAGGCTGCGGGAAGTAACGTACGAAGCGTTTGGTCCGGGCGGAGCCGCTCTCCTTATTCAGGCCGCGACCGATAACCCCCGGCGGACTGTCGCCGAGGTGCGGAGCGTCTTAATCAAGCACAAGGGAAACCTGGCCGGACCAAACAGTGTAAGATGGAAATTTAATGCGGCGCTGCAGCCAACCTTCCCTGTGCCCCTGGCGGAAGCTGACCGCCGGGCATTAGAGGCACTCCGGGCAGAGCTGCGCAGCATCCCGCATATCACCAACGTCTACAGTGACAGCCCGTAAAACACTGGCCCGTTCCGGTTTTATTAAGCTATGATGTGGTATGGCCGTTAACCCAATGCGCTAGCCGTTGTGGCGGGCAACGTTACCTCATGTACTATTGAGACTATTCTATGATCGTTTTGGGTTTAGATCCGGGGATTGCACGAACCGGTTATGGCGTCATTGATACGTCTGCAACCAATACGTTCGTGCGCTGCGGCTGTATCACAACCCCGGCTCATCAGTCTACCGAGGATCGCCTGGTGCTCTTAGCTGAAGATCTCACAAATCTTATAGAGGAAACACATCCCGACATGGCGGTGGTTGAGCACATCTACTTTGGCACGAACACCAAGACGGCTATGCTGACAGCCCAAGCTCGCGGGGTCTTGATATACATTTTGCGCAAGCAGCATATTTCTGTACAATCGCTCACTCCCCTGCAAATTAAATCACGACTAACCGGATACGGCGCCGCGCCAAAGGAACAAATGCAATCGGCCGTCATGCAACAGCTCCATCTGCAAACAATTCCCCAACCCGACGATGCCGCCGACGCCCTGGCCGCGGCGCTGTCGGTCAGCAGTTCATTATGATGGCGCTTCTGCAATTCGCCGTCATCCTAACTTGGCTATTTGCTTTGCCGGCCGCTGCCGAGGAAGCGGAAACCCCGGCCGAGCCGGCGGTCTCAATTGACACCGGCACCAGCAGTCAAGTGTTTGTGGGAAAAAATATTACGTTCGGCATCGCGGAAATTACGCTGCCCGAAGAGGTCGCTGTTCAGGAAATTCTCTGGGATTTTGGCGACGGCGTTAAAGCCACCGGAGAAAAAACCACACACGCCTACTCGCAGCCTGGCACCTACACGGTTAAGGTTATGATTACAACCGACCGCGGCGTCGCCGAAACCAATGCTGATATTACCGTCCTGGAACACGTAGTCGTGCTGCTGGCTGATGCCAGCACACCGCCTGACGCCATAGAATTTAAGAAGCAACAGGCTGCCAAAGGCGGCCTGTTGCTGCTCGTGCTGCGCGCCAGCGGCGGCGGTCCGGAAGTCGTCGCGGAAGAAGAGCTCACCAATCAGCTCATCAACGCGCGAGACGCGCTGGCCAAGACTAATATCATCGTCACATGGACCTCCGGCAGCGTTGGCTCCAACGTCCTCTCTACATTCGCCCAGCGTATCCGCCAGGCTGAAGAGATATCGGCCGAGGAGTGGCAAATTGGTTCTAAGGGCGTGATTATGTTGTCAGAGACTCCTTTTGGCGTACTGGCGCCCACCGCCCAAGCGGCGTTCGACCAGCTCCAGCCGGCGTACGTTCTCCTCACGAAACCTCAGGCACTGGACTTATTGCTGGAACCGCACACCGCGGATGAAGCCAAGCAAAGCGTTATTGCCTCCTCGGTCACCCACCGCCTGCTGGGTACATTCTCCGCCCGGGCGATTCAAGACTTAAGCCCGACGAATTTTATGTCATTCGGCATCAACTTCCTCGTCAACGAGGGCGTGCCCATAAACGATATCACTCTCATTCTCATGCTGCCGGTGATCGCGACCATGTTGTCCGTCTCCCGGCAATTTATCGGCATCAAAGCCTTCGGTATTGTCACGCCAGCAATGACAACCTTAAGCTTCCTGGTTCTAGGATTGCAGTATGGCCTGCTGGTGTTTGCTGTTGTACTGCTTGCCGGGACCTTAACCCGCCTCGTTTTGCGCAAACTGCGTTTGCTCTATTTGCCCCGCATGGCACTGGTGTTAACAAGCGTTAGCTTGTCTATCCTGGTCCTGTTCGCCCTCGATATCTCAACCAAAAGCACGACGTTGCTGTCCTTTTCTATTTTCCCCATTCTTATTTTAACGCTACTGGCGGAAGAATTTATTGCGGTTCAGTTTACGTCCGGCGCCCGCCAGGCGCTCACTATAACCTCCTGGACATTGGCCCTGGCTATTGTCTGCTACTACATCGTCAGCTGGCAGCTCCTGCGGACGATTATCATTTCGTATCCCGAGGTAGTCTTACTGACTATCCCCATCAATATTCTGCTCGGCCGATGGAGCGGATTACGCTTGACTGAATACTTCCGTTTCCGCAAACTTCTCCGCTACACGCCTTAATAACTAATCTCATTACCCGATGGCCATTCTCCTTAATAAGCAATGGAAGGAGATACTGGGGATGAATGCCCGCACCCTTCATTACGTCACCAAGGTAAATCCACCGGAGGCGATTCGGCTGGCAAATAATAAGCTGGCTACCAAGCGTGCGCTCCAGAAAGAGGGTCTTGCCACCCCGCGACTTTTTGCCATTATCCGAAGCCGGCGAGAGCTGGCACGCTTTCGCTGGACGAAGCTGCCTTCTTCGTTTGTCGTTAAGCCGACCTCGGCTTCCGGCGGCGGCGGGATTATCGTTATTTTTGGTCGCAACAAAAAAGGCAATTGGGTGAAAGCTGATAAATCAGAGATATTCATATCAGAATTGAAGCGCCAAATTGTTGATATTTTGGATGGCAATTACTCCAGGGGGAATGTTCCTGATGCTGCTTTTTTTGAGCAGCGCGTCAAGGTTCACGCGGACCTTAAAGCCTACTCAGTCAAAGGAGTGCCGGACGTTCGCGTGCTGTTGTATAACCTCGTGCCGGTGATGGCAATGCTGCGGCTGCCGACAGAGGAATCATACGGCCGGGCTAACCTGCACGCCGGCGGCATTGGTGTCGGCCTAGATATATCAACGGGTCTTACCACCACCGCCATCTACCGCGGCCATACCATTGACTACCTGCCCGGCAGCCGGCTAAGTCCGTCGGGTATTCGCATTCCTTTTTGGGATCAAGTGCTGCTGCTCTCTACCCGGGCAGCTTCCGTGCTTGGCCTAAACTTTGTCGGCGTTGATATCGCGATTGACAGAGACGACGGCCCACTCGTACTGGAAGTTAATGCCCGGCCCGGCCTCGATATTCAATATGCTAATCTCGCCCCTCTGCGCGCGCGCCTGCGGCGGGTCGAAGGCCTGAAGATGAACAGCCTAGAAAAAAAGATCCGCTTGGCTAAGAACCTTTTCGGCGCCGATATTGAACAAGAAATTGAGGATTTCTCTGGCCGGACTGTGTTGGGCGTAGAAGAAGAAGTGACGCTGCATGACAGCCAGGACGGACAGCATGTGGTCCTGGCCAAGGTAGACACTGGTGCTTATCGCACAACTATCGATCAGCGCCTAGCAAAAAAACTCGGTCTGCATAAACCGGTTATTCACCACCGCGATGTCCGCGGCGCCCTGGGCCAGCAAACTCGCCCGGTTGTAGCCATTCAGCTCAGTGTCCGGGATCACCTGGTTTCTACGGAAGTCTTTTTGGCTGACCGGCGCCACATGAAATATGATATGATCCTAGGCCGACGCGACCTTAAGGGATTCCTTGTCAATCCCAGTAAAATGAAGGCTACGACACCTAGTGCGACGTAAGCCAGCCGCAATACTTCAAGGGCTGGTATAATACTTGACACGGCCATGTGGGAACAGCACAATAGTGCGCCACAAGCTAGCCTAACGAAATAATATGCCCACACGACGCTATAAGCGACCACCACATCTTATCAAGCGCGCTAAAGGCTTTCTCCTCTCCCGACATGTTCTGCCTCGGCTGCTCACCGCCGTTGGTATTATCTTTCTATGGGTTGCCGGCACGGTGATTTGGTGGAGCCGCGATTTGCCCGACCCGCAAAACATTGGCGACAGCCAGTTAACAGAATCGACCAAGATATATGATGCCAGCGGCACGCATCTTCTCTATGAAATCGGCGAGGTTCGCCGCACGATTATTCCGCTGCAAAGCGTCTCGCCTTACGTTACTCAAGCCACCTTGGCCGCCGAGGACGATCAGTTTTATGAACATAATGGGCTTGATTGGCAAGGCATCCTGCGCGGCACCGTCTTAAAACCATTGAGCGGGCAGCGCGTGCAGGGAGGATCAACTATCACCCAACAGCTCATTAAAAATTCCATCCTCACCTCTGAGCGCACACTGCGCCGGAAAGCCAAGGAGGCAGTTCTCGCCCTCGAGCTGGAACAACGCTTTTCCAAAGATGATATTTTGCAAATGTATCTCAATACCATTCCCTACGGCAGCCGGGCCTATGGCGTAGAGGCGGCTGCCCAGACATTCTTCGGTACATCTTCCCAAAACGTGTCACTGGCCCAGGCTACTATCTTGGCGGCATTGCCAAAAGCACCGACATACTATTCGCCGCACGGTTCCCGTTTGGAAGATCTCAAGATCCGCCAGGAACATATTCTGAATCGAATGGTCGGGCTGGGTATGGTCTCAACCGACGAAGCCGAGCGCGCTAAGCGCGAGGAACTTACCATTCGGCCGCCGCAAGAGTCTATCGGCGCGCCGCACTTTGTGTTTTATGTCAAGGAACTGCTGGAAGAAGAATATGGCGAACGCGTCGTGGACCAAGGAGGATTAAAAGTAACTACCACCCTCGATGCCCGCCTGCAGCTCATGGCCGAAGAGGTGCTCAAAGAAGCTAGCGCCAACCTGAACAGCCTAGGTGCCTCAAATGCCTCGCTTGTGGCCATTAATCCCAAAAACGGCGACATCTTGGCCATGGCCGGCTCGCTCGATTATTTTAACCAAGACATTGACGGCAACGTCAACGTAGCTGTGCGCCACCGTTCGCCCGGCTCCTCGATTAAGCCATTTATTTATGCGGCTGCTTTTGCTAAAGGATACACCCCCGACACTATATTAGTTGACGCCGAAACTGATTTTGGGCGCGGCTACAAGCCGAAGGACTATGATAAGGGAGAGCGTGGGCCAGTCACCATGCGGGCGGCGCTCGGCAACTCTCTCAATATCCCCGCCGTGCAAACCCTGTATTTGGCCGGGGTTAAAGCAAGCACTGATCTAGCCCAGCGCATGGGTATGGAATCGCTCAATGATCCCGACCGGTATGGGCTTTCACTTGTGTTAGGCGGTGGTGAGGTTCGTCTGCTCGATCTCACCTCGGCCTACGGTGTGTTCGCGACCGACGGCGTGCGCTACCCGCACCGCGCCATTCTCAAGGTTGAAGACAGCAACGAAATACTGTTCGACGCTACGCAACAGGAGCCGGCGGGTAACCAGGTATTAGACGCCCAAATTGCCCGGCTCGTCACCAACATTATCTCTGATAACAACGCCCGCTCTCTCATATTCGGCGCCCGCAGTCCCTTGCAACTGGGCAGCCGGCCCGTGGCCGCCAAAACAGGCACCGCCCAAGATTATCGTGACGGTTGGACTGCCGGATTTACCCCCTCGCTGGCGGTTGGTGTGTGGACGGGTAATAACGACAATTCTCCCATGGGCAGTCGCTCTGACGGCGTGAGAACCGCCGGGCCAATTTGGAACGCCTTCATGAGGCGCGCGCTTGAAGGGACCACCGTCGAACAGTTTACGAAACCGGAACCCCTGCGCGATATCCCACATGCAGCCCTGCGCGGGCAGATGCCCGAAGTGAAGGGTAAATGGGACGAAGAGACAAAATCTTTCTACACACCCGAATGTCCCACCTCCCAAGGCGAGCCGCGGACGTTCAAAGAACTTCATAGCATACTTTTCTACGTACAACGCAACAATCCGCTCGGCCCATCGCCAGTTGACGCCGAATCTGATCCGCAATTCGAGCGCTGGGAGGCGGCCACGGCGGCTTGGAGCGCCAAACACAACGAGAAAGTAAAATCTAATCCGGAAGAGCCCCTGTACACCGATTCGCTGCCCGTGCCGAGTTGCAACGTCGGGAACGAAGACGAACTGCCCCGTGTGCGCATTATTGAACCCAACACGACAGTTTTAGAGAAGAGTCCCGTCACTATCGAAGTCGAAGTTGCATCAGACCGTCCGCTGCGCGAGGTGCGCTTCCTGATCGACGGGCAAGAAGCAGCTAAGCGCAAGCCAGACGAGCCGCTGGTAGCATCGCTGTCCTTTCCCGATAATTTCTCTGGCCGCAAAACCCTGCTGGTGCTGGCAATTACCGAGGATAATGTAATCGGCCGGGCCCATCGCACCTTTATTATTAACCCAGACGATAGCTCACCGAAGGTTACACTGCACACACCAGCTGATAACGCTAAGCTATCCCCGACAAACTTTCCGCAAACAATCAAGGTGACCGCCACTGACCCGAGCGGCATCGAAGCGGTTGACGTGCTGTTTGATAAGACCGGCGCCTCTGGCGCCCGCCGCATTGGCCGCACGGCGCACGTTGCTGCCACTGCCCCCAATCGCTACGAGGTAACCTGGGAGGATTCCCCCGGGCCCGGCACCTACCGCGTGTATGCTATTGCCTACGATAAAACAGGAAATTTCACTGAATCAGCCCGCCACCACGTGACCATAGAATAAAATCAAGCGTCTTAAGGCCGCAGATATTCTTGCCAGTATTCGTATAATTGCTTGGTAGCAGCCAGGTCCCGGGCGTTGTAGCGGGCAATGTCTGCAAACCTTTTTTCCTTGAACATCCAACCCACATCCTCCCCGGCAACGCCGTCGGCTTTGGGGCTGGGGATACCCAATGCTTGGCACCAAACGTGCAAGCCTCCGGACCGGCGGACAGCGCCGTAATAGCCGAGCTGGTCATACAGATCAATATGCTGCGCCTTGCCCCACTGTTTGTTAAGATAGCGGTTAGACATTAGATCCAAACGAACCCGGACCTTGTTTATGAGCGAGCGAGCGTTGATATAGGGAATGTCAAATTGGCGACCATTGAATGTAATGAATTCATGATAGCGCTCCGCGCCACCCCAAAAACTTTCCAGCATTTGTTTCTCAGTCAGGGGTTTGTAGGTAATATTATCTTCCGTAAAGTCTGGCCTGTCCTCTCCCGGTGTCTGAAAGTACACGACGCCCTGATTTTTTTCTACGTCGAGCAGCCCAATGGTGACTATTTCACCTGTCAGGGGAGAGAAGACCAGCTGCCGCTTGACTTCTTCTACCGCCGCCGAGTATAAAGGGGTACCTGGAGCTTCTTGGATCCGCTTCGTGAGCGCCTGTTGGGTGAGGACATCAATATCATCCCAGTTTTGACCGATCGTTTCAATATCAACAACTAATTTTGCCATAGCGCCCCTTATGAAGACAGAACCTTTATAGTTGAGAGAGTATAGCCTGTATGGGCCTTAACAATTCGGCGCACATCATATTCAAGCAGCCTAATTTCTTGTTGTAATACAGGCGAGGCGGCCCAAACCACCGCCCGGCCGGCCTGCACTGATTGGCATAACACCTGGTCGCTCTTTATCGTCCGCCGCAGATAATCCTGAATAAAATATCGCACATCAACTTCCTGCCACGTAAGTTTTTCCCGATTGCTAAAAAGGGATGATAGGGGCTGAAACATGTTTACCATCATACCCGCCGCCGGCCGGTAGACGCAACGGCGGCGACCCTTAGTCTACGAACGCACCGGCACTGGCTCGCTTTGTGCCTCGGCTGTGACCTTGACGGCACCGGCGGAGGTGGCCGCGCGTCGCCCGGTGGACTCTCGAATAATCTTGCGTAAATCTAACAAATGGACTCCTTCGCGCCGGCCAATCCCAACAGGCAGGCTGGTGCACGTCAACAGAGTTTGGGCGGCGGGCAAGTGGTGCAGGAGCGCCTCTTGGCGAGATTCGTCCAACTCGCTTAATATCTCATCAAAAAGAAGCAGCGGCTCCTGTTTGGTAACTTGCTTCACAAACCGGAAAGCGGCCACTTTTAAGGCAATAACCAGTCCCCTGATTTGCCCGCGCGATAAGGCAGCTGTAGCGGGCCGACCATCAACCAACACCTGCAGGTCGTCCCGATGTGGCCCATACAAGGTATATTTATAACGCTTCTCGTGCGGCCAAGCAGCTTTCAGGTGGCGGCTAAAATTTTCCGGTTCAGGAGACCCGGGCACAAACTGCACCGCAAAATGGCGCTGTTCACCAAACAATTCATAATAGAGCTCGTTTATCCGGCCATTTAAGTACTTGATCAGCCCCTCGCGGTGCGACCACACAAGGGTGGCATGGTTTATCAAAAGCTCGGTCCAGGCAGCCAGATCGTTGGCTTTTTGCGCAGCTTTCAGGGCAGCATTGCGCTGGCGCAAGGCGCGGTGATATTGGACGACGGCTGACAAATAATGAGACGAAGCCACAAGAGTTGTGTTGAGAAAGTTGCGCCGGACCGCTGGCCCACGATCAAACATAAAAGCATCATCTGGCAGAAATAGAATATACGGATACTGGGAATAGAACGTGACCGGGGAGGCCGGTGCGCCGTTTTCCTCAATGCGCAGCTTTCGCGATGGAGTATGGTACTGCGCCGACAACCGCACCTTAACTTCTTCCCGTTCCACTACTCCCTGAACCAAAAAATAATCTGCTCCCCAAGTAACGCACTCCTCGTTGGCTGACCGAAAAGATCTCCCGCGCAGCAGCATAATAATAGCTTCCAGAAAATTGGTCTTGCCGGTAGCGTTCGGCGCCGCCGCAACCAGCAGCGGCGCCGCGGGAAAACCCACCTCGTCAACGCGGACAAAATTGCGAAAATTATGCAGGGAGAGTGAATGAATGCGCATGGAGTATGAGAAAGTTGCCTCTGATACTTAAAATTTCTCTATTGTGCTTGTATTGGCATAACAACATACACGTACTGCCTGTCGGCTTGAACTGGATGAAACGTGATTGGGTCCTGCACGCCCTGGAGCGCCATCTCACAATCCTTACTATTAATATGCTGCAGCCCCTCAACAAGGTATTGAATATTTACAAGAACCTGGGTGGCCTCGCCCTCAATTTCGCCCTCGAGTTGAACGTCGCCTTGACCGGCCTCACTCCCGCTTACCCGGGCCGTCATTGTCCCTGTTTTAGGTTTAATATCAAGCTGTACCCGGCGCGAATCACGCGGCAGAAACACCATCAGGGTCTTAAGCGCCCGAATCAACTCCTCCGTCGGCAGAATCAAGCGCGTTTTCCAGGTCTGTGGAATTATCTGTTGGTAATCTGGATAATGGCCATCAATCAATCGCGAGGACAACTCAACTCCTCCACCGGTAAACAACACATGATTTTCTTGAGGGGTTATAGTAATAGAGTCTTGGTTACCAAACAACCGCACCACCTCCTGGCCTGAAGACAGGGGCAAAAGAAGTGAAAGCGCCTGGTCGCCCTCAAGCGGAATAATTTCCTCGGCCAAGCGAAAACTGTCAGTGGCGGCAATGTGTAGTTTTCCCTCTCCGCCGTGTATAAAGACGCTTCGGATTTCGGGGCGTGTCTCCTCCCGGGCAGCCGCAAAGATAGTGCGACCTAAGGCACGCGTGAACACTGGTGCATTAATTTCAATCACAGCTTTTTTACCACCCACCGGCAGGAGGGGGAAGTCATCAGCATCAGCTGTTGTAAATTGCGCCCTGAATCCTTCAGTACTCACAGACATACCCCCGGCTTCCTTATGAAGATGTATTGGATTAGCGGTGGGAAGCTGTTGGATATATTCAAGAAAACTTCTGGCTAACACTGTAAAACTACCCTCCCCTCCTACTTTCCCCCCAACTGTTGTATGAACCCCTACTTCAAGATCGGTTGTAGTGAGGTGTAAAACACTGTTTTTCGCTTGCAGTAGAACATGTTGAAGAACTGGCAGTTGTGTGTTTCGGCCGGCAACAGGGACAACCTGGCTTAGTCCCTGTAAGAGATTTTCCTGTGTACAAGTGAACTCCATATATACATCTAACCTATTGTAGTAGTAATTGTATTAGAGGGAAAGAATAGTGGGGAAAAGCTGGAATATCGGCCTGATAAAGAAACCGGTCGTAGGGGAAAGTTGGGGATAAAGTACGTGTGTATAATGTGGAAAAATAAGAAAGAAAAGCAGATATATCCCCGTAATTTATAACAAGGGAATGAGTGTGTGGAAAAGAGACAAAATTTTCAACAATATAGAAAGAGTTTTCCTCTATTGGTACGCGCTGGTCTCTTCGCGGTATTACACATACAACCGCTCTTTAAGAAAATTTATTTCCTGACCCAACTCCTCATCATGTTCGATAAGCTTTCCTATTTTCTCACAGGCATGCATCGCAGTAGTGTGATCTCTCCCGCCAAAGTATTCTCCAATTGAGGGGAATGACATTTTGTTTTCTTGGCGTAAAAGATACATAGCAATCTGGCGCGGCCTGACTATTTCCTTATTGCGGCGCTTACCACATATTTCCTCGGCTGATAAATTATAATATACACTGACAATATCAATAATATGTTTTGTACTGACGGTCTTCCTTTGTGATTGATCAATTAAATCATGAAGGATTTTTTTAGCGTACTCCTCGGTAATCTGCAGGTTGTGCAGCTCACTGTGAGCAACAACGCGATTAAGTGCTCCCTCTAATTCCCGAACATTGCTTTGGATATTTTTAGCAATAAAAGAAATAGCGGCGGGGTCTATCATGGCACTTTTATTACTGCGGCTTACCTTTTCCTCAAGGATGGCAAGGCGGGTTTCGTAGTCGGGTTTTTTGACGTCAGCAATCATGCCAGCCGCCAGTCTTGAGCTAAGACGTTCCTGTAAAGCGGAAATTGCACTCGGCGGGCGATCGCTGCTTAGAATAACCTGTTTGTTTTGGCCATAGAGACTATTGAAGGTATGAAAGAGCTCTTCCTGGGTTTTGTCTTTGCCGGCCAGAAACTGCACATCGTCAATAATAAACATATCAAGGTCACGATAGGTTTTTTTAAACTCCTGCATCTTGCGTTCTCGTAAGGCAACAACAAATTCATTGATAAATCGCTCGGACGTGACGTATAAAATTTTGACCGCTTTATTGGTGGCTAATAATGCATTGCCTACAGCCTGTAATAAATGGGTTTTTCCTAACCCCACTCCTCCGTAAATAAACAAAGGGTTATATGCCTCGCCGGGCCGATCGACGACCGCGCGGCACGCAGCGTGCGCAATTTCATTACTGGGGCCAACCACAAAATTATCGAACGTGTATTTTGGGTTGAACTGGATAGTTCCGTGGTTGCCTCCCCCCGCGGGGCTGGCGGTTATGGTTCGCGCCGGCTGAGCCGAGGGCTGTGTCGCGGCGGAGGCGAGAAGTCGTTGTTTATGGGCAACGATCCGAATATTTTTGCGTGTCGCTTTGCGCTGCGCTACCTGGGAGGCAACCGTAAAACTAATATCTCTAATATTTACATCGAGCCCTTTTAGTATTTCTAGAATGAGAGAGCGGTACTTTTTTGATAACCACTCATAAATAAAGGGTGAGTTTGTTTCAATAATAATTTCGCCGCGTTTTTGCTGCTTAATTCTGGTATTACGAAACCACGTCAGAAAGTTTACTTGGCTGACACGCAGTTCAAGCTGGCCAAGCGCTGCCTTCCAGAGCTGCTCTTTTTTCATGGGCTAAGGGCAATAGCTAAAAAAGAAAAATAAAGCACCTGTCATCATACCATAGTTATCCACAGATGTGCATCTGTTTATGTTTGCGGGGGTGTGGAAAATATGTTGACAAATTGTTGATGACCGGCCATGTGCCCTACCACAGATTAGTAAGGAGACGTTGTCAATGATTGACATATAAATAGGCAGCACATGTTTTAGGCAACCACATTTGGCACTTTTAAAACTAGCATCTCGTTGGGCGTTTT
>CAYJWL010000009.1:0-30286 GCA_964373855.1 uncultured Candidatus Saccharibacteria bacterium
GCGCGACACGGAGAGGCCCACATTGATGGCTGGCCGGATGCCCTGATAAAAGAGATCTGCTTCCAAATAGATTTGTCCGTCAGTGATGGAAATGACATTCGTGGGAATGTAGGCTGATACGTCATTTGCTTGCGTTTCAATAATCGGCAAGGCAGTTAAGGAGCCCCCACCGTGTTCGGCCGAAAGCTTCGCCGCGCGCTCAAGCAAGCGGGAGTGAAGGTAAAACACATCTCCCGGATAGGCTTCACGGCCCGGGGGGCGCCGCAGCAACAAAGACAGCTGCCGGTAGGCCCAGGCATGTTTGGAAAGATCATCGTAGACAACTAAGGCATCCTGCCCGTTATCGCGGAAATATTCCCCGATGGCGCAGCCGGCGTATGGGGCAATATATTGCAAGGCGGCTGGATCAGCGGCTGACGTAGCCACGACGATAGTATTGGCCATGGCGTCTTCCCGGCGCAGACGATCGACGATGCGGGCAACCGTGCTCATCTTTTGGCCAATGGCAACATAAATACAAACCACGCCGCTCTTTTCGCGATGCTGATTAATGATGGTATCAAGCGCGATGGCGGTCTTGCCGGTTTGCCGGTCACCGATGATGAGCTCACGTTGGCCGCGGCCGATAGGAATCATGGCATCAATGGCCTTGATCCCTGTCATAAGCGGTTGGTTCACTGCTTGGCGGGTGATGACACCAGGAGCAATTTTTTCCACCGGGCTGGTTTGCTTGGCGGTAATATCTGCTAACCCATCAACAGCCTGGCCTAAAGGGTTCACGACTCGTCCGATCATGGCCGGTCCGACCGGAACTTCCAGAATTTTACCGGTGAGGGTAACTTTCGCGCCGGCGCGAATCCGCCGGTCGTCTCCCAAAAGTACGGCTCCCACCTGATCTTCTTCAAGATTAAGGGCGAACGCCGCCACCGGATCACCACCATCGAAAGATTCAATAGAAAGCATCTCGTTGTAGCCGCACTCATGCAACCCGGCAACCCAGACAATGCCATCGCCGACGCGCAGCACGGTGCCGACGCTGGTAAGTTCCGGAGTCTCTTTGATCTCACTGATGGCCGCTTTTAGCTCAGAGGTGAGTTCGGATACAGAAAGTTCATGCTTCATAGTATGGCCAGACGGTTAAGTGTTCGGACAGCGGAAGCATCAAGCTCCAGTCCCGGCGCGCGCACGATCACGCCGCCGAGCAGGGCCGGATCAAGCCTGGTGCGCAGTGATATCTCGGTTGCTCCGGACTGGTTTTTCAGGAAATTGGATACCTGCTTTTTAACCGCGGCCGGCAGGGGATGAGCGCTGACCACTTCAGCCAACAAGTGACGGCGCTGGAGGAGAAGCTGGCGCGCGATCTGGTGCACAACAATTTCCGCCGCCCTTTGGCGGCGGTGGCGGACAAGTTCCTGCGCCAGCGCCCCGATCAGTTTTTTGCGCGGATATTTGTCCATGAGCTTGATGAACCCACGGGCTATTTGTGTTGTCGAATAGGCAATCATAAATGTTATTTCGCGGATTGATGCTGCTGGGCTGCCCGCACTGATTGCTCGATTAACGCGCGGTCTTTGGCCGCGTCAATTTTTTCCATAAGAATGCGGCTGCTGGCCAGTGCAACCAGCTCCAGGACTTCCTGCTTTAATTGTTTTTTCGCCTCAGCCGTCTCCCGGGCAATGGTTGCCTGGGCCTGTTCCTCGAGGTGTTTGGCCGCGGTTTGACCAGTTACTTCAGCTTGCTCGCGGATAGCCTGCGCCTGCTGCTCACTCTTATCAATAATCTTTTCCGCCTCCTGACGGGCGCGCGCGAGCATGGTGTGCTGTTGCTCCTCAACAAGCTCCCGGGTACGTTCAATCTGTTTGGCGGTGCGCACACTCTCATCAATCGTCTGCTGGCGTTCCTGTAAAAATCGCAGTAGGGGCTTATAGGCAAACCGGTAAAGCAGCAAGAGTAAAATGCCGAAGTTGATGATTTGGAAAATCAACCCGCGGACATCCAGCCCCAAAGCCGCAATGCCTTCGGGCGAGCGAACAGCTGGCTCCGCAGCCAGTGCAGCTTCGATGAGCATACGATCGGAATGAGGTGCTCCTTAATACCTAGACAAACTTGATAACGAGAGCGACTACCAGCGAGTAGATCGCGATGGCTTCAGCGAAGGCTATCGCCAGAATCAGGATTGTCTGAAGCTTGCTGGCCGCTTCGGGATTTCGGCCGATGGCTTCCATGGCCCGGCTGCCCATCCACCCGATTGCAACCGCCGGCATCATGCCGCCGATGGCAATAGTCAATCCGGGCATAATTTCTTTCACGGTTTCTATCTCCATAGAGTTATTAACATTATAAATTAATTACTTACGCTATCTCTGGCGCCGGGTGGCTAACGGCGGGAGTATCACGAGCCTGGCCGTGTTCATCCTCTCCGTGTTCAGCGCTGGCGATCACGAGAAACACCAGCGTCAGGGTAGTGAAGACGAGCGCTTGAATGAATCCGACGAAGAGTTCGAGCATGAAGAAGGGCAGAGGCGCCAGCACCGGAATCAGGAACCCGATAACAACCAGCAGGACCTCTCCTGCAAATATATTACCAAATAGCCGGAAAGAAAAAGAGATCATTTTTGAAATTTCAGCAATGAACTCCAGAATTCCCACAAAAAGAAGAATCGGGTTTAGACTGATGTATTTTTTAAGGTGCGTGAATAAGCCAAGTTGCCGAATGGCATATATGTGCGTGAGCATCACCGAGATAATGGCGAGCGCGAATGTCGTGTTAAGATCGGCGGTGGCCCCGCGCAGGAGCGGCGCCGTGCCGTGGGTAGTAGCCACGGTGATGGTACCGAAGCCGGGCACCAGTCCGAGCCAATTATTAACGGCGATAAAGAGAAACAGTGTTGCCAGCAGCGGGAAATACTGTATCGCCCGGTCCCGATTGTTTGTTACCTTCTCAATCAGCGCCAGCAGCGCCTCGCTGCCGGCTTCAAACATTTGTCCTAATGTGCCGTTGGGATGGATGGCTAACCGGCGAGCAGCTGAAGTAACCAGAGCGACAATAATAATGCTGCCGATAACGCTCGCTACCATTGAATTTGTAATTGCCATTGGTCCAATAGTGGCAATGGGATCGGCGGCTAAACTTATATGTAAGGCACTCATGGCAGTTCTTTATCTTGGATACGTTGGACTTTTTTAAAAATGGCGACAGAAGAAACAAGGAATGAAAGAACCAGGCCGGCAATAATAAATAAAGGGGTGGTACCGGCCCAGCGGTCAATCCGGATGCCGATGAGCAGCAAAATAAGCAGCGGAATTACTATCAGAAGCCCTAGCTCGCCGGCTAGCGCCCACACATGGATAATGGGAGCCGGTGGCCGCTTGGGTGCTTCCTGTTGCTTTTTGTTTAGTGTTGGCACAGTTTTTTGATACATGTAAAAAAGCCCGCGAGGGCTTATTGGAGTGCATCTAATGATAGGGAAAGAGGGTGCCAGTGTCAATATGAGAGATAATTGACGGATATTAACATTGATTTTCAAATAATAACGGACAGAATATTTGACTAGGACATAATTCTTGGATAATATGTTCAAATGCTCACAACAACGGACGTGAGCAATTTATTATTAACCCATATGGAGGCTCAAACATGGCCAATGTGGTCGCAAGGATCTTGTGTGTCGACAAGCGGTATTCTCGCGCGGAAGTTCTGAAGTTTCTCGAGGAAACACTGGGAGAAACCTATCACTTGACGGTTCCCGGGGCGTCACTTGCTCTTGTTGACAGCGATGTGCTTCGGCAGGCTGTTTTTCAGGAAATCGATATCCTGGCAAAAGCCGGAATAGTATTCGACGGAGTCCAGATTATTGATCACTTTGACGCAAGCGGTCATCACGGGTGTAAAGCCTATGGTGAAAACGACTCACGTGAAAAGCACGAGGCTAATTTGCGCAGAGCATTGACCGTGCTGCGTCATCACCGGCTATTGCAGGGTGCGGAAATTACGCTCGTGCTGCACGACATTGACGCCAGAAAGATCGAAACGGTCGGACACAGGGAGAAAGCAATAGCGCAGTAACCACATGGGTCACGGTCCGCTGGAAACACCCGGCGGCTTTTTTATAGCTTTAATAAAGCAAAGTGCTGCAGTCAATCCTCGGTTGGCCGCGGGTGGTCTGCCTTCGCTTTTAGCTTCGGCAGGACACAGCGCGAAGCTAGCCCAGCGAAGCCCTGGCGTAGTTGGGTGGGGTGAAGACGCGGACAGGCCGACGCCTGCCGAAGCGGGCTATGGCCTGCGCAGGCAGGACCCGCGGCGTGTATGACTAAGCTATCCCCGCGCAATTGTTAACCCCCAGATTTGCTGGCCGGCCAGGCGGGGCAGAACTGAAGCTGCCGCGGCCAAGGTTGATCCGGAAGTAGTGACATCATCGACGAGAATGATCCAGCGAAAGGAAGAGAGCAAAGAGAAAGCAGGGATGGATAAGGCGAACGCGTTGTCTATATTTCGGCGGCGCAATTCATTCGGCAGTTTTGCCTGGGAAAAGGTCGAGCGGCGGCGCACGAGTACGTTGTGAACCTGAATGCCGGTCTGCCAGCTTACGGCTCGGGCGATATCCTCACTTTGATTAAATCCCCGCTGGCGCAGTTTGCGCGCGTGCAGGGGAACGGGCACGAACACGGCCTTGTCCTGGAGAAGTTCAAGCGGAGCAATTTTAGGCAGTTGCGGCAGCACCAGGCCGGCTAATGTGCCGGCAACGGCCTGCACCCCTTTAAATTTAAGCCACCCGATGCCGCGCTTGAGCTGCAAAGATTGATAAGAGCCAGCGCTGATGGCGCCAGTGAGCGGCATATGCGGCTGGCAATCATGGCACGTGAGGCCGCGTGGCTGGACTTGCCCGCAACTGACACATGCCAGTGGCGGATAGCGAAAGTTGTTCTGGCACTGCCGGCAATGCCAAGTGCCTTCCTGCAGGCAGGAAATGCAACGGGCGGGTGCGATCGCATCAAGCAAACCTAAGCCAATGTCTTTTAAAGCGGCTAGGCTTACACGTATTATTTTTGGCTGATTATTTTCTATTCGGACGCAACGGGCGTAACGGTAATCTTATTTCCTGTTTTGCGGGCGTGAATCATCTGTCCTTCGCGCAGCTCCTTGTTAATCATGGAGTGGGCGATTGGATCTTCCAGCAACTCTTGAACCACGCGCCTGATGGGCCGGGCCCCCTTGCCTTCAGCGAAAGCCCGCTGGGCTATTTCCTGTTTTACGCCTTTAGAAACTTCCAGGTTAAGATTTTTTTCCTTCAGCAAGTTCTTCAATTCCTTGATATGCAAATCTGTGATCACCTCGAGATGTTTCTGGCTCAACGGTGCATAGACGATTACCTGGTCAATGCGCCCCAAAAGCTCAGGCGACATGTAATTTTGCAGCTCCTTGAGCACGAAATCTTTAAGTTCTTCGTATTTTGCCTCCGCCGCGTCGCGCACTTCACTCTCTTCCGGCATGGAAAACCCCATGCGGGCCTGCTGGGCCAGCTCGTGCGAGCCGATGTTGCTTGTCATGACGACAATGGTATTCCGGAAATTAACTGTCCGGCCGTGCGCGTCGGTCAACTCGCCCTCGTCAAGGATCTGCAGAAGAATATTCAGTACATCATGGTGCGCTTTTTCGATTTCGTCAAACAGGACGATTGAGTACGGCTGCCGGCGGATTTTTTCTGTAAGCTTGCCGCCTTCGTCATAGCCGATATATCCGGCCGGCGCGCCGATTAAGCGGGAGACAGAGTGGGCTTCCATAAGTTCTGACATATCAACCCGCACCAACGCGTCTTCGTTTTCGAATACTTCGCGGGCCAGCACCTTGGCTGTCTCTGTTTTCCCCACCCCGGTCGGACCGAGGAAAATAAATGATCCCAGCGGACGGTTTGGATTAGCAATCCCGGCTCGCGAGCGGCGCACATAGCGGGCAACCGCTTTGATGGCTTCATCCTGCCCGATGATGTGCTTGCGCAGTATTTCCTCCAAATTCGCTAGCTTCTTGCTTTCCTCACTCAAGAGGCGCGTAACCGGAATGCCGGTGCTACCAGCGACGATTTTGGCGATGTGTTCAGCTTTGATAGACAGGCGCTTCGATCCCTCACGGGAGCTAACCTGCCTCGAGTATTCGGCCAATTTCTCATTCAAAGTGTCTTCCTGCCGCTTCGCTTGCAGGGCTTCTTCGTAGTTTTCCGCTTCAATGGCTGCTTCTTTCTTCAGGCGCAGTTTTTCCAGATCGGCTTTCAAAGCATGGGCCTTTTGTGCCTCATCGGTGCCGGCTATCTGCAGCTGCAGCGTGGCGGCGGCTTCGTCCATCAAGTCGAGGGCCTTATCTGGCAGAAACCGATCGGGGATATAACGGACGCTCATGTCGACCGCTGCCTTAATGGCTTCATCAGTTACGGTTAAACCATGATGCTGCTCGTATGCTTCCCGGGCTCCCTGAAGAATGATAATGGCTTCTTCCGGGGAAGGCTCTTTGACAATAACAGGCTGGAAGCGCCGCTCTAACGCCGCATCTTTCTCGACGTGTTTTCGGTATTCATCTAAGGTGGTGGCGCCGATGACACTGACTTCACCTCGGGATAAAATAGGCTTGAGCATATTGGCCGCGTCCAAACTGCCGCCGGATGAACCCGCCCCGACAATCGTGTGGAGCTCATCAATAAAGAGGATCGCGTCGGTATTTTCTTCCAGCTCGCGCAGAAGCTCTTTCACACGCTCTTCGAATTCACCGCGGAACGTTGTGCCGGCCAAAATCGCCGCCATATCAAGGGAGAGTATCCGTTTACCTTGCAGCTTAACGGGGACATGTCCGGTGGCGATACGCTGGGCCAAGCCGGTGACGATAGCAGTTTTACCAACTCCCGGCTCACCGATCAGGATCGGATTATTTTTGTTCTTTCGATTCAGAATGCTCATGACTCGCTCCACTTCCTGGCTGCGGCCGATGACTTTATCAAATTTTCCCTTGGCAGCCAAAGCTGTTAGATCTTGGGTGAAATAATCAAACGCCGGCGTCTTTTGCTTTTTCTGAAGGCTTTCCGAAGCTGCCTCCGGCAGGATCGGCTGATCAGCCACACTGCTTTTGGTTTTAGATCTGACAGCTTGTGCCGCCAGTCCGGCGGGGGAGCCGCCAAGGAAACTGGACAAGTCGGGGAAATGAGATGTGCTCTTCAGGACGAGCTGCACTTGCTGGGAAAGGGACTTTACATCAACCGGCGATTTCTCCAACAGTTTATAAGCGGTTGAATCTTTTAGATGAAGCAGCCCGGCAAGAATATGCTCGGTGCCGATATAGCGATGGTGATATTGAAACGCCGTGCGTGCGCCTTTTTCAAAGGCTGCCCGCGTATGCTTGGAGAGCTCCTCTTTCCAGTTGCCGGTTTTTGGCATGGCTTCCAGTTCCGTGCGGATGAACTCTGGCGTGAAGCCGAATTTTTTGAGGATGCTATATGAGAGCGAGCCGCTCTCTTGCATCATGCCATAGAGAATGTGTTCGGTCCCTATATGCCGGTGCCGCAGCTCCTGCGATACATTGGAGGCTGCTGACAGAACGTTCTTTAACCGGCTGGTGAGTTTATCTTGAATTGGTGATTCCATCGCTATCGTGTCTTACAAAGATAATACTCTATAGTACAGTATACCAGCTACTACACCTCTTTCGCACAATAATCTGAACATAGTATTTTGTATTGATTGTCTGATAAAGGGCTAGCACTCTCACTAATACAGATATAATTCATACCATGCAAGGCAAACGGCAAAATCCTTATTATCAGGCGCAAGCTATCCTTAGCCGGCGAGATCATTCCGAGGCCGAGGTGCGTACAAAACTGAAAAAGAAGGGATTTTTGGCGGCAGATGTTGATGCCACCATTGCCTGGTTACAAGAGCGCGGCCTGCTCGATGATCGGAAGTTTGCGGCGGCTTATGTGGAGAGTGTGCTGCGCACAAAAGCGGTCGGGCCGCGCTGGCTGCAGGCTAAATTGAGAGAGAAAGGGATTGCTGCGCCTCTTCTAGAAGAGGCGATGGAGCAGGCATGGGCTAAGCAGTCCGAGGAAGAGTTTTTGGCAGCCGCTGCCCAAAGATGGCAGCGCCAGCATCTGCGATATAAAGATGACCGGGTGCGGCTTAGCCGGTTCTTGTCTTCCCGCGGGTTCTCGCCGGATAAAATCCAGAATTTTTTCAGTGGCAGCAGGAACTCTTAATTGCAACTAAGCATGTGTGATATTTCTTCCCTTTAGCTGCAGGTGGCCCGCCTTCGCCTCAAGGCTACGGCCGGGCTTGGGCGCGGCGGGACGTTGTGAGCGGATAATGTATTACATGCCGCGTAGTCTGCGTATACGCTCCTCGATCGGCGGATGCGTTGCAAATAAATGGGAAAAGGAGCGACCTTTAAATGGATTGGAAATAAACAGATGGGCAGTGGCATTGCCGGCAGCCTCGAGCGGAGGTCCAGCTGAAATTTTCTCCAGCGCGCGGGCCAAACCATCAGGATAGCGAGTGAGCATCGCACCGGATGAATCAGCCAAATATTCACGCTGACGGGAGATAGCCAGTTGAATGAGCTTGGCAATGATCGGGGAGATAATAAGCAAGACAAGTCCGACAATCGCGAGGAGCGCCTGGATTTGGCCGCCGCCTTCGCGGCTATTCCGGCTGCGCAGGCCGCCCCACATGGTGGCCCGCAAGAATAAGTCCGAGAGAATAACGATAAACCCGACGAAGACGGCGACCAGTGTCGCAAAGCGGATATCGTAATTCTTAACGTGGCCCAACTCATGGGCCAAGACCCCTTCCAGTTCTGAGCGGTCAAGATGTTCTACCAGACCGCGGGTTACCGCAATCGAGGCGCGCTCAGGATCACGCCCCGTGGCAAAGGCGTTCAATGCCGGCGAATCAATGCTATATACCTTGGGCTTGGGGATGCCGGCTGTAATGGCCAAATTTTCCACGAGGCGGTGAAGCTCTGGCGCAGCATCATCCGGCAGCGGCCGAGCACGATTGCTGGCCAAAGCGATTTTATCGCCGGCGTAATAGCCAATGAGGGTAGAAGGAATGGCAAAAATAGCCGCCATGAACGGCAGCACAAAATCTCCGCGCACCGCATAGGAATATAGCGCCACGACGCCGATGACGAGGGCCAGGACAAATCCGATGAGCAGGTATGAGCGGCGCTTATTAGCGGAAATTTGCTGGTAGAGGGAGGGCATAGAGCCACAAAGCACAAATTACAAACTTTCCAAACAAAACACAATGTCAAAAAACACGGAACATGAACTGGCTCAATCCAAGGTCAGCTGTTTGTGTTTTGTAAACTGGGAGCCATGTGGACGTTTGTGCTTTTGTGCTTTTAAGCTTTTGTGCTTCCCCCAAAATCTATTTTTGGTACGGAGCGGGCAGCTTCGTCTTCCAGTTCAAAGAATTCCGCCGGTTTAAAGGAAAAGATGCTGGCAATAACGTTGGTCGGTACCGATTCAATAGCCGTATTGAAATCGCGCACAGTGGTGTTATAGAACCGGCGGGCGGCCATGATTTTATTTTCGGTGTCCGCCAGCTCGCGCTGGAGTTCAAGAAAATTAGCATTGGCTTTCAAATCCGGATATTGCTCGGACAGAGCAAACAAACTTTTCAAAGTTGATGTTAACATATTCTCGGCCTTGGCCTGCTCGGCTGGTGTTTTTGCCTGGATGGCTTGCGTCCTGGCTTGTGTCACAGAATCAAGCGTTTGCCGTTCATGCTGGGCATACCCCTTCACCGTTTCGATCACATTAGGAATGAGGTTGTGCCGGCGCTTTAACTGCACATCAATATCACTCCAGGCTTCTTTAACCTGATTGCGCTGGCGGATCAGCGAATTGTAAGCAAAGAGCGCGTAGGCAGCGATCACGGCAACTGCTAGTACTATCCAAGCCAGTAATGACATAGTTCTTTTATGCTACAATGCGGATGTAACACAAGCAAGAGACAATGGAGGGAGAAGCTATATGAGCAATTCTGCAAGGCATCGAAGAGATGATAGACTGTATCATCTCAATTTTCTGATTTCCATTTTCTAATTTCTAGGTAATGGCTTTATTCAGCAGTTTCATCTCCTGTGTGGGCATTGATCTGGGTACATCCAGTTTAAAGCTGGTTGAGCTGGTCAATCGGAAAAAGCGGATTGAGGTGGCAACCTACGGGCAGGCGGAAATGTCCAATCTCTTGGTTCATCCGGCGTACACGGAACAGGATGCGGTGCAAAAAACAGCGCAGGTTATTAAACGGATGATGGAGCAAGCTGGCACGTCCGCTGATCTCATTGTTGCGGCCTTGCCGAGCACGGCCGTATTCTCAACTGTTATCTCATTGCCGCAGATCCCGGACAAAGAAATGGAAAAGGCGGTGCAATTTGCCGCGCGTGATGTTGTTCCAGCCGATCTGGATGAAATGGTTCTCGGTTGGGGGCGGGCAGAGCAATATCCGCACATGACAACAGACGCTTTAGCCAATTCTGAAGGCCAACCGGCTAGTGAGGCTAAGCCCATGAACGTGACTATCAGGGCGCAAGAGCCTATTCCAGTTTTTATTACCGCCGCACCCAAACACATCGTGAACCGATATATCAGCGTTATCAAAGAACTCGATTTGCATTTACTGGCCCTGGAGGTAGAAACCTTTTCACTGGCAAGATCACTGCTGGGCGAATCACAGCAAACCGCGTTGCTGGCTGATATGGGTGATCGCGCTACTACTTTTCATATTATTGATCATGGTACGCCGCGCGCCACCTATGCCATTGATTACGGTGGTCATGACCTTACGGCGGCCATCGCCGAAGCCGGCAGCCTCGCGCCAGCGGAAGCGGAGAAAGCTAAAGCCGCCCACGGCTTGAAGGAAACAGCCTCCGCCAACCAACGTCTGGCGGTTGAAATGGCTGTCAAAAAGCAAGTTGATCATGCCCTCAAGATGCTACGCCTGTATGAACAAAAAGAAGGCCGGCCGCCGGTTAAGCATTCTGTGCTCATAGGCGGCGGCGCTAATCTGCCGGGCTTGGCCGAATATTGGAGCCGCCTTACCGGACACCAAACGAGAATCGGGAATCCCTGGAAGGGCTTATCATATCCGCAAGCGCTCGAGGCCAAGCTGCAGACTCTGGGACCGACCTATGGCGTGGCCGTTGGCCTGGCACTGCGCGGCGTTGTCGGTAGGACTTGATGGTGCAGACATGCTATGATGATAAGGTAATTTTGAAGGTCGTATGCTTTAAAGCCAGCATGTATGGCTACTATTAATCTTGCTCCCGGAACTCAGTTTATTATCACCGCACGCCGTCGCCGTCGCCGGCTCTATCTCATGGCGCTCGGCATTGCTGTTATTTTTAGCCTGATTTGGTTGGGACTCGTGCTCTACGCCAGGCACTTGCAGCAATCTCTGGATGCGGTCAACAGTCAATTGCGCCAGGTACAGCTCGAGATCGCCAAGCTTGAGCCCGATGCTTCTCGTATCCGGCTCTTTGAGCGGCGTCTGCAGGGGATGGATTCACTTCTAAAAACTCATATTAGCTGGGAGCCTGTTCTGCAAGACTTGGAACGGCTTCTGCCGGCCGAGTCTGTGCTGACTTTATTTGATGTCAACAAGGATACAGGCCGGGTTAGTTTAGATGGCATTACTCCTAACATTGATCAAGTGGCCGTGACCTTGGCTAGTCTCGTCAATACTGAATCGCGCGAAACCGTATTCACGAGCGGCAGCCTGCAATCTGTTAAGCGAGAGGAAACTGCCCAAGGTGAAGACCAACCGGCTGTCGTCCGTTACGTCTTCTCTGCAGAATTGAAGTTCGATCCGACCGTGGTACGCCGGGATAAACAATTATAAGAAGACGCATCCATGGCATTTTTTTCTTCAATTAATTCGCCCTACATCGTCTTGAGCAGTGTTGTCTTGGCCAGTGTTGTGGCTGTTTTCGCGCTGGTGCGGCCACAGGTGGCCTCAATCAGCAAGCTAAGTGATGCCATTGTTGCCCAAACTGCGACATTGCAAGAACAGCAAGAATTCCTGCGTACTACTGACCGTAAAATCGCGGATTTGCAGTTACAGCAAGACCAGGAACAGCGACTGGGCGTTATGTTACCGGCGGCTCAACGTATTGAAGATGCCTTGCGTATTATTCATCAAAGCGGACAAGTTGCCGGACTCATATTGGACACAGTCACAAACGCATCAGGTGTTGTCCAAACACAGCTTAATGCACAGCGGGCGCGTGCCGAAGCTGTGTCCATACCGCCGGATATCGTCCCGCTGGCGATGACGATTGATTTTCATGGTTCGTATCAGCAACTGCGGATATTTTTGTCCGAGCTTGAACGATCACCCCGGCTGATGGATGTGACAGATGTGACGGTAAGGAGAAGTACACAAACACCCGACCAAATCTCCGGCAGCATTGCAGTTACTTTCTACATGCAGCCAGGTGACACGTTAACGGAATTGTAATAGGCCCAGTAACAATACTTGATCTAGTGCCACGTAATCTTACCCTACTATCTATGACTCATCTTGCCACACAACACATCACTTTAAGTTGCTTTTCGTCTAGCCGCTTTGCTTGCAGCAAAGCGATCAAGTAGTTGTTACTGGGTATGGCTATATCTTCTCAACGAAATATGATTTTTCTTCTGGCCGTTGTCTTGCTGGTAGTGATTGCTGTGAGTGCCGCTGCCTTGTTTTTCCTGCCGGGGAAGGCACCGGGCATACCAGAAACACCAAGCGACAGCCCTGTTCCCGCTCCGCCGGGAGGGAGCGGCGGCGATAGTTTCAATCTCCAGGTGCTGCAGCGCTCTGATTACCAAGCCTTGAATGCGGGTTTATTACAAAGCGGATTATTGCCGGTCCAGCCGCCGGCCATAACAGGGAAGGCGAATCCGTTTCTTTAAGGAGCAGGCCTGCATCGTGGCGAATAGGAGCACAAGAGGTGAGGGTGTCTTTCCCATAACCGCCCGCCCGCCCGTTAATAACCGTAACAGTATGGCTCATTGTGTCTGATCAGCAACAACTTTTAGACCTGCTGTTGAAGCGCGGACTGCTGAAGCCCGAACATATTGAGCATGTTAAAAACCGGGCCGAGAACGAAGGCATCACCGTTGAACAGGTCATCAAAACCGAGCGGCTTGTGTTCCCTGAAGCCCTGGCACAAGTGCGAGCGGAGATGCTCGGCATCCCATATATCGATTTAACCAAGGTCAAGGGAGACAACGAAGCCATGCGCGATATTGCGCGCAAGGCTGCCATAACATACCGCTTTATCGCCTTTGACATCCGCGATAACAAGCTGCTCCTGGCCATGGAATCACCGGAGGATTTCCAGGCGCAAGAAGCTGTAAAATTTATTGCCAAGCGCAAGGGACTGGCGCCGGAGGTGTATCTGGCCTCTTCAGAAGCGCTGGAAAATGCCCTGGGCGGGTCGATAAAGGCGGAGGCCGAGATCGGCGGGGCCCTGCAGGATTTTACGCAAGAGCTCGAGGCGGCCAGAGAACAAGTAGTCGGCAAAGGCGACCAGGATATTGAGCGGGTCATGGAAGAAGCGCCGGTCACCAAAGTAGTGGCGGTGATGATCCGGCATGCGATTGAAGGACACGCGTCTGATATCCATGTTGAACCGACCGAGCGTGAATTGAGGGTTCGGTATCGAATCGATGGGAATTTACACACCTCATTATTGTTACCGCTCAAGGTTCATTCCGCGGTGATCTCTCGAATCAAGATTTTATCCAATCTCAAGATCGATGAATCGCGCCTGCCGCAGGATGGCCGGTTTTCCGCTACGGTAGACGGCCGCTCGTATGACTTCCGGGTGGCAACCATGCCGACCACATACGGCGAAAAAGCGGCGCTGCGTATTCTGGATAAATCCGCGGGCGCTCCGTCTTTTGACGAGCTGGGACTGCGCGGCACCATGCAAAAAACGTTTGTCGACACACTGCAAATACCGCACGGCATCATTTTGATTTCCGGTCCCACCGGCGCGGGCAAATCTACGACCTTGTTTGCCGCTCTGTCGCGCTTGAATGCGCCTGATGTGAATATTGTGACGCTGGAAGATCCAGTCGAGTATGAAATTGAAGGAGTCAACCAAACGCAAGTGCATCCCGACATTGGCCTATCATTTGCTTCTGGACTGCGCAGTATCCTGCGCCAGGACCCCGACATTATCATGGTCGGCGAGATTCGCGACCAGGAAACCGCTGAACTGGCCGTGCATTCCTCCTTAACCGGCCACCTCGTTCTTTCGACCATACATACCAATGATGCGATCGGCACTATTCCGCGCCTGGTTGATATGGGAATAGAACCCTTTTTGCTGTCAGCCAGCCTGCGACTACTGGCCGCGCAGCGGCTGGTGGGCAAGCTGTGTCAGGAATGCAAGAAAGAAATCCCGCTCTCGGCGAGCCTGAAGAAAAAAATATCTGAAATTCTGGTTGGGATCCCGGAGCGTTTCCTGACCGATGACAACCAGCGAAACCCCCAAGTGCTGTACGAAAGTCCCGGCTGCCCGGCTTGTCAAGAGCAAGGCATTATCGGCCGCCTCGGCATTTTCGAAGTCGTGGCTATTACCAAGCGTATGCGTGCTACCATGACTGAGGCAACCGATTATGATACACTGCTTGATGTAGCCAGGGGCGAGGGGATGATCACGATGCGTCAGGATGGGATAGTAAAGGCTTTGCTGGGACAGGTGCTGGTGGAAGACGTGCTTCGGGTCACTTCGGAAAGCGAAAAGGCTACAGCTCAAGAAATGTAACTATGTATATTTATGGCCCACTCGATTTTGCTCGTTGAGGACGATTCGTTTATTTCCGGTATGTATCAAACCAAGCTCACCAGCTTGGGATACAAAGTGGAGGTCAAGGAGGATGGGGAAGCGGGCTGGAATCACCTGCAAAAAGATCCTTTGCCTGATCTTCTGCTGTTGGACATTGTCCTTCCCAAGAAAGACGGTTTTGAAATTTTGGAGGCGCTGCGGGCCGAGTCCCGGACAAAACATCTGCCTGTAATTTTGCTCACTAATTTAGGCCAGAAGCCCGATGTTGAGCGCGGCGTAAAGTTGGGCGCTGACGATTACATTATAAAAGCTCATTACACGCCTTCAGAAGTCGTGGACAAAATCAAGAAACTGCTGGACAACAAGCCTAAAGACGCGTAGCATCTGGCAGCTGATTCGGCGGCCGCTGTCTCCTTCACCTATGAGAACAATCGATGATTTATTACGCGAGGCGCAAGAAGTAGGCGCATCTGACATTCATGTTAGCGTCGGGCGCATTCCTATTTTTCGCATAGACGGACAGCTGCAGTCGGTGGGAAATACTCAACTAACCGCCGAGGAATCCCAGCAAATGATGGATCATTTACTGGGACAAAACAAAAAAGCAGCCGCTGGTCTGGACCAAGATCGGCAAACTGACTTTTCCTATGCTTTGCCGGGTGGACCGCGCTTCCGCGTAAATATTTTTTATCACTCCGGGCAGCCGGCCGCCGCGTTGCGTCTTATTCCGACGCAGATACGAACGGTAGAGGATCTGCATTTGCCCCCGCAAGTTCTTCATTTTGCCGAACTGAAGCAGGGCTTTGTGTTGGCGGTGGGTCCGGCCGGACACGGCAAATCAACCACGCTGGCCGCGCTGGTCGATTATATTAATCAAAACCGCCGCGAACATATCATTACCATCGAGGATCCGATTGAGTACGCCTTTACGGACAAACTTTCATTCATCGATCAACGTGAAGTCGGGCATGATGCCATCTCCTTTGCCCCGGCCATACGCTCCACTCTGCGCCAGGATCCAAACGTCATCATGGTTGGTGAAATTCGTGATCTTGAGTCAATGCAGACCGCTCTCACCGTGGCCGAAACCGGACACTTAGTCTTCGCGACGTTGCATACCAACGATGCGGCACAAACAGTTGAACGTATCATTGACTCCTTCCCCCCCGAGCAACAGCGCCAGGTGCGGTCGCAGCTGGCTAATGCCTTATCTGGAGTAATCTCCCAGCGCTTGTTGCCTTGGACGGCTGGCGGGCGCATTCCGGCAATTGAGATTCTCCTTACTACAACGGCCGTCCGCAACGTGATTCGCGAAGGTAATGTGCACCAGATTCTTGGTATCATTCAAACTAGTTCGGATGTCGGCATGCAGACGCTCGACGCCAGCTTGCAGGGTTTAGTCGATGCCGAGGCGGTCAAGCTTGAGGATGCCCGGCCGTATTTCTCCGCTACGAAACGGCTGGCGAGATAACAGCATTTTACATTTTTCACATCGTGTAATGCCCAAATATTCATACAAAGCGCGGCAGCAGGACGGTACAATGTTGCAGGGTACGCTGCGGGCGCTTACTGAAGAACGGGCCGGCAGCTTACTGCGGTCTCATGGCCTGGTGCCTGTGCAGATTATCGCCGACGCCGCCCTTCCGTTTTGGAAAAAAGAAATCGGCGGGCGGGCGTTAGGAGCCAGAGACCTGATTATTTTCACGCGGCAAACCGCGTCCATGATCCGGGCAGGTGTGCCAATACTGAAAGCGCTTCAGTCGCTGGAGCAGCAGGTGCCGAAAAGAGGATTTAAAAGAACCATGCAGGAAATGGCGTATGATGTGGAATCCGGCCAGTCTTTATCAAATGCCATGAGCAAGCATGAAAAATCCTTTAATCCGTTTCTGCTTGGTGTTATCCGCACCGGAGAAGTCAGCGGCCGGTTGAGTGAGTCATTAGACACCTTAGCCGATTATCTGGAGCAGGATTATGTTTTTGTCCGGAAGATCCGCGGCGCGCTGTTGTATCCGGTCTTTGTGTTGACACTCGTAGTCATCATGAGTTTTATCATGTTTACCTACGTCCTGCCGCAGCTTGTCTCAATCTTTGAAGAAGCGGGTGTGCCCTTGCCCTGGCCAACCGTTGTGCTGCTGGCTATGACAAAGTTTTTGCAGGCGTATTGGATTGGCATCGTTATTTTTGCCGTTGTTATCGCCTGGATATTTTACTCCTACTGGAAAACGCCGGAAGGACACTACACGGTAAGTACCTATTTGCTCAAATTGCCGGTCATGAGCACGTTTTTTCAGAAGCTGTACCTGGCCCGCTTAACTTCTATATTACATACGCTGTTTTCCAGCGATGTTCCGGTACTGGAATCTTTAGCCTTAGCCAAAGAAGCTGTTGGCAATCGTGTCTACCAGCGAACGCTTGATGATACGGTCAAGGCTATTAAGGACGGCGCTTCAATCTCCTATGTTTGGCAGCACGAGCCCTTTATCCCTCCCATGTTGACCGCCATGGTGGGTGTGGGGGAGCGCAGCGGTGAGATCGGCAAATCGTTTGCCGAGGCCAGCCGGTTCTTCAAACGGGATGTGGAAAGCACGCTGGAGACGGTGACGACATTGCTGGAGCCCATTCTGATCGTCGTTTTAGGCACAGGGGTAGGGATTGTCGTTGGGGCGGTCTTGCTGCCGATTTACAACCTTGTACTGGTGTTGTAATTCTCAAGAACGTTGTATAATGAATCGGAAGTCGAACGCGATGTTTATCCTTCACCACGACACGACAGTCCTAAAAGGAGGTGAGTGTATATGAACAAGCATAAACGAGGTTTTACACTCATCGAACTGCTGGTTGTAATAGCCATTATCGGTATTCTGGCGGCTTTGGTGCTGGTTGCTCTAGGTAACGCCCGCGATAAAGCCAACGACGCCCGCGTCAAATCAAACATTGGCCAATTAAGGACACTGGCCGAGGTACACTATGACGCGGCCACGGCAACCAAACCGGGTGCGACGTATACTGCCTTCGGAACGTGTGTGAGCGGCACGGCCGCTGATTGCGCCGGCGACACAGCCGAATCCGTTACTTCCTTAGTGGCGGACACGGCACAAGCGCAAGGCATTACCACAGCCGATATTTCATCATTCTCGGACGCAAATGCTTTCTGTATCGAAGCTTCGCTTAAAAGCGATGATACGAACAGCGTCTGCGTAGATGATTCGGGGCAATTCGTGGATAACAGTAGCGGTACGCACATCTGCGCTGCTGCAAACATTGACTGCAGCTAATAAGATGGGACAATTGAAGTGATGCAATCGGTACACGGCACCCGCGGCCGAAGGGGAGGGTGTCGTGTCGTGTTTGAGCTATGGTACAATAGACACGCGCTATGAATAATCTGAAACCGTCCTTGCGTGGTGGCGTCACTCTCATTGAATTACTTATTGTCATAGCGATTATAGCTATGCTGGTGACGCTCGTGCTGTATGGCTTAAGTCGCAGCCGTGATAAGGCGTATGATACCCGCATTAAAAACGCTATCGGCCAGATCAGGTTCCAGGCCGAGGGTATCTACGATACCCAAGGGGCTAACTATTTGGGCTGGACGCAGGTGGCAGCGATACAGGAGAACTTGCAAATATTGTTAGACGATATTGATAAAAATTATGGTGACGCCAATCCTGGCTCATATGTTACTGTCTTACGTGATACTCAAGAGAAAGAGTATTGCATCAGCGCCCCCCTAAAGTCCGGGGTCAACAGGTACGCCTGCATTGACTCCACCGGCGTACTCCAGGAAGTGGGCGGGCCGTGCCCGGAAGATGAAGATGGAGACGGTGACCCTGTTCTGCGCTGTCCGTCAATTTAGTAGTTAAGAGTAATGAAGCAAGAGTCAGGATTAGTCATTGCCTCTATTAAGATCTTCTTAGTAGGTAGTTCATGATTCCTGCTTCCTTTCCACTGATTGAAGCAGCCTGATCCGGGCTTATGACAAGCGATGCCTTTTTTGTTTTTTTTACCTTTCTCGCCGGCGCCTGCGTCGGGAGTTTTGTTAATGTGATTGCACTGCGCTCCATCTCAGGGCAAGCCATGATAGCAGATCGTTCGCGCTGTCCGCGGTGCCAAAAGACCTTGCGGTGGTACGAGCTTGTGCCTCTCTTCTCCTTCATTTTCCTCGGCGGGCGATGTTACTCCTGCCGGCAACCCATTAGTTTGCAGTACCCGATCGTTGAGATCTTAACTGGCATAGTGCTGGTTGCCTTACTATTATCCGTTCAACCGGAGCAATTCCTAGGGCAAATTATTTCTTTCATTATTTTCTGCATTCTCCTTGTGTTGCTGATTATTGACCAACATACCTTCCTTTTACCGGATTTCTTTATTGTGCTGCTGGCAATAGCTGTCCTGCTGTGGCCGACGTTGGCGGATACCGTTTCCGAGCGCAGCATGTTTTTCGGGGTAATCATCGGCGCCGGATTTTTATTCCTGTTGTGGCTTATTACTCGCGGGCGCGGCATCGGCTTGGGGGATGTCAAGCTTATGATACCTCTGGGGTTGCTGCTTGGTGGAGCCGGCAGCGTTGTCCTTCTTTTTTTTGCGTTTGTCATCGGGGGATTATACGGCCTATATCTGCTGCTGTCGGGCAAAGCCACTCCAAAAACCGCGCTGCCATTCGGCCCCTTCTTAATTGCCGTGGCTTTTGTTTTGCTCCTTTGGCCGGATATTACCACCAGCTTTTGGCACCTCTTCGTCTAGGGAGAATCTAAAGGTATGATGTACGTGGGGGATACCTCATTATGAATGCCAACTCTCCTGAAGCTGCCAGCTTGATAAAAAACGATAAAAACGTCGTGGTCCCCGCCTGTGGCGAGGCCCGCCGTAGCGAGGTTCGCCAGCAGGCGACTCGCCCTGCTGGGCGGCGGCCGCAGCTGCACCCCCGCCGCGTCACCCCTCCCGCTAAAGATCGTTTTTCACCACGCTCTCAAGCCTTAGACGGCAAGCAGCAATCCAACGCAGGGTTTCTGTTGATTGAGTCAATAGTCATAGTTGTCATCATTTCTATGTTAACGTCGCTCTTGATGGTGGCGCTGCCGGCTGTGCGGCATAATCAGCGCTTGAACGATGATAGCCAGAAAATTCAGGCTCTGTTGCGAGACGCTCAGCAGCGGGCTGTGAATGAAGTGCGTCCGCCACCCTGTCTTGAGCGGGCGGGAGCCGATCAGGAACAGCAGAGACGATGTTCCAATGTAGGCATCGCACTTAAAGAAAAATCTGCCGTCTTATTCTCCGACAGCGATGGTGACCGCCTCTATACACCCCAGACCGATTACTTGATTGAACAGTATAGTTTGTCTGCATCCGCGGCAGCCACAGGCGAGTGGCGCGCATTTGTCTTTGAGGCTGCTCCGCCGACAGTTATGCTCTTTGCGAATAATACTATTGTAACTGCCGTGGCGCCGGCAACGATTCAGCTTCAGTCAGCCAATTACGTCAGACAATGGACGATATTGCCATTCGGTCTGATGGAAGAAGGAAGCAGCACCTAGATTCATGGAATACATATGAATAACATGTCACCATCCGGTAGAGGAGCCGATGCCTGGGGCGGGTTTACGTTGATTGAAGTGACAGTGGCCTTAACGCTGGCAGTTGTGGCCGCGGCGGCGGTGACGCAGATCTTAGCCCGGGCAGAAAGAGTCGTTGATGTTGGTCGGGAGCGTTTTGTCGCTGTCAACCTGGCCCGGGAAGGGTTAGAGTTGGTGCGAGCGGTGCGCGACACGAATTGGTTTGCCAGCGGGGATAAGAGCCAGTGGCTGGCCAATGGACTGTGCGAGCAAACCGGCACGAGCTTTCTTGACGCTGATCGCAGATTTACAATCGATCCCACCCTGGTGCGCAACTTGGCTGGGGTGGGGGAGGCCCAAGAAGCCGCATTGTATATTCAGCCTAACGATGAGTGGTCGCATCAGCCGTCGGGCTCGCCCACTGCCTATGAGCGGGTCATCAGTATTGATTGCAGTACCAAAGCAGATAACCCGGCGTTTGTTTCAGTCGCGGCAACGGTTACCTGGAAGAATCGCGGCCAGGAGCGGCAGGTGATCATCAAAGAGAAACTCTATAATTGGATACCAGAGTAGTTGTTAGTTGTTATTTATTAGTTAATGAGAAAAACTAAAAACTGGAAACTAAAAACTGGAAACTACTTGAGTGGTTTTACACTCGTTGAGATCGTGGTCGCAACCGGCATTTTTGTGGTAATCGTGGCGCTCATGAGTGGCATATTTAGCCGGTTTACATCAACCCAACGCCGGGATTTGGCGGAGCAGAAATTGCTCGAAGAACTGCGGCAAACATTTGAATTATTTAATCGCGAAGCCCGCACAGCCTACGGCGCAACGTTTGCCTTAACGGACGGTACTGGGCAGAGCGTTGTTTTCCGCAATCAAAATGGTTTATGCGTGAATTTCCAGTGGCGCGACGGAGCGCTGGCGCGGGCGGAGCGACCAGTCAGCGGAGATACATGCAGCCAAGATGATTTTACAGGTGCGATCTATGATACCCTCAACAGTTCGAAAATTATTGTTGAGGCATTGCGCTTTGATGTAACGGCCAGCCCGGTAGCCGATGGCGCGTTGGCCAGGCAAGCCACTATTACTATCATGTTGCGCGCCGCCGCCTCCAATCCGACAGTCGCTCCGCTAGCGGTACAAAGCTCGGTGACTTCGCGCCAGGTTATACCGTTTCCAGGAGAGTAATTTGTCACTGGTGACTTGTAATCAGTAACTAGTAATCAGTAATTTCTAAAATTCCATGCCGAGAACGCACATATCAGGTACCAGGCACCGATTGCCAATTACCGGCTATCAGTCCCAGCAGGGAGTAGCGGCAGTTTATCTGATGCTCTTGATTCTCCTGATTGTGACGTCATCGGCTATTGCTATTAGCAGTGTGCTGTCCCGGCAATTACGGTTAACCGAGCGCAACATTGATTCAGAGCGGGCATTTTACGCGGCCAATTCCGGGGTCGAGGAAGCTTTATTTCTGCTCGTCCAGCAAAATGAGGCCGGAGGCAGCGGGGTTATCGAGGTAACCGATGGACAAGTCCCGTACGGCGATCAGTCAGCCAGCTATGATGCTCGTGCGCGGCTGATTGTCACCGAAGATTTACAGCAAAGCCTGCCGTGTATTGTCAGCAGCGGCGAGTACGGCGGAGAATTCCGTCGCTTGCGGATTCAGCCCGGCGACGAGGAGTGCTAAGACAAGCTTGGCTGCTATTGATCCGAGCAGCCCAAGCGAGGTATCCTTATATGTTCAACGGGCAAAATTAAGAGAGCAACCAAATATTCGTATGACCAAACAGGCAGCCAAAGAACGCATCGAAAAGCTGCGGCAGGAGATTGAACATCATCGTTATTTGTATCATGTGTTGGATAAGCAGGAGATTTCAGAGGCCGCGCTGGACAGTTTAAAAAAAGAGCTAGCGGAGCTGGAACATGAATTTCCGGATCTGGTTACTGCCGATTCACCCACGCAGCGGGTAGGCGGACGGCCGTTGCCGCAGTTTAAAAAAGTGAGCCACAGCACGCCCATGCTATCACTCCAGGACGCTTTTAGTCTGGCGGATCTGCAACAGTGGGAGAAACGGAATAAAAAGATTGTGCCGGGCAGGTATGCCTACTTTGCCGAGCTTAAAATTGACGGCGTCGCCATCGCGCTGACCTACAAGGACGGTGTCCTTGTTCAAGCAGCGACTCGCGGCAGCGGCGCGGTTGGCGAGGATGTTACCCAGAATATTCGCACGGTTGAGGCTGTCCCGCTTCGGCTGCGCGGTGGCGGCAAGTTTGGGCGCGGGCGCCTGGAGGTCAGGGGCGAAGTGTACATCCTTAGAAAGGATTTTGCGCGACTTAATAAAGAGCGGGCAAAGAGTGGTCAAGCTCTGTTTGCCAACCCTCGAAATATCGCTGCCGGGTCAATCCGCCAGCTTGATCCGGCGCTGGCGGCCTCGCGTCCCTTACGATTCATTGCTTGGGAGATAACAGGGGAGGGACGTCTTAATACCAGACAGGAGGAATATGCAGCGCTGGCAGAGCTGGGATTCGCTGTCCCCCCGAAAGCGCAACTGTTTCGTTCGCTGGATGAGCTGGGGCGGTATAGCAAAGCGGAAGAGGTCCGGAGAGAAAAATGGCCGTTTCAAGTTGATGGGCTGGTTATAAAGATCAATGACTTAGCCATGGCCCGGCGCCTGGGAATTATTGGCAAAGCGCCGCGTGCTTCCATCGCCTTTAAATTTGCGGCGGAGGAAGCCACAACTCTCGTGGAGGATATTGTTGTGCAGGTTGGCCGGACCGGCGCGTTAACGCCGGTGGCGCATTTGCGGCCGGTGCCGGTTGCGGGCACAACTGTCTCGCGGGCCACCCTCCATAATGCTGACGAAGCCAAGCGTAAGGACATACGCATCGGCGATACGGTCGTTATTCATAAAGCCGGCGATATCATTCCGGAAGTTGTAAAGATTTTACCGCAGCTGCGGCCCGCCGGTGCCAAGCCTTTTTCTATGCCCCGGCGGTGTCCGGTTTGCCATTCTGCCACGGCCGCGGATAAAGACGGGGTGATCGTCCGCTGTACCAATCCTAAATGTTTTTCGCAGCAGCGTGAGCGGATCCTCCATGCGGTCGGCGCCGCCGGCTTTGATATTGCCGGCCTTGGAGAAAAGATAGTTGAGCAGTTGCTGCAAGAAGGACTGATTGAAGAGGTGCCTGATTTGTGGGATTTAACTGCAGGCGACCTATTACCCCTCGAGCGTTTTGCTGATACCTCCGCTAAAAAAATAATAGCGCAAATTCAGTCTCACACCTCGATTCCGTTGCCGCAGTTTCTGGTGGCGCTGGGCATTCCGCACATGGGCAGCGTTACCGCCCAGGATGTGGCGAGCACATTTCAATCGCTGGAGAGGATCAAAAAAGCCTCTATTAAAGACCTGACAGGCATTGAGGGGATTGGAGAAAAAGTTGCCACAGAAATCGTGCGTTTCTTTCAGAGTGAGCCGGCCAAGCGGCAGCTGTCCGGCTACCGCCGCGCCGGTATCCGTGTGCAGCCGCAACGCGTTAATGGAAAATTAGCCGGCAAAGTGTTTGTGTTTACCGGTTCTCTTAGGCGAATAACGCGAGACGAGGCTAAGCAGCGTGTTCAGGCTCTGGGTGGACGGACTGCGCCGAGCATCGGTCGGCAAGTTGATTACGTTGTTATCGGCGATGATCCTGGCAGCAAGGCGGCCAAAGCTAAAGCATTAGGTTTGACAGTCATAACACCGGAAAAGTTTCTGAAAATGGTACAAAGGTAGTAGTGGCCCAGCATAATTCACTGCACCAGATTGATGCGCTGCGGGTGGCGTGAGGCGGGGTCCCCACGGGCGCGGAATAGTATGAGCACTCGCGGGGTGAAGCTCTAGCGACAGGACCCGCGACTTCGCAGCATTAGGTGTTAAATGAAGATTGTCAGGCGCATAAGCTATCAGTACAATAATCAATCGGTGATTCTATGGCTGTTATTAGTACAGAAGAGGTAAAGAAGATCGCGGTCTTAAGCCGCTTGTCTTTGACCGAAGAGGAAATTGAAAAAGCCGCGGGGGACTTGGCGAACATCTTGGGCCATTTCTCTACAATTCAGAACATTGATACCGCTGGTGTGCCCACGGCGGACGACGCTTCCGGCCTCAAGAATGTTATGAGAGAGGATGAAACCCAGCCGCAAGTATTAACGACTCACAAGAAGCTGCTGGAGATGGCGCCGCAGACGCATGGCGGGCAAATCAAAGTATATGCCATCTTCAAATAAACCCTTAAGCGTGGTGCAAAGCAAAGCGGCGCTGGATTCCGGCGAAATAACCGCCCGAGATCTGGTGCACGCGAGCCTGGATGCTATCAGCCAGACTGATTCCTCCCGGCATGCCTTCCTGGAAGTGTTTGAGGAACAGGCGCTGGCGCGGGCGCAGGAGGTAGATGACCGGCGCGCTAAAAAAGAGAAGCTTGGTGCATTGGCTGGCATTCCCATAGCCATCAAGGATAATATTTGCACCGTCGAAGGACACACCCGGGCGGCTGCCAAGATGCTGAAGCGCTTTGCCGCGCCGTTTGACGCAACGGTTGTCAGCCGTTTGAAAAGGGAAGGGAGCATACTTATCGGCAAGACAAATCTGGACGAATTTGCCATGGGCTCAAGCACCGAGTATTCCGCCTTTGGCCCAACGCACAACCCGTGGAATATACAGCGCGTGCCGGGCGGCAGCAGTGGTGGTGGGGCGGCGGCCGTGGCCAGCGGTCAAGTTCCCGCTGCCATCGGAACCGATACCGGAGGATCAGTCCGGCAGCCAGCCGCTCTCTGCGGCATTGTGGGAGTTCGGCCGACCTATGGCCGAATCAGCCGGTTTGGCTTGGTTGCCTACGGCAGCAGCTTGGATCAGGCCGGTATTTTAACCCGCACAGTGCAGGATGCTGCCCTGCTCTTGGAGCTTATTGCCGGACAGGACGAGTGGGACGCCACCACATCGCCTGAACCAGTGGGAGAGTATGTAGCTGCAACCGGGCGTGGTGCAGGCAACATTACGATTGGCATGCCGAAGGAGTTTTTTGATGAGGGTATCGACAGCGAAATTAGAGATTTGTGCCGAACGGCTGTCCAGGACCTGGAGAAGATGGGCGCGCGAATACAGGAAATATCTTTGCCTTTAACGGCCGCGGCCATCCCCGTGTACTATCTTTTAGCCAAAGCGGAAGCCTCCACCAATCTAGCCAGATTTGATGGTCTGCGGTATAGCCCGATGGACTTAGCGTCAGCCGATCTCATTAAAAGGTATGAAGAAGCCAGGGGAGCCGGTTTCGGGCCGGAGGTGAAGCGGGCTATTCTCATGGGCACGTATGCCCTGTCCTCGGGCTATTACGACGCCTGGTACAAACAGGCATCAAAAGTAAGAACACTCATACGCCAGGAATATGAGCGCGCCTTGGCCGATGTTGATGTCATTGCCGGCCCGACCTCGCCGGAGGTAGCTTGGCTACTGGGCAGCAAGATGAGCGATCCGCTGCAAATGTATTTGGCTGATGCTCTGACCGTGCCAACCAGTGTCGCGGGCGTGCCGGCAATCTCCCTGCCATGCGGATTCAGCCAGAACATGCCCGTCGGTTTGCAGCTGATAGCGGCTCACTGGCAGGAAGAGAAAATGTTTCAGGTTGCCGCTGCGTACGAGCAGGCGCACGAATGGTGGAGGGCAAATCCGCCGACGAATAAAACCGGATAACATCGCGGGTCCGGCAGCTTCGCGTCACCCGCGGCTTGATGTATTGCCACAACGTCATCTCAGTGAGCTCAGCAGCGAGACGCCGGTCATTGATTCCGGCTTTTCCAGATCAAGGATATCGAGGATGGTAGGCGCAATGTCTGCCAGCACGCCGATTGGCGAGGAAAAAATATTGACTAGCTCTGCTGGACTTTTGGCCGTGGTCCGGCGTCGCACTGGCCAGACATAATGCAGCGGCACCGGATTGGTATCGTGATCTTTTTCAACCTCTTTCGTTTTCGGATTAATCATCTCTTCGGCATTGCCGTGATCGGCTGTGATCAGCAAGGCACCACCGGCGGCGGTGGCGGCCTGTTCAAGCCGGCCGATGCACTGATCGACAAAAGAACATGCCTCGACCGCGGCCGGGAAATCGCCCGTGTGTCCGACCATGTCCGCGTTGGCAAAATTTATGAAATAGACATCATACGTGCCTTGTTGAATGGCCGTCTCAACGTGGTCGGTGATTGGCCCGGCTTGCATGCGGGGTTCCTTGGCAAAGTTGCTGGCTGCCGTGGACGGAATCAACACATTTGTTTGTCCCGGGTACGGCGCCTCGTGACCAACATTGAGGTAATATGTCACATGAGCATACTTCTCCGTCTCGGCAATGTGCAGTTGGGTATATTGAGCTTGAGAGATAACCCGAGCCAGCGGATATTCAGGCAGATCTTCCAGGAAAGCCGCGGGAGCAGGGATGGTGCTGTCATATTGTGCCATGGTAGCAAAGTAAATATTCTGCAGCGGCACCGTTTTGAAGCCGACGCGGGCGGGACGTACAAATGCCTCGGTTAACTGGCGCGCCCGGTCGGGACGAAAATTAAAGAAAATGACCGCATCATTGTCTTTTATGGCGGTCACTGGTTCTCCGCCCCGCGTGATCGCCGTCGGCGGTATCATTTCATCAAATATGCTCTGGCGGTAAGCTTGTTCGATGGCCTGCCGGGGAGAGGGTGCACCGGAGGCGCGCGGACCGCCTGTTAGTACATTGTACGTGGCTTCTGTGCGGTCCCAATTCTTATTGCGGTCCATAGCGTAATACCTTCCCGTTACAGACGCAATCTTTCCCGCGCCGTACTTGCCGATAGCGTCTTCCAAGTTCTTAAGGTAGGTAAGAGCGCTTTGCGGCAGAGTATCCCGTCCGTCCGTAAAAGCATGAATGAATACCTGCTCGCGCAGATTAGCACGGGCGCACATTGCCAGCAGTGCAAATAGATGACGTATGTGCGCGTGGACACCTCCCGGAGACACAAGGCCAATGAGGTGCAAGTCAGAATCATGCTGCTGTGCATGCGAGATGGCTTGCTGTAGTACGGGATTTTTGAAAAATGCTCCGCTGCTGATAGCGCTATCAATCTGGGGTAAAAGCTGATATTGCACTTTGCCTGCGCCGATATTACGGTGACCGGTTTCCGAATTGCCGGTTTCCCCCCAAGGCAATCCGACTTCAATACCGGCGGCCTGAACGGCCGCGCTCGGATAGAATTGCGCGTAGGAATCCATGAAGGGAGTTTGAGCTTGCGCAATGGCATTCCCTTCTTCGATAAAACTGATACCCCAGCCGTCTAAAATGATAACGACCAGCGGACGCGGATGATGACTGCTCATAGACGAAGTTTAAACGGTGCATTGAATCTTATGAAGGAAATACTTTTACGAGGAAGTGTAGCGGGGGCTGGAATTGCACCAGCGATTTCGTGGTTATGAGCCACGCGAGATACTACTTCTCCACCCCGCGCTATTGCCGTTTATATCCCTCTTCTTCACCAGGCAACGGAGCCTGGCTCTGCCTACAGAAAGATACTTTACATGATTGTGACTATGATCACAAGCGGGAAATTGGGTGTAAGGCGCGCGCGCGGCCGGACTTGAGACCTACTGACTTGACTGTCAAAAGTCGCTGACAGATTTAGGGCCACATGCTATTGCGGAAGGAGGCCATAGTTGGAAAAGTGAAAGTACGACCGCTGGGATATTGCAAAGCAATCGTATACACAGATCCTTGCTTCCAAGACCTAGTGTGTCTATTAAGGAGTCTGATTGTTTCTCGGATCATTCGAGGGACAGACTTAACAACACCCCTTGAGGGGGTGTTGTGTATACAGAAAAATTATGAGAACGAATAAGGCAATTTTGGATGCCGCTTTAGGCGGTCTTTTTTGTTTTTGCGTTGTAATTTTCCGCTTTTCACTTTACATTTCACGTTGTCAACCCCGTTGTAGATCTATGCTATTCGATAATGGTGCCCCGTAACGGCAGGGCCATCTGGAACAGGGGAATAAGGTGGCGTAGCTCAGTCGGTTTAGAGCGGAGGACTCATAAGCCTCAGGTCACAGGTTCGATTCCTGTCGCCACCACGTGTGATTTAAGAGCGGGTATAGTAGACAAACTAAAATTCTTTTCATACTCTTGATCTGTCTTGGACCCGTGGTGTAACGGTTAGCACACGAGCTTGTCAAGCTCGTAGCGCGAGTTCGACTCTCGTCGGGTCCGCCTTCGCCTCGCCATAGTCCCGCTTCAGCGGGACGCCGGCAGGCTTCGCCCACCTTCCAGCGGGGCGACTGTGGACGCAGTCCGCCCAGACGGGCGACGGCAGGCTTAAAATCACTATTCCTTGCATAGCTTCTCTGTCCTCGTCGATTGTTTTATACTTTCCCCATGAGCCGAATATATCTGATTATTATTCTTGGACTGGCCCTGTTTGTTTCCATTTGGCTGGCGGCGCGATACATAGACAATCTAGACGAGGAGCTGCCATCGGCTCAGGAAACTGAAAAAAGGGGACGGGCCCAAATCCTTATCGACAATCGAAAGCCGGCCTCAAGATCAGAAGAACGGCCGGATGCAACAGAGGCTCAATAGCCAGCCTTAAGGCTCACGCGCTGACGCCGCCGGCGCGATCGAGTATACTGGTGCCATGACAGTTCGGCTTTTTCTTGTGGGGGCTCTGATTATTGCGGCGGCCTCCTGGGGCATTTGGTGGCTTATCATCAACTGGATAAATCCGCAGGAAGCAGGCTGGGCAGGCTACGCCCTGTTTTTCTTATCGATCTTTTTAGCTGTCGCCGCCACCTGCGTCTTGCTTGGCTATGGCGTGCGCCGGGCTGTGCAGCCTCATCAGATGGCTGCATACCGCGTTAAGCCGTCTTTGCGGCAGGGAATAATGTTAGGATTATTTCTGGATATTCTTTTGCTTTTGCAGCTCCAGCGCCTGCTTAGATGGTGGCTGACAATAATTCTAGTAGTACTATTTCTCTCGGTTGAATTACTATTTTTAACTTATGAAAGAAGCATTCGAAACTATCGATCAGCTCCGGAAGAAGGCCACAACTGAACTGGCATCCGCCCGGTCACCTGCCGAGTTGGAAGAGTGGAGAATAGTCTACCTTGGACGCAAAGGAGCTTTGCCTTTGTTGCTGCGCCGCGTGAAGGATTTGCCTCTGACCGACCGAAAAATCATTGGTGCCAGCGCCAACCAGTTGCGGCAAGAGTTAAAAAGGGCTTACAGCACAAAATATCAAAAAGTAGTATCGGGCCGCACCGCCGGCAGCCGCGCCCAGCCAGCGGTAGAGCTAAAACACAAAGAGGCGCTGCGGGGCCACCTTCATCCCATCACCCTGACAATTCGCCGCATTCAGGATGTTTTTTCTGCTATGGGATATTTGCTTGCTGAAGGACCAGAAGTTGAGGAGTCGCGCTACGATTTTGATTTGCTGAATATCCCACTGGAGCATCCCTCGCGCGCCGAAACCGATACCTTCTACGTGGCCGATCCTCAAGGAGGGAGTAATAACCGTTTGGTGTTGCGGACTTCAACTTCACCGGTGCAGCTTCGTGCGGTCTTGGAAAATGACCTGATTCCGCCCCTTAAGGTATTTTCGCCCGGGCGCGTGTTTCGCAATGAAAAACCTGATCCATCTCACGAATCGGTCTTTCATCAAACGGAGGGATTGTCTGTCGGCCAAAATGTAACAATTGCCGACTTCAAAGGAACCATTGAAATGTTTTATTTAACTTTTTTTGGTAAGGAAGTGAAAACAAGGCTGCGGCCGGGATATTTCCCATTTGTCGAACCCGGCTTTGAATTTGATGTAGAGTGCTTCTTTTGCGGCGGAGACGGCTGCCGCGTCTGTAAGGATACT
>CAYJWL010000010.1:0-26774 GCA_964373855.1 uncultured Candidatus Saccharibacteria bacterium
AAAACGCCCAACGAGATGCTAGTTTTAAAAGTGCCAAATGTGGTTGCCTAAAACAGTTGAAAATGATTCCTAGTGGGTGGCGCGAGCTGGGGCCCCCACGGGCGCGGAATGAAATGAGCACCCGCGGGGAGAAAGCGAGCGACAGGCCTTCGCCTGCCGAAGCAGGCTATGGCCTGCGAAGGTAGGACCCGATTAGAATCATTTTTCCATCAAGCTTTCTTTATCAGCACCTTTTACTTCACTGTGCTGTCCATCAACACAATTACACTCTTGCAGCGGTTCGCCGTTACGAGCACAGCCTTCCGTACCGCACATCTTTGGTACATCGGATTTTCCTCCGCACTCTGGACAAACATAATGCGCCATATAGATCACCTCCACCCCTGTAACGCCAAGATGTTCAATCGTTCAATCATATGACGGTATTCTAAATCAATTCTGCAGACGCCAGCGGATAACCTACAGAACGATGATACTGCCGTGCATCCCTTCCGGCACGTGAGCCGAGCAGTGGTAACTATATTGGCCGGGCACTTCAAACGTAGTTGAGAACCTCTCGCCGGGAGCTATTTCCCGGGAGTTCTGCTCAAGAAAATAGGTATGTTCGGGATGAGTTTCCGAATTCACAAAATGTCCCACCGGATCATCATTCACCCACACGATAGTTGTGCCGCGCGACACCATAATATTCCGACTCTTGAAAGCCAAATCTTTCATACTGACAGAAACCCGATCTTGCCCACGCATATCTTCATAGTCTGCCTGTCTGCTCGAATCAATAACAAAGAAGAATCTGCCCTCGTGACACGATTTGTCTGGCCAACAGGCGGTGTATTGCACACTATACCGGCCATCCGGCATCCCCTGCTGCAAAGAAATTTTTAAAGCTGTTCCCCCATCCTCTATTTGTGCGTCTCCTTCCTGCCACTGCCGACTACCCTCCGATGTCACGCTAATCCCGCTGCCGCGTGACAGATCAAAATCAAAGTTAAGCGTCACATTAATCGGTTGCGCCGCATACACCTCGCCATGTAAAGGAGTGGAATCAAGGAAATGAGGTGATTTTATCTGCCGGTCATCCGATATGATGCCGGCGCTTCTCTGCTGCCAATACCACGCCGCCGCGGCTGCAATAAGTACAACGAAGAGAAGCAGCAGAAGTTTCCGTGCCGTGGTGCTCATTGTTTACTGCACCGTAAATCCAAATGATCCGTTGTGACAGGATCCATCAGGCCAGCAGGCAGTGTAGCTAACCGCATAATTACCGGGCTGATTTGCCTGCACCGGCACGCTCATAGAAAGCTTATCTACAGACACGGCAGATGTGCCGCTGGATACAGTGACACCATCGCGCAGAACCTGAACACTTGAGCCCGCCCCTAGGTCGAAGTTGAAATTAATGTTTACTGAAGATGGGGATGAAGCTAACACAGCATTATTCTCCGGCTGTGAGGAAACAAAATGCGGTGTTTTGACTGCTGCGAATACCTGTGGCGTAAATTCAGCTGCAGGCGTGGTTATTGGGGCTGCCGTTCCCCCAAGCTGCTCAATGGCTGGCAGACCGGCATCACTATTATCTGTTTGCTCTTCGTCTGTAACCGTTGCTGGAGCTTCAACAGCGGGAGTGCGTACATAAACTATCCAAATCGCGGCGGCGACCACAACCACAACAATAAGAAAAGAAGTCAATATAGCAGCTGTGCTCATATTCCCAGCCTAAAGGTTAATCATCACGATCACTATAACCAATCGAAATAATATTTACCATATCTTTGTAAGCACATGCGAAAGCGTCAGACAATCACGTGCCGACCCCAGCAATAGGCAAAGCTGAAGCCTCATAATACAATACAGCGATGAGAAATACACCTGCGGCCAGAGCAATCTTTCTTGGAATATTTTTGTTGCTTGCCCGCTCTGCCGAAGCTCATAGCAGCGCGGTTGTCATCACCATGGATGCGGACGGCTTCACTCCAAATCAGGTGACTATTGATCAAAACCAGACTGTGACGTTTGTTAATGAAGATAAACAGGATCACTGGCCGGCGAGCAATCTCCATCCCACCCATGATCTATATCCACAATTCGACCCGACCGCGCCGGTTCAGCCGGGGGAATCTTGGAAATTCCAGGCTAATGAGGCCGGCTCCTGGGATTACCATGATCATCTGTCCCCGCAATTACGAGGCCAACTAATTGTCACTTTGGAAGAGAGCCCGGCAGCCCGCATCTCAAGTCTTTTGGGCCGCTGGCTACGCGGCCTGAAGAGCCTGATTGGCCTCTGGACTTGGACGGCCACCAATGTTGAGTTGCCGGAATACACCCAGATGCAAGACGCCTCCGCCTACATTCGCGATGTCATGACCGCCTGTTTTCAAGGCGGCGGCAGGAACGATTGCTATAAGACCGCGGCCGCCCGGCTCTTCCGGGAGTTCGGCCTTGAAGAAAGCCTTACTTTGTTCGCACAAAACGAAGCGGATCCCGATGTGTATGCCCGCTGTCATGAAGTGACCCACTATCTTTCCCGCCATGAATTTGAGAGGACCGGCAGCATTCCGCAGGTATATGCTGCCTGTGATTCGACCTGCCATGGGGGCTGCTACCACGGTGCTCTGGAAGCGTACCTGGCACGTACGGCTCGCCGATCCACCTATGATGATGTGGAGAAAGAATTCCCACAGATATGCGGCAGCCGCGGTGACTACGCCAACCAGCTCATCTTCAATGAATGCCATCACGGCTTGGGCCATGCTGCCATGTTCGTGACCGACTCTGACATATACCGCTCCCTTGCCCTTTGTGACAAACTGCCAACTCTGGCAATGAGGGAAAACTGCTACAGCGGAGTATTTATGGAAAATTCTTCCAGTTCGACAAATCTGGATCATCCCAGCGCTTACATCAAAGCTGATGATCCGTATTTTCCCTGCAACGGTCTACAGGAGCGGTACTTAAAAATTTGCTACCGCTATCAAAGTTCCCATTTCTCGCTTATCACAAAGCATGACTGGAAAAAAGTCGCCGATTTATGTATGGGAGTACCCGCCCAGTACCAGAATGAATGTTTCCGTACCGTGGGCACTAACCAGGTTGGCTTTACTCATGATATGAATACGTGGCTAGCCAACTGCGCGAGCATGCCGGCAACATATCAAGCTACCTGCGTTACAGGAGTTGTGTCATCACTGGCCTACCGCTTTGTCGGCGATGTCAAAAAAACGGAAGACTTCTGCGCGCAAACTGCTCCCGCTCTGCAGGAACCTTGCTTTAACCAATTGGGCACAGCCGTTCGTGAATGGTCCGAATCAGCCTCGCAACGCCAAGACTGGTGCGCTAGCCTCTCGTCGGCTGGTTTTAGGCGGTGGTGCAGCGAAGGGCTGGATATTGCTGACCATCAGAACCTGACATTAATCAATAAATGATGACTAAAGCGAACCTGTCTTCTTTGTATTGGTACGCATTCTTGGTTACCGCCGGCGCTGCTTCCACGGCTGCCGAGATCACTGGATTGCGGCTGCTTGCCCCGCTCTTTGGTTCATCGCTGCCGGTATGGGGATCCGCCATCGCCATAGTACTAGGCGGTTTGGCCGTGGGATATACATTAGGCGGGAAAAGAGCGCAGCGTCCCGTAGAAGAATCAGTCGTCCGGCAACGCGCTGCCGCCGCCGCCATTTTGTTTCTCTGGATGCCGGCTGCGTTCTATGCAGCCACGCTTTTGCGCAACAATTTTTTAACCACAGGATCGGCACTGTCCGCGCTAGGCGCTTTCCTCGAATCATTTCTCTCCTTGCTTCCTCCCTCAATCCTGTTCGGCATGATCAGCCCTCTGGCCATCCAAGTTGAGGCGACCCGCCGCGGACAGAACGCTGGAGAAGTAGCCGGCAGAGTATTCACTCTGACGACTGTAGGCAGTCTGTTTGGTATCCTCATCCCTTCCTTCCTTACCATTCCTCTCCTGGGAACACGGGAGACCATTTGGTTATTTGCCGGAATCATCTTCCTCCTAAGCGCATGGCCCCTGCTTACGTCACCCGGTAAACATGCACGCCTGCTTGCTTTAGCCGCTGGAGGCGCGCTTATGTCTCTCTTGCCATCCCAGCTCGATTCTTCCGTGGTGTTTGCCACAGAAACTCCCTACCAACACGTTACCGTGCGACGGGATGGCGACGATTTCAGACTATCGTTTGATGCAAACTTGGGAACCCAATCAATGGTTACAGCCAAGGTTTACACGGAAGGTTACTGGGATTACCTTGCGGCCCTGCCCGCTCTGCTACCAGCGGAGCATCTTCAAGTACTCGTGCTGGGAGCGGCCGCGGCCACAACCGAACGGCAAATAGAAAAATTCTGGCAAGGGAAGCGGCCATTTACGTTTACGAGCGTCGAGCTTGATGGAGAACTGGCGGCCATCGCTGAAACATTTTTCGATCCGCCCGCCAGAAATTTAGTGACGAGTGACGCGCGAGCATTCGTCTCAAGCGATAAGAAGACATACGATCTTATTGTTCTGGATGTCTATACCAGAGAAATAACCGTGCCGTTTCATCTGGCCACGGCTGAGTTTTTCCGATTGCTTGAGCCGAGGCTTAATTCCTCCGGCATTCTGGCAATTAACTTAAATGCCGCCTCGCCTGAATCCTTGTGGATACGAAGCATCGCCCGAACTGTGAAAACGGTTTTCCCGCACGTGCGCCTGGTGGCGATACCAGATTCTTGCAATTACTTGGTACTGGCATCAAGGCAGCCAGCAACAGATACTATCGCTACCGCCCAAATCCCCGACGCAGTTCGTCCCCTGATCTCTGTCTTAGTCAATGCACCTATGCCAGATGCGGATGGCCTTCTTTTAACTGACAACCGTGCGCCAACTGATCTCCTTGGCCTGCAAGCACTTTCCCAAAACACCTCACCCTCTCACGCGTGCGCGTAACACGGTCGAATCCTTTGACGTTAGGCACACATCCTAACGTAGCCTCTTACGGTGAGTTGTTTTGTATCTGGAGCGACGGATTGCCTGCATTCGTTCCGGCAGCGCTGCTGGCTACATTGACCACAAAATCAGTAGTGATAACTTCCCCTTGACGCTGAAACTGCGCAAAGACTTTGTATGTGGCCGCAGTCGGAAATGTGACAGCAAAGTCCACCCGGCCAGTTTGATTTGTGACATTTTCATCCAGCGCATGAGTATGAATAAATTCCAAGTCGCCTTCTCGAAGAACTACGGCGTGTCCTAAGGCGCCAAGATACTTTTCTAAGTCGGTCACTAGCCTACCATTCTGGGTAATGACAAATCTCAACGTGGTAGGCCGCTCGGTGACTATGGGTGTAGGCAGGGAGACAAGCTGCACGCCATATCCCTGGAATGTTCTGTTGAGGACTGTTTCGCTTAGTAGTTGTGGTTCATAGTTGGCGATATTCCCGACACTGACATCTTCAAACGCTGTGACTGTGGGAGGTTGGCCGTCCAGCCCAACCTGACCGGTTGCCGGAGTAAAGTCGGCAAAGATACGGTATAAGCCGTCAGCCGAGAATGTTAGGCTAGGTAAGATAAATTGTCCGGTGGCCGCATCGAAGTCAGGATGAACATGCTGAAAGTTCGCCAGGTCCTTCCGCACAACAATAACATGCATTATTTTTTCATGAACAGTGGCGAAGTCTTTCACCGTATTCCCCTGCTCGTCTATCGCCGAGAATATATAAGGAGCCGGCCGGTTTGGGGTGTAGTCAGTCGTTTGTGTATTCGACTCGATCCGGTAGCCACGACTCTGCCCTAGGCCGCCCTGTTCACCATCTTGATTCATCATATTGTGATCCATCATCTCGCCCATATCCATGCCCTGCATGTCGTGCGGCATTGCCTCTTCCGCGCCTAGCCCAAGCGTGCGGCCATCACGCACCAGCCATCCAACAACAAGCGCAAGCACTACCACCGCCACAATAACGAGAATGTTTCTTGTTTGTGAATCCATACGATGCACTCTAAAGATAATCAAATAATCGAGCCAACCTTACCTTTGGATGTACTGACAATCTTACAATATCTATCAAAATCCAACGGGACAAGCAAGGGATTAAGGTCACAGGCCTACCGGCCAACTGTCTGCCATACCAGTGGGTCTTCGCCACCAAGGCGCCACAAAAACATGCCCTGGACTTTGTACCGTTTGGCTAAATCCACCTTCGCCTGAAAGCTCTGGGCATCTTCAATCCACATGACATGTGGCATTCCATCGCTGTCGGTATACTCATAAAAATTCGCGCGCCGTTCGCTATCCCACTGCCGTGCGGCGCCGGTTTGTTGCTGAAGCTCTAAAGCTTCTCGAGCGGTACTATCCTTGAAAAACTCAGGCGTATCACCTGTCTTCCAGTCGTGCCCCGAGTGGGCAGTGCCCAGCATTATTTTTTCCGGCGGTACCCCCTCTTTTACCATATTCTTTAGGCGCGCATGAACCCAGCCGAAAGAAGCAATCGGCCCCGGACTGGTATAGGCGTTAGACTCTTCATAGAGATTGAGCGACACTCGATCCACCAGCGGCGCAATGGCCACAACATCAATACCATGAAAGACGCGCCCCTTATCTTCTACATTAACTGATATAGTTAGTTTCTTGCCAACTGTGTGCAGCGCAGGTGATAACTCTGCCAAGTAGCGAATAAAGGACTGGGCCTGCGTCGATTGTAAATTTTCATAGTCCACTACCACGCCGTCATACCCCTTGGTTTGTGCGAGCATCACAATGTTGCCAATGTGCTCCTGCCTCTTATCAGAATCCTGCAAGAGTGCATCGACAATATCGGGGTCTTCATCATTCTCGATTCCTAACAAAATCTCCTTACCTGCCTGCTTGGCGAGACTTACTATTTCAGCTTCAGCTTTTTCTGACACTGACTCACGCCGCGCAATTAACCCATCTGCCGCCAGGAAATAGACATATGAGGTGATGATGTCGAGCCGATTAATATTCTCGCGCAGGGATACCAGCGCTTTTTCAATGTCGTAATACGGCACAGAACCGCTATACTGTAAAGGGTGGTTGGGGTTAGGCGGAGGCAAGGCCGGCGGCTTACTGGCCAGAAGAGCCAGGACAACAATAGTTCCGACGCCTAGAAGGACTAGAACCAAACTCCCCGGCACTCCTTTGCTGCTCATTACAGCTTCCTCTTATATACTATGTAACGATGTTCGTTGTAGATTGCCGCGTAGTGATTCGTCAGCGATTCTTGCACCGCAGTGCCCACCTCGCCCTCAGCATGATCATTGAATAACACGACATCAAAGTAGCCATCAGCCAGGGCTGAACGGTAGGCAGTGTCATCCGATACTCCTTTGTACCGAAAGTTGTAAATGCCGGTAATGCTGTCTTCCTGCAAATTCTTCACCATGAGTTTTGTCACATCGTCTTCAAATGACAGCAGCTTCTCATGATTGCTTGTAGCCGACTGAACGTACTTCATGACTCCCGTGGTATTAGGCCAAGTGCCCTGCAAAGTCTTTACTTGCGAGAAGGACTGGAACATTAAGAAACTGATTAGGAGCGCTGCTCCCACTGTGCCTGCAACCCGATTCTTTTGCACTACGTGCCAGATACAGTAGGCCGCCAGAGGTAATAGAAATATCAGGCTCAAGAACGTGTGTTGATGTACCGCCGCCGAACTATTTTGGATAAGATGGACAATGAGGACCGAGAGTGCGGCAACGACCAGCCCGATCGCCAGCGGCATGCGCCGCTTGAATATCAGCATCCCGCTGCCGAGCAGTGCTAGAACCAGAGGGATACCAGTATATGTCCAGAACAAGGAAAGAATCAGTCGGTAATTGCGTTGCGGATCCCCGATCTGATCAAAATTAAAATGCTGCAGCGCCCGGAATTGCCACGCGATGTAGCCAAGGGAGGCTACAGCAAGTGGAGCGACAAAGTACTGCCAAGCGTGCCGGAACACCTTCTGGCCCGCTTGTCTGCTCTCAAGAAGCAGCCAAACTGCCACCCAGGGGAAAAACAGGAGCGTGACATATTTTGCCAGGAATGAAAAAAAGAAAAATATCGCCGCGGCAAAGAACCGGTTCTCCCGCTGCCACAGTTCTGGCCGCTCAAGATTGACACCCCGCTGCAGCAACACCAGCCCGGCCAGAAAAAGCGTAAATGACAGCATGTCGTAGCTAGCCAACCGGCTTAAGAAAATGGGGACAGAGAGAATTGACATGCCGGCCGCGGCAATCAGTCCGATATACTCATCGCTCCTTCTGCTATCAGTAAGCCTAAGGCTTCGCGCAAATGTATACATGAGGTACACCGACAGGGTGCCCAGAAGCACATTCAGAAACCTGGCGCCGAGGACACCACCCACTGTACCGAAAAGCGCCGCCAGCGGCGGGTAAAGAAGCGGCATACCACCCACCCAGCCGAACGGGTCTTCCTCCTGCCATTGACCAGAGAAAACTTTTTCGCCCAGCACAATATACAGAGCTTCATCAAGAAACGGCGAGTTGTAATTCAGGTTGTATACCCGCACACCAAATGCCAGCAGCAGAATGGCAACAAGAGCGGTGGTCGTAATTTTGACTGATTTTAGGCTTATCATAGTAAATTATACAAACAAGAACTATAGCATGGCATCACATAATGTCAAAAAAGGCGTGTACAAAAGGCGACCACGCTTTCTAGCGATAGAGACCGAACGTGGCATCATGCGGTAAGTAGTCCACGTAGCAGACAACCTTTGGCGTAACCGTGCGACAATAATTGAGCACCCGGCCGGGATCGTAGAAATGCATCACATCGTTTGTGATTTTAGACCCCTCGACCAGAATGTTAAAGACAACACCTTTCTTGCATAGCTTCCACATATCCTGGATTGCTTCCTGAATTATTTTTTGATTATCCTCGGCCTTGAGATTAAAGGGACCGGATGCCAGAACCCAATCATAAGTTCGTTCCAACTCCTCAAGATTTGCTATGCTAAATTCGAGCGACGGATATCGCCTCGATGCCTCCTCAATCATATGCTGGTTAAGATCAATGCCGTGGTAGTGGGAGGCCCATTCGGTATACTGAGACAAGTCACCATATCCACAGCCCACATCAAGAATCGAATCATCTAGATTCCTATCCTTGATTGCCTCAACCATTACCTTGAATCGTATTTTTTGAGAGGCCTTGGACCAGCCTAGTCCTTTCGCTTCTCCCGGATACTGCTTATGCGTGTCTGTGTAATGTTCTAGAGTCTTTTTCCAATAGTTTTTACTCATACGAGAATTTATTAATTAACTATTAGGCAGATCGTGGCTCGACCACGATCATGACTTTATTTGTTTGAGTAATTGGCTTGTGAAAGCCAGTTGGATAATCCTGGAGCGCATCCTCAAGTACTGTTGTCTTGTATCGATAGCCCTCTCCTCGGCTCGTTCCCGAATCATTAGTAATAAACTCATCGGTAGCTGGATCATAGCCGCGCACCACTAGCATATGTTCCAATGGACCCAGCAATGTAAAGAAAGGATTATTGAGTTTTTGGCCATTAACGGGCACTAACACTAAATTCCCTTGGCTTAGCTCCTGCCGAATGTCATCAGTCGTTATACTGGAAACGAGCCGAGCTCCTTGATAATCGTAGTAGTCCTTGAGCAAACGAGTTGTATCTGCCGCTGATAGATCGTGAAAGTGACCGTAGTTTTTCAAAGCGTAATCGGCTAATGGCTGCATCTCAACTAATGCCTCCTGAGCGCAGTCAACACAAGTGGCAACCATAGTAACTTCACCGGGACCCCTCTCTCTCCTCAAGGAGGTGAATAATGGTGCCTATGCCTAACGCAATAGCCAGTAAGAGCAGCACACCAGCATTGAGATATAGGTGCTCGCGATCAAGACCGAGTATCCGTCCAGTATCACCAACAAACCAGGCACCCAGCAACGACAAGGTACCGAATGTGGCCACTGCCATTGTGGCCATGTGCATCTTGCCGGACCATTGTGTCATGTCAGTTGTTGTTCCCATATACGTCACCTCCTTCATTATTGAGCTATCGAGCTAAATCAGACGGCCAGATATCTATATTCAAACAGGGTTATCTGGTTTATTATCCTGCTGCGCAGGGTTGAGTGGCTTGATACCTTTCTTTTTATTCTTGGCATAGAAGAAGTAGCCACCAACCACAATTACAACTGCTCCACCAACCAGCCATTTGATCAATGATCCGTCTCCTGATGCAGCTGCAGTATCACTACTAAACCCAGTAGTCGGGGGATTGTCCGGTGCTGGCGAAGTCCCATCATGCCCGGCTAATGCCGACAGTGCTGATACCATCAAGGCGACAGTTAAGACTGTGCCTGAAACAACCATTCTTAAACCTCGTGTATTCATGATTCGCTCACCTCTTTCATGTGCTTGCCTGTGCTCCAGCGACCTCCGTGATACTTGCCATCACCATACTTCATACATCCAGCTTTGTGTTCCTGGAGGCGCTGAACAGTATTGGGATCATCCGATGTGATCGTCACGCGCACTCCATTATCAATATTCTCGACATTCTTGGTGAGATCCGACCCGTGCCTCCAACCGTGCTTACCCATATGCTCTTGTTTATTCGCCTTGTGTTCCTGAATCATTCGCACAGTTTCTTCATCAGTCGATGTCATCTCGATAACCACACCGTTGTCGATATTAGTAACATTGTGATCAACATCACCCATGCCAGCCTTATGGCCCATGTATGTCTGGCACTTCTCACCATTACTTTTATTAGCCGTACTTGATTCATCAGCGGACGAATCATCACTGACTGCAGCTGGCTCATTATCCTGCGCAGCTGTCGCCGGTCTTAAATATTGATTCACCGTAATGCCTCCGGCGATGAAGGTTACAACGAGTGCTAACGCTACGAAAATATTTCTCATAATTTCTTTAGTTAAGAATTAATTATGAATCTTGTTGCTCTTTCGCATACATGATCTCAATTCGATCCCCTTCTTGCATCAGATAATTTTCAAACTCAAAGTTCTCTTCACCGTTCACCAACATCTTGACTGTGCCATCCTCGCCATTGCAGACATCCAGAATGCACTCAGACGTGAAGCGCTCACCCCAAATGTCAAAGAAGTTTTTAACGCGCACGTCATCTTGGCGAACTGCCCGATTCATTTCGACATGCAGGGTGTCGTTCGCTTTGTGGGTATGAATGTCTTTGTGCACGGCACCGCCCACGCCGATGTTTGCTGGTATCGTCACTGGCTCTCCTTTAATTGTGATAGACAAGTTCGGGTGCCAGTGAATACCGCGCCGGGAAATCAGCGGATCTTCCGGATTGGAGTTCTTCGGCGAGCGAACGAATCCTGCTCCTACCAACGCCATCAGGACAAGGGGAATGCCCCATAGAGCTATCTTCTTAAAGCGCTTTTGCTGTTCCTTTTTTCGAGCTGCCTCCTCCCGCTGGCGCTGTTTTTCTTCCCGCCGCTGTTTTTTCCGCAAGCCTTTCGGCAATTGCTGTTCTGATGCTGTCTTTTCCTCAAGATCATTATTCATACTGCTCCTCCAGGATACAGACAGCACTGGCTTGAATGCTGCGTACCGTCCAGTAGATTGATCCAGCCAGCAGAATAATACTAAGAAGCAGAAACTCTTGCCCGCCCAGAGGTAACAAGGCCAGTGCTCCGGACGCTCCAATGGACGATAGGACTGCCCCGAGAATAAACGTGCCGCAGGAGGCGCAGCCGACACCGAAGATAGCAGCTACTAACCCACCAATCGTCGTGGTACTTTCTTTCACCTTCGGTAGACGGCGTCGTTGGACGAAGTAGTAGATCAGCAGAGCAGCATTTATACCAAACAATAGCGACATCGCAACGATCAGCGTGGCTGCTAGTGGCGTGGCATCCGTAACAATGCCACCCAGTAAACGGAACAGAAGCAGTAGGCTGTCGCCGAAACTGAACAGAGATGATCCGAATGTAGTAACAATCAGACCGAGATTACGCAGCCAGATTGACAGAGTGAAAGCCAGCAATGAAGCAGCGACTGCCACAATCGCATACCGATAGTCCCGAAAGACTTGTCGGAACGACTGCCTGACGATTGCTACTCTTGCTCTCATTAATTGCCTAGCGCCTTATCAACAACCTGCTTTACTGACGCATATGGCTGGGCGCCGTTAATCGGGAATTTCTCGCCATTGGATGCAATAACCACGCTATACGGCGTGCCCCGCCCGCCAGCGGTCTGCGCATCAGCCAAGTCAGCCGCCACATGGTCGGCGTATTTACCGGAATCAAGGCAGGACTGGAATTGCTGGATATTTGGCACTCCAACCTGCCGCGCCAAATCGGGCAGAGTACTCATATCAAGCCCGTCATTTGATGGTGTTACCTCAAAAATTTTATCGGTGAATTCCCAGAACTTACCCTGCTCACCGGCACACTCGGTTGCCTCTGCCTGCTTGGGAGCTTTGCTATGCAATTGTTCCAGAGGGAAGTGGCGGTATACCCAGCGCACATCGTTTGGATATTCCTGAATGAGCTGCTGCAGCGTTGGATGGAAGCGCTTGCAGAAGGGACATTCTAAATCCACATATTCGACAACTGTAACTTTGGCATTGGCTGCTCCCCGGATATGATCGGAATCAGTAATAGCCCGCACGTCTCCGACAGCCGGTTCAGTGAGTTGAGTTGGTGCAACTGCCGTACCAACCGTCGTACCAGCATTGTTCGCATCTGGAACCTGTGTAATGAAAGAAACTGCCTTGCCGCCACCGAGGTAAAGAGCAGCAGCGATCAGGCCACCGGCAATGACGATAGCGAGGGGAATACCAAGCGGCGAGGATTTAGGAGTTGATGATTGAGGAGGTAATTCAGTAGTCATAGATACAGACTGTATTAATAATTAGAGATTAAGAATGATTCTCATGATCACCCGGGCCGCCGCAGCCATCAGACAGATTCCAGACTTCTGTGACCTGCTCGCCAGTCATGCCATACTGTTGAATCAAGAGCTTGCCCAAGCCGCCGTACACATACCAGCGCCAGCACTTGCAGCAGCAAGGACCCTTTTCATCTGAATGCTCCATTGCATAGTCGTACGCCTTTTGCTGCTCTGGTGTCAGTTCGGTATCATAATATGCCACCAGTTTTTTGGCGAGTCCGGCATCAATGTCATATGGATCAGGTGGTATTTCTGGAATGTAATTATATTTTTTCAAGCCCTCTACTTGCTCGCCGTAGCGATGCCACTCCATCGGGCTACAGCATGAACCCTGCAAACGCTGATTATCGGTCATCGTTGCTATGGAATCCTTGAAGATGCCGCTGCATGATGAGTTGCCATTCTGACTTAAATATTCAAAGCGCGCCGCTAAAGCGTTTTCGCCCAGCGCGGGTTGTAGCTCACCCAATGTTGTACGGCGCGAGTCGAAATAAAAATAAACACCTAATATAAGAACCACCGAAATCGCAATCATTCCTGTAGATTTATTACTCATAGTTTGATCATATTTAAGTATCGAGAGGTATCCGACGGTTGAAAAAATGTTGATATGTGCGGCGCGTAGAGGGAGTCGAACCCCCTGTTAAAGCGCTGAAAACGCTTAGTCCTGGCCGTTAGACGAACGCGCCATGGAGTAAAACGTGTACATTCTATGGCCAAAACAGGCCGAAGGAAACGCCTGTCGCGGCGTCCCGCTCTAGTAGGTTTTGGGATGGAGTATGCCGGCGGATAATTGTTCCAGCAGATAACTGCGCCCGAATAGCGCTGCTTGTCGCTGCGAGCTGCGTCTTATATGAAAAGCAGAGGTAACGAGCACCACCGGTATGACGCGGCCCAGAGACAGAAATGTCAACACTATCGCGACCAGCACAAGGACTCCCAAAAGCCGCGGTAGAGGTACAACAACCTGCTGCAGAAAATCCACGTGGTCCTGAACGGTTAGCGGGCAGAGACTGGGATTGTAGCCTGCTCTGAGCAGATCTGCATCTAAGAGGCAGAGCGGGAAAAGGGCTACAACCCCTATGATTGTGGCGATAGTCAGAATTTGCCGAAATGCCGTCATACCTATATTCATGATCTTATTCCAGTCAAGGATACAATAACATTTTGTACATTACTAGAGGTGCGATGAGACCGAATGGTATATGACGTTTACATTTCTGCTTTACTTAACTGTTGCCGGCGCAGTAGCACTGCGTTCACAGCCACAATCACCGTGGAAAGAGACATAAAGATGGCCGAAACCGCTGGATTCAGCAGAATACCCCAAGGTGCTGCCACTCCGGCAGCCAGCGGCAGAGCCACGACATTGTATCCGGTTGCCCAGAATAAGTTCTGAACCATCTTTGTATATGTCAGCCGGGAAAGAGAAATGACCTTAGGAATATCCCGTGGATCGTTCTTCACTAAAACAATTCCCGCCGATTCCACAGCCACATTTGTGCCGGCACCAATAGCAATGCCCACATCGGCCTGTGCCAGAGCCGGGGCATCATTAATACCGTCGCCTACCATGGCAACCTTGTTGCCTGTCTGCTGCAGCTCTTTCACTTTCTCGGCTTTGTTCTCTGGCAGCACTTCGGCAAAATATTCATCGATGCCAAGTTCGCGCGCTACCCACTTGGCGACTGCCTCGGAGTCACCGGTTATCATCGCTACCTGAACGTTTTGCGCTTTGAGCGCCTCAACTGCCTCACGTGATTCCCCGCGGATAATGTCGCCGAGCGCAAGCACGCCAACCACTTTTTTGTCAGACAATACGTAGATGATAGTTTTACCCTCTTCGTTGGCGGCAGTAACACGCTGACGGATAGCATCTGGTATGACCATGGTATGCTCCGCAAGCAAAGCCCGGCCGCCGACGGCTACAGTCGTGCCTGACACCATGCCCACAGCGCCCTTTCCCTTAAGCGCCCTAAAATCTTGAACCGCCGGCAGCTCAATCCCTTTTTCCTGGGCGCGGCGAACAATCGCCTTGGCTATGGGATGCTCTGATTTAACATCAACTGAAGCAGCCAGTCGCAGCACTTCTTCTTCATTCGCGGGCGCTATCGCGAATATGCCTGTCACCCCAAACTCGCCGCGGGTCAATGTTCCGGTCTTATCAAACAGCACTACACTGATCTTGCGCGCTGCTTCCAGTGTCAGACGCTGTCGCACAAGAAAACCATTTTGGGCAGCCATGGTGGTTGAAATTGAAGCAACTAGCGGAATAGCCAGCCCGAGCGCATGCGGACAGGCAATGACCAGTACCGCCACCATACGGGTAAACCCAAAATCGGCCCCGCGCAGCGGCAACCACACAACCAGCGTCAGCAACCCCGCCACCACAGCAATCATCGTCAGGTAAAACGCTGCTCGGTCGGACAGAAGCTGCAGGTTCGATTTGCTCGCTTGAGCCTCTCGCACTAAGCGCATTACCCCGGCCAAGAACGTATCTTGGCCAATTCTTGTGACTTTTATTCGCAGCGCACCGTCGCCATTGATCGTTCCGGCAATAACGGTATCGCCAACCTTCTTTGCTACCGGTTTTGATTCGCCCGTGGCCAGTGCCTCATCAATGTCAGATTCGCCTTCAATAATTTCGCCGTCAGCCGCTATTTTGCTGCCGGGACGGATGACAATAATATCACCAGCACGCAACTCTGTAAGCGGTACCGTCTCAGTTCGATTAGCTGATGGCTGATGGCTGATTTCTCGCTCTGCAGTATCAGGTAAAAGCTTCGAGAGTTCCTTGAGCGCCCCTTGTGCCCCCTTCACCGCCCGCATCTCCATCCAGTGGCCTAGCAGCATAACAACAATCAGGGTAGTAAGTTCCCAGAAAAGTGTTTCCGGTTGAGCCGCGCCGAGCCCGCCGAAGCCTTGGCGAAGGCTGGAGAGTACCTGGACGAGGCTGTACGCATAGGCCGTGATGATGGCGAGCGAAATCAACGTCATCATGCCGGGAGCTTTTCCCTTGAGCTCACGCCAGCCCCCGGCAATAAATATCCATCCGCCATAGAAAAAAACAGCGGAACCAAGCAGGGGAGAGACCAGCCACGAGCCGGCAAAAACTGGCGGTGTCCAGGCAAAAAATGCTTGAGGCAACGGTGAATAGAGTAAAATCGGAAGGGCCAGCAACAAGCTGATCCAGAACTTCCGGGCGAATACATTCACGCGATGCCCGGCGTGTTTATCTACAGCCCTTGGCGCGGCCGCCTCTTGAGCGCCGGCATGACTGCTGTGTTGCCCATGCTGGCTTGGCGCTTGATGCTTGGCGCTTGGCGCTTGAATTAATGACATGCCGCACTCCGGGCATATTCCGGGCTGCTCACTCTGGACTTCCGAATGCATAGGGCAAGTGTACATAGTCCCAATATCAGCAAAGATTAAAGATGCGAGCTATCAAGCGACTTATTTTTTATTAATGTATTTCCAGAGGGCTGCGGCTACCAGCACAAGATCAACAATAACTAAGAGAAACACCAGCCAGCCAAAGACCATAAAGCCGCCCCCATACATTCCGTTCATCATTGTGTAAGCGATCATATTGATGCCTCACCTCCCTTATTGATACTTTGCATATTCGCCCGCGAAGAATCCAGTGCTTCAGAATCCGGCCGGGCTGCCCCTTCCCTGTGCGGGCGAGCGCCTTGGCTTTTTCATCTATTCCTGCCCGTTTTGTTTTTTCCCCTTTTTGCGGTCGTGCTTGCTTAAATACATTTTGCGCAGGCGCAGGTTCTGCGGAGTAATCTCAAGTAAATCATCGTTTCCTAAATACTCGATCGCCTCTTCCAGACTCAATTGCCGCGGCGCGTGCAGTACTTCGGAAACTCCTTCCCCCGCCGAGCGCATGTTCGTCAGCTTCCTTTCTTTGCACACGTTCACATCAATATCTTCCGCCCGGGAGTTCTGTCCGACAATCATGCCTTTATACACTTTAATCCCGGGTTGAATAAACAGCTGGCCGCGTCCTTGTGCCTGAATCAATCCATAATGAGTGCTCGTGCCCGCCGCATGCGCTATTAACGACCCGCGATCGGCCAGCTCACTATCACCTATGTACGGTAAATAACCATGAAAAATCGTATTAATAATGCCGGATCCCCTAGTATCAGTTAAAAACTCTGCGCGATATCCTATCAGGCACCGTGTCGCAGCCAAATAGTGAAGAGTCGCTATGCCGTTCTCCACCTTCATATCCTTCATCTCGCCTTTCCGCAGGCTCATTTTTTCAATAACAACACCGGAGTTGCCTTCTTTACACTCAATATACACGTCTTCAAAGGGTTCTTCTTTCTGGCCATTTGTTTCTTTGAAAAGAACTTGGGGTTTGCCCACCTGAAATTCGTATCCCTCGCGCAGCATTTTCTCAATCAAAATAGCCAGATGAAGCTCGCCTCGTCCGTACACAATGAACGCGGAATCAGAACCGGCTACAGCTTCGACTTTTAAGGCAACGTCGCTTAAGATTTCCCGCTCCAGCCGGTTTTTTAAATGGCGGGCCGTTGACAATTCCCCTTCCGTGCCGGCAAACGGAGAGGTATTCACGGAAAAATTCATCTTTACTGTTGGCTCGTCAATTGTGATCGTAGGCAGCGCCACCGGCTGATCAATATCGGCAATGGTCTCGCCAATCTTTACCGATTCAATACCAGCCACGGCCACGATATCTCCGGCAGTTGCCTCGGGCACTTCAATCTGATTCAATCCCGCGAATGTCATCACCGCCACAAGCTTGGCCGGTATCTGCGTGCCGTCCGAAGTAATCCGCATGACGCGCTGATTTTTCTTGAGCACGCCGCTTAACAGCGGGCCGATTGCCACATGTCCTTTATATGAATCATACGCCACATTCACAACCAGCATCTGCATTGGCGTATCTAGCACTTTCGGCGCAGGTATCTGTTCAATAATGGCATCAAAGAGGGGAATAACATTCTCCATAGCGGCCAAATCAGGCGTTGTTCCGGCTTTGCCCTCAATAGCCGAAGCATAGAGCACCGGAAAATCAGCCTGTTCATCAGTTGCGCCTAAATCAACAAATAAACTAAATGTTTGATCCAGCACCCACTGCACGCGCGCTTCCGGCAAATCTATTTTATTAATCACAACCAGCACTTTGTGCCCGGCCTGTAACGCTTTTTTCAAAACGAACTTCGTCTGGGGCATCGGGCCGTCCTTGGCATCGACCAAAAGAAGCACGCCGTCAGCCATGCTCATGATGCGCTCCACCTCTCCCCCGAAATCGGCATGGCCGGGCGTATCAATAATGTTGATCTTGTATCCCTGATACTGGACAGAGGCATTCTTCGAGAAAATGGTGATGCCGCGCTCGCGCTCCAGCTCGTTCGAATCCATGATTAAGTTTACGCCGTCCCGCTTGGCCTTGAACGACTCCGATTGGCGCAGAAGCGCGTCTACCAGCGTCGTCTTACCGTGATCAACGTGCGCAATAATGGCCACATTGCGAATGTGTTTCGCCATAGCCCGCAACATTATCAGTGTATTCTCGCGGCTCTTGAGGAAGAATGGGTACGGCGCGTTTGGTGGTGCGAAAAGCCATGTGGTCGGCGGCCGCGGCGCGGGCGGCTGAACCTTCGATCGTTCGAGTAGCTCTCTCTATCTCGATGAGATTGAGCGCTAGTCTCCCAAGCGCCTGCCTTCAGGTGAGGAGCGGGCGAAACACGCAGCTTTTGTCGCACCAATCGTTCAATCAAGCGAATCTTATCCCGCTGATCTGGCGTCACAAACGATATTGCCCGTCCCGCGCGACCAGCGCGGCCGGTGCGGCCAACGCGATGGACGTAATCATTCGGCTTGTCCGGCATGTCGTAATTCACTACCAGTTCAATATTTGTTACGTCGATGCCGCGGGCGGCAATATCGGTAGCTACTAATATCCGATAGGCCCCTGATTTAAATCCCGCTAACGATTTACGGCGTTGCGATAACGATAAATTAGAATGTATCTCGGCCGCGTTATGCCCCATATCGCGCACCGAACGGCAAATCTTACGCGCTCCATGTTTGGTGCGGGAAAAAACCAACACGGTGCCTGCATGTTCGCCGAGAAGCTTATCAAGCAAGCGGTTCTTCTGCTCTCTTGGCACCACCAATAACTCCTGATCAACCCGCTCGGCCACTGTTCCTGACCGCGCTGCCTCTACCCGAAGCGGCGACTGCATATGAGACGAGGCAATTTTCACGATTTCCGCAGGCATTGTCGCGGAAAACAACATAGTCTGCCGATTTTTCGGCACTTGTCCCAGTATCTGCTTAATTTGCGGCGCAAATCCCATATCAAGCATCCGGTCAGCTTCATCCAGAACCAAAACGCCAACCTGATCCAGCCGCAGGCTCTTTTGCTTGAGGTGATCAATAATACGCCCCGGCGTACCGACCACAATATGCGGCCGTCGTCGTATTTGGCTAAGCTGGCGCACCAGGGAAGCTCCGCCAATTAATAGAGCGAGCCGCAAGCCAAAAGACTGACCGATGTGCGCCAATTGTTCTTCAACCTGCAGAGCCAGCTCCCGCGTGGGCAGAATAATCAGCCCCGTCTTTTTTGTCCGGGAAATTTGCTGCAGCATCGGCAAGGCAAAAGCCAGCGTTTTGCCTGTGCCCGTTTGAGCGATCCCAATTACATCCTTGCCTTCAGCCGCCAGCGGAATTACCTGGCGCTGAATTGGCGTGGGAATAGTAAACTTGAGTTGCTCTAATCTCGCCAATAGTTTTAGCGATAAGCCTAAATCAGAAAAAGTAGCATCCCTCAAGGGGACTTGGTTAGTCATATATGTATGTGACCCGGGTCCTTATAGGTCACAATTGTCTGCCGTAAGGTCGAGTCCGTTACACCGCGCCTGCCGCGGAAATACTTATAAAATACATCATAGCGCAAACAGTGTTTCTTGTCAAATGAAGATGAAAAAACTTACTAGCCTTCGTTAAGGAGTTGCAACCTCTAGCACTGGCTTCCTGCCGCAACCAGTCTATTATTTTCTCCGGGTCACTGCCTCCCACACCCGCTCATCTTCATTACCCAAACGCCAGAAAGAGAGGTTAGAGAGGCCGAGGCGCTGTAAGAGTTTCAGCCGCTCCCGCGTGCTGCGCGCATCTTCAAACCAGACCGTGTGCTTTTCGCCATCCGCAGTATACGCAAAATAATGGCTGGTTGATTTGCCATCCCACTTGACGGTTGGATTATATTGCGCAATCAGCGCCTGCACGTGTTCGTATGTTAGACCGGTCGCGCGTCTCTCTCCGGCCGTCCAGTCATATCCATACAGCGGCATGACAACAAATAATTTATCCGCCGGAATCAGTTTCTGCGCGTATTTGAGGATCGGCTCCATCCAGGCAACGCTTGCCGCCGGTCCCGGGCCGGAACTTTCCCAGTGCTGCTCAATTGTCATGATGCGCAACTGGTCGGCATAGCGTGCCAGCTCTTTCCAATCCTGCGCCTGCGATCCGTTGCTATAGCGCAGATTATTTTCTCCGACTTTGGCATGGAGCGAAACACCAAGATGTTTGCCTTCCCGATGAAGAGCCTCAGCTAGCTCGCGGATAAACGCGGTGAAGTCTTTCCGCTGCCTCTGGCGCAGCGCCTCATAATCTATATTTACACCATCAAACTTGTATTGCTTCACGAGTGCCACGATTTCGGCTATATGCTTTTGCCTGGCGCTGGCTGAACTAATGACTTTATCAACGCGTTTCCAGTCCCAGTCCCCGCCTTCGTCTTCTGTTGGCAGGTTCGCTATCAAGACCTGCACCTTAACACCATGCTCTTGAGCGTAGGCAACAAAGTCCGTATCTATATTGGCGTAGGGATATTGGCCAATTGAGCCATCGCTGCGCAGTGCATACCAGAACACGGTAATGAAATCGAATTGGTCTGTATGTTCTTTGAAGCTGGCGATGGCATCGGATTGATCCCAGTAGGGAATTGAGCCAATTGTCTGCGGCGGTCCGGTCTGTATCCCGGCAACTTTTGTGCCTCGCAGCTCCCACCACGTGCTCACCGGATGTATCAACAGCAGTCCAACCGCTGCTAATCCCAGCCCAGCCAGGGCGATTTTTTTATCGAACCAGCGCGGGGCCTTTCCTTTGAAATTTCTTTTCATAAACCAGGGGAATCAACTGTAAATTAAACGTCAGGATTAAATCCTTCCATAAAAGCACAAATATGCTAGAATAGCTAGGAGAGGAATTTAACTATTTAATGTATAAAACTATGGCACCCAATGCAGGGTTCATGAAACCAATGAATGTCAGCGAGGATTTGGCAGTCGTCGTTGGCGCTGGGCCGATGCCCAGGTCAGAAGTCGTGAAGAAACTCTGGGAATACATCAAGAAGAACAATCTTCAGGATCCGGCCAATAAGCGGAATGTGAACGCGGACGAAAACCTTAAGAAAGTCTTTGGCGGTAAGGACACCGTCAACATGTTTGAAATGACCAAGCTGGTCTCGCAACACCTGTCATAAACATTAGGCTTACGAAAAGCGGCCGTTTCATAAGCGGCCGCTTGTTATATAATTGGTAATCTGGGGGAAAAGGGGAAAAGGGGTCAAGTACAATTACTGCTTCGTTGGCCTTCCTCGCGGGTTGAGCGTGGCTTCGAGGTTAAGCTTCCTGGCCATATGGTAGATCCACTCCTCACCACCGTAGGGTCGGCCACGTTTGATAGTATAACGAATTACCTCAACTTCTTCTTGTGGCTGCGGCTCATTGACCCAAGCGGTGTAGTGCTTCCCAGCCACCACCGGCCACTGATCGAGTAGCCCTTTCTGTTTGTTTGTTCCGCGTGTTCGTCGCCAGAGGCTTGACCACTGCCACGCTTGCGCTTTTTGCACCAAGTTAGCTCGTAGCGGATTACGTTCAATATAACGGGCAACTTGTAGAAAGTGCTCATCCGTCTGGACGGGAAACGACTTATAGCGACCTTGGTATAGGTGGCCGTAGCCAATGGTTTTGTGAGCAGTATGCCAGCGCTGCGTATGCGTCAGGCCAAGCCAGCGCATAAAGCGCGGCAGATCATCGTTTCCACGCGGATAGAGTAGGAGGTGCCAATGATTCGGCATGAGGCAGTAGCTCAGCAGACGCATTGAGTATTTTTCTTTCGCCTCTCCGAGTAATGTTTCGAAGGCTTGGTAATCCTGATCCCGAGTAAATATTCGCATCCGGCCATTAGCCCGATTAAGGACGTGGTATACCATGTCACCAACGGCCTGGCGAGGAATGCGTGCCATGGTGGCATAGTAGCATATTAATTGTACTTGACCCCTTTATTCCCTCTTAATAATCAATTTAGTAATAAGGTTCTTAATTGGTGTGGGTCTTTAGCTAAATTCACTTCGATCCAAGAATCGAAAACATTGTGCTGCTCAAGCACTGTACGTTCAGCCTCAAGGCAGTCGTCGTCAATCCATAGAAATGGCCGGGAAAAATCAACAGCCTCAGTCTTCAAAATATCCCAGTAAGATGGTTCAATTTGCTTGAGGCATGCGACTGTTGGGTCATCGAAGAAGCGTGATAACATCGGGATAGGATCGTCTCCCGGATTACGACAATGCGTCGTCAGCCAATAGACGTCATGGTTCTCAACGATGTGTTTTATAAACTCGTCGGCGTGGAGCGCGGGTTGTTTATCGTTAGCGAGAATTACGCCGTCAATATCGAGGTAGATGTTCATAGTAGTTTTACCAAGGGCTCTTCCCAGCCAAAACATGTCTCCTTATCAGCAAGAAGCTTAAGGGCCTTAAGACATCTTGGCTCCAACCGCGCGTATTCCTGAAGTACGACAACGACATCTTCAATAAACCCTCCAACGGTGCCGTCCGAATCGTCCACGCCACCGATGCATAACTTCTTGTCCAGCCGCAACAACACGTTCACCAACAATGCTACAGTTTGTTCGCTCACCGGCAATTCAGCCACAATGGCCGAGAGACGATTGCAGCCTTCGGACAGCGAATTCTGATACGAAAACCACAGCCGGGAAGGACCACTATACGGTTTAATATATCGTATGGCGGCCGTGATAAATTTCTTAGTTTCTGTTAATTCAACTTTGCTTAATTCTCCTAATCGACCACTGCACGTGGGGCTGCTGATTACCTGCTTATCGTCTGGCGTGAGCGGCTTACCGCTCTGCACCGCATAGATGGCCACCGCCACCATGTGCTTGCACAGTGTGTCATTCTGGCCTAGATAGCAGTCACAGTGACCCAAGTTAAACTGGCGTGCTTCAACAAAAACCCGGTACGGTTTCGAGCCTGCAACAACTGCCGAATAGGCGCTGATTTCTTCTTTAAACTGTGTTACCTTGCCGCTTTCGTACAACTCAACCGCTTTCTCAAAAGTTGGTTTGTCGGTGGTGAACTTTATTTTGTCGAGATTATATTTGGGCATCGTCTGCTATTGGTTCATGCAACCGACGCGTTCCAATACGTGCAGTGATCACAGTCTTGACCGGTATCGGGTATCGCATCATTTTCCAAACATTCTTTAATTTTTAATAAAGTATCTTCCACCCAATCAGCATTACCTTTATAAGCAATAAGATGGACATCAAAGTCGATGCGTTTATCAAAGGCTGACCTGCGCACGCTTTTTAGAACCAGGTAGAGCCCTTTCAATTCTTTAGTTATTTCGGCTCTTTCTCCTCCTCTGTTTTTCAAGATATGCCATCGGTGGCAGGTAATCAATGGGAACAAAGAACAAAGGGAAGAACAAAGGGGTCAAGAAGAAAGAAGAAACAAAGAAACAAAGGGAAGACAAGGGGTCAAGTACAATTAATCCTTTGGCTTAGTGCATGGCCCTCTGTTATGGATCAAGCTAGAACCATCCTACAACGGTTTGGTGACCAGTTTGAGATACCAGAGTTAAGCCCGATCCCCATCTAAATCTGTTTCCTTTAGTATTCTTAGTCACACAGCTTGAACTCTATCTTTCACAGAAACTAGGAAATCCTCCGCGCTGTTATATCGCTCCTCAAACATTAGATAGAGCGATTCCGGCTTTATCGGCTCACCGACCATTATTAGTGGTTTACCAAGACCGAAAGCGATTCCGGCCTCCATGTGAGCAGACAGACCACAAGGCTGTAACAGAATTACTTTCTCGGCGTTTTTTAGGCCGGCTAAATCTCGCTTAAACAGCTTCTTAAAGTGCTCATCGTTATGAAAGTCTTTCTTGGCCTCAAAGACTTTCATCTGTTCTTCCGGGTGGGCATCTCTATTATTCAGATCTGCCGGCACATCGCAAAAGTTGTAGCAAGTGTATCCACGTTTGCGAATTTCACCGACAAGATGTTCGACTTTATCTTTGTTGCGGTAGCTGGATATAACAGTGTAATCGGTTTTCATTGATCCCAGTAGTTACGGCCGGTCTTATACGCCTCAATAATAACCATCACGCCGATGCCGACTCTGGGGTAAATTTCTTCCGGCTTGCCTTCCATTTTTATAGGCTACCAGTGCGATGATCCTCTGACAATGGTGGATAATGGGGTCAGCCACTGTTCTTTGGTCTTCTAGGAGATCGGCTGGCGAGCTCCAAATGCATAAATGCTCCTGACCCTTTAAATCTTCAGTCCCACCACCCGACATGTCAGTTCGCGGTAAGGCGGCCGAAGAAGTGTGGCGCGATTGGAATGAGTTAATACGATAAAAATTCTTAAATCAGAATGTGTTTAGTACAGTGAATTAGTGTGTGCCTATGACCATGTGCTATACTCAACAGCGATGATAACAAAACCGACAGCCATTGCAGTAGGGGTTGTGGTAATTGGTGTTTTGCTTCTGGCGTGGTGGTTTTTCGCACCTGAATCTGTTCCGAGCGATACTCCTGGTGTGCGCAGCTCGCCAATCGCTATCGAGAGACCTGTCGCGGCCAGCGCCAAAGGAGTTATCCAGCTTGAGGCCCCCCAACAGGATAGTAAACTAGTGAGTCCTCTCCAAGTCAGCGGTTTTGTCTACGGCAATAGCGGTACGGTAGCCATCAAACTGCGGCAAAAAGAGAGTGGTGTGGTAGTGGCCGAAAAGACTGCGGTGATAAAAGGCCAAGCTGATCAGATTAGCTTTGCCGAGAGCCTGCAATTCGCCCTGCCCGTCGTGCCCCAGCCAGGTGTACTGGAAGTGACATTCAAGGACACCTCGGGCAAAGGCCTTGATGACACAGTGTCAATCGCAGTTAACTTCCCTTCCGACCTAGGCAGCGGCTTGTAAGGTGATGAACCTCTTAAGGCGCACAATTATCCTTACGGGGGTAGTGAGCGCGCTCGGTGCTGTGGCGGTGTACTCATCGGCTGCCCATGCAGCTGCTTTTCGTTTTGAGTTTGTAAACTTCGACCAGAATGGAAAAGTCCAAACTACTTTTCCGCTTGGTGCCAGCAACGAAATTATCCTGGCCAGTGATACCACCGACGTTCGCACGGTACTTCCTGTTGCCATTGTTATCCGCGCCGACAGCCGGCAATACAAGAACGCTATTCCTAATAATCCCGAGCTGGCTTGCGCCGGACCGGATCGTTGCTCTATTCCCGGGCCGGTCATCCCCGCCACCGCGAAGTATGTCGAGATTCAGGCTGTGAATACTGACGGTGAAGTGTTAGCCACCTATACTGTCGGAACCCCGCCAGCAGAGGCAGAGCCATCACCCTCGCCGGCGGCAGCGCTGCTTGCCCCAACTGGCGCCACGCAATCGGAAACTCCGACCCCTAGCAATGAACCCCGCATCATTGCCACGCCAACACCAACCAGTGCCTGCCCGGTTGCATCGCTTGCTGCGTGTCCGTCGCGCGGTGTGCCGATGGCAGCTGTAATCGGGCTGCTCGCCGTGGGCAGCGGCCTAGCCTTTATCATCGGTCGGCGTGGGTTGCCAATCTTTTTGCAGACAACCGGTAGTCTGCCACAAACGTCAGGTCCACCGCCGAAGATTATCCCCACGCCTGACCACAGTGAATCAAAGGACGGAGGCAAGGGCAGTGGAATCAGGGAGAAAGATGGTAAGAAAAAAACGTGCGCGGGGAAAGTTCCCATCTATATCATCGGCCGCTGCGAATACAACGTGCCGTTCACGGATGAACAAGGGAATGAAATTTTGCCCGACACCGGCCCCGAATTCTTCGGCATGATGTGGGAAGCCTACGTCGCCAGCCATGTCTACGAGCTGGCTGTCCGCGACGCGCGCCAACGCGCGTCAGCGGAGTGTAGTAAAGAGTGCCGAAAACGCGATGCCTGCGGTGATGGCTACTATTGTGGCGGCACCGCCGACGAGGGAGTATTCCCACCCCCGCCGGAACGCGATCTCAAGAGACTGCCGCCCGTGCACAAAGCTGACCCCGAAATTAAGGCAGGAACCGGCGGCCGCCTGGTCTATCCCCGAGAGCCCCGTTCACCCGAACACCGCTACGTCTACGAAATAACGGGTGAGTTTATTTGTACATGTAAGTGTGAGAGAACGTGGTGGCAGAAGCTCAAAGATGCGCTCTCGCCTGGTACCGACCCTCGTGGCCGCGCTGGCCCCCGCCCGCCAGTACACTGACGTCAGTGATTAAGCTCCGCGACGTGGCATAGTCCGACCAGAGACTAACCTAGCTCCACTATTATTTATCAACGGTCGGTGAGCCCCAAAGGCGATAGGTAAACTCTCCATAACGCCACTGGCGGTCCTGCTCCGGCAAGGCCAGCGTGACTTGATTATTTTTCATGATGGGTGTTGCTTTTGAATCAACATGTATGCCATCGCTGACATTTCTGATTATATTGTCTTCAATCACCGGCGACCCGCCCAGAACGACAATGCCGGCGTGGCAATCCT
>CAYJWL010000011.1:0-13495 GCA_964373855.1 uncultured Candidatus Saccharibacteria bacterium
TGATTACACGTTTGTCGAACACCCTGGATCAGTCTTCGTGGTGCCCTTTACATCAAACAATCATGTGGTGTTGATTCGATCTTATCGACACACCATTGGTGAGTGGTGTTGGGAGGTACCAGCCGGCACACTTGCCGACCAGCCTGGCAAACAACCCCGACGTGTTGCTGAGCGTGAACTCGCCGAAGAGATAGGAGGTAAGGCGCAGCGACTCGAGAAACTTGGTTGGTACTATATGAGCAATGGTTTTGCTCGTTGTCGTGCCCACATCTTCGCTGCCTATGGTGTGACAGTTGGTAAGCCAACACTCGGAATTGCGGAAGAGGTCAGGAAGGTACAATCCTTTCCAATCTCAGATATTTTCAAAATGATCAAAGGTGGCAAAATTAGAGATGGTGATAGCGCATTCGCACTTCTTCTTACCTTGGCCTAGGTCAAGCACACATAGCCTAGCGACTAACTGTGGTCACTAGGCTTTTTATTTATTTTCAATAGCTAAGATAAGACACGAGACACTCCCTTTTTTATAGGGTCTCAAACTGTCTCACTTTCACAGAATGTTACAGTCGCAAAAACCTGAAACAGTGTCACGTTTGTAACATTCTTGCCTTGCCTCAAATTCCGGAAATGTTACAGAAATCTCCCTTTTATAGTGTAACATTCTGTAACATTTTTCCTTCTAAGAACCCATCAAAGGATTTGCTCATACCCCTTCAAAACCCTAGAGTAAGGCTCTAGACCATAGTGGCGAACAAAGAAATTTGTCTGCCTTATGGCAGGGAAATTTGTTTGTGACGGGTGGCGAGTGAACTGCTTCACTCGACAGGGATTCGAAGGGCGGAGCGATGTATGAGTTTGAGGCAGTTAGGCCGAAAGGCGAATACCGCGAGCCCGGGCTCGAAGGAATTCTCCGTCAGGAGATTTACCAGAGAGGAATCCCTGTGCCGGAATAATCTAGCTGGCGCTACGTGGCCTGTGATATACTGCAGTTATAGAAATCTCTAAAAATGAATTAAAGGGTATAATGGCGCAACAGGATGATCGGGTCGCAAGAGAATCTTATGAACAAATGGAGCGGCATGTAGGTGCTGTAAAAGAAGATTTTGATGAAAAAATTTAGATTGTTCTTGATCAGACAAGGGTTATCCCCGAAATTCAGCGAACGCTTGATGCTAACCTTCGAGGAGGTTGGAAAGTTATGCATTGACATGGATGTTGTTAAAAACTCGGTCGGTGATCACGAACGACGGCTGCAAAAACTGGAAACCAGATAAAAAAAGAAAAAAGCCGCCGTGATTATCGTGCGGCCAAAGCTGCTTGGATTGCATCATGGATTCGTCTGGCGAGTTCATCAATTTTCACTGTCGGTTTAACCGCTATCTTGTTGCAGCCCGGGTGCATGAACATGAGATTGAAGCCATCATATTCCCCTTGTCTTGAGTCGGTTCTGAAAACGATCACTGGCTTCTTAGACAGACACATGCCGATCTCGATACATGTCCCGTCATCGGCCTATAGACCCATCGCAATTGGCCACAACAACGTCGGAGTCGTTAAGCATGGTGCTGTTCTCGGTGTAAGCCCGATGCATATCGCCGTTAAGCGCCCCTTGAGACTCCTGCGGCAAGAAAATGATATATTGGCCCACGCAGACTTGGTGCAGCGCATTGGCCAAATCCCGCATGAACCGTTGTTCACCCATCGTAAAGAGCGGCCCGGTAAAATATACCAGCACTTTTTCCCGGCTCATCGCAGCCTCCTAGGCGTTTTAAGGAAAGAACAACTGATCAGCGATTTGTACCGCCGGCAGATGTAACTGTCAACAATATCTGGACATAGTTTGACGTACCGATTACAGTAAGTACCGTTCCAGTCTGTCGGAGAGTGTGTTCATTCTGCAACCTAGGGTTTCTTCAGCGGGAGGATGGTATGCACATTACTCAAATCAAAATATGGCTCTGCCAAAGCAGTAACGAAAAGGAAAAGGTAGCAGCGTTTATCAGAATGCTGTTCGACGGAATGCTTGTTGTTAAGCAAGCGAGGCTGATTCGCGTCGCGAACAAAACTTTCTTGGCCATGCCCGACCGGCCAGCCATGGCACAATGCCCTCACAAGGGCTGTGGGCGCAAGAACAATGTTCAGGCCAATTATTGCAACTGGTGCGGCTGCAAGCTGCCGCAACCACTCGTCCTCATCAACAAACATGGGCACAGTCAACTCTTTCACGAAGTTGTCTTCCCTGTTACGGAGGAGGCCCGGTTAAGCATATTAGAGTGTGTCATGCAGGCCTATCATCAGTGTTTGCGGGATCACCTCATTGAGGTTGTCTATGACTTTCAAGACGGCAGGCTGCAACTGCCGGCAAGCAACAGTCTAGTCTAGCTACGCTGCTGCGCAATCTTTAATGCGGGTCAAACGACGGACCCGCTTTTTTGTAGTATCAAGACACGGGGCAGTGCTATACTTTGTGGCATGAGCGTCTCCATTCCCTTCGTTGAGGTTAAGCACGCCTTTGTTCATTACCGGGAGCAACGCAGTCCTCTTCAGTCTTTGCTCGGCCGTCGGACGGCAGTTCATCCAGTGCTGCGCGATATTAGTTTCTCTCTGCGGCAAGGCGCTTGGGTCACTTTGTTTGGTGAAGGCGGAGCCGGCAAATCGTCTCTTTTGCGGTTATTGGCCGGTGCAGTTGTGCCGAGTGCCGGTACGGTACTGGTAAACGGCAAAAATCCAAGCAGACAGCGCATCTGGGCGGCCGGATATGTGTGTGCTGCAGACATCGATCCGGCCCTTGCTACGGTAAGGGAAACCTTAGAATCCTTCGGCCAAACTTATAATATTAAGAATTTGCCGGAGGTGCTGGCCACTGTTGTCGAAGAATTAAGGATAGATACTATCATGTCGCGCCCGGCATCGAAGATATCTACGACCGAGCGCTGCCGCCTGAATATTGCGCGGGCGGTGTTGTCCCAAGCCCCGCTCATTCTCTTGGATGATATGGCCGATGAGCTCGGAGCACGTGAGATGAAGAATATTATGAACAAGATGTTCGCTGGACGAACGGTCATAATTTCAACCCGCCACACGCGCGCTGCCGAGGAGCTTAATCTGCCCGTGTTATTACTTCATAACGGCTCGTTGGCGCATCAGGGTACGTTTGATGATATTGCCACAACGCTCGGCTGCCGCCGCATCATGGACATCTGGGTAGAAGGACTGCGCTACGATCTCCTGCGGAAATTACGCGCCAATACTGGCGTCGAGGAAGTACGTCTGCTGCCTGCCGATCAGTTTGAGGGGCAGCGCTTGCGTATAACATTAACATCTTCGCGCTACCTGCCCTCGGTGTACGACTTGATCAGTCAAACGGCCTTAGTTCGTGTCGAGGAGCTGCCTCCCTCTTTGGCTGATATTATTGCGCGGCTAAGCTAGGGGTGCTCTACGATCGTAAATACCGGCGGATCGCAAAAAAGCTGCTGAAGACAGCCAAACCTACTGCTAGGGCAAGCTGCAGACCAATCACCGTCGGCCAGTTGTCAATAGCAAAGATATATATATCAAACGGCGCCACCTCGCCGCTAAAGAAAAAACGCCTGATTTGCGGAGCGCTGGCGTTGAGAAAGGGATACAGAATGAGCGAGCTCAAGGTAACACTGATGACAGCCACGAGCATGGCTTCAATGATGAAAGGCCCGCGGATATACCAATTAGACGCGCCGACCAGCCGCATGATGTCTATTTCCTCCCGGAAGCTGTAAATGGCGAGCCGGATAGTATTAAACATGATAAGGAGAGCCAGGCCGGCCAGGACGGCGGTAGTTGCCAGGCCGGCGTTGCGGACTCCGCCCATCACTGTAATTAACCGCTCAATAACCGTGCGCGAGTTTTCGAAATTGACTGCTTCTATGTAGGGGTTGTACTTTTCAGACTCAAGCTGGCGGGTAATGTTCTGGTAAAACCGCGGGTTGGCCGCGACGACGAAAATGCTCGCCGGCAAGGGGTTATCTTCCAGCTCGCGCAACGATTCCTCAATGAAGGGATCATCAGCGTGCCGCTGGCGGAACAAATCTAATGCCTCATCACTGGTTACCACTCTGACTGCTTCAACATCCTCGCGGGAGGCAATATCTTGAGCAATCGTCTGAATCTGGGAGGGGCTGGTATCGGCTTTGAAAGTGGCCGAAAGATCAACTTTTTGTTCAATGTTTCGCAGTACTTCGGCTCCTAAAATATTGATGAAATACAAAAAAGAAACCATCAGCAGAGTCAACGTCATGATAATGGTTGTTGCTAAAGACAGCCAGACATTGCGTTGGAAGTTACGCAGCGCATTGCGCAAGATTCTGAAGAAGGATATGCCAAACATATTTATAGCTTATATGTTCCTGCTTCCTGGTCGGACACGATTTTACCCTTATTAAGAGTGACTACCCTTTTTTTTAAGGCGTTGACAATGTCGTCATTGTGTGTAGCCAGCAGAACCGTTGTGCCTAACTTGTTAATTTTAATCAGCAACTGAACGATATCCCAGGAATGCAGGGCGTCCAAATTCCCGGTGGGCTCATCGGCTAAAAATATTTGCGGCTTATACGCCAGTGCCCGGGCGATGGAAACCCGCTGTCTTTCCCCGCCCGATAGTTCGCTAGGATACAATTCCGCTCGATCAAGCAGGTTCACTAATTTGAGGATCTGCGGCACGGCCTCGCGAATTTCTTTGATGGCAGCCCCACCCACTTCCATCGCAAAAGCGACGTTTTCAAAAGCCGTTCGCTTGGGCAGTAATTTATAGTCCTGAAAAACTACGCCGATCTGCCGCCGTAAATATGGAATCTGCCAGCGCTTTATTTTAGTAATATCCCAGCCGTCAATGACAATTTTGCCCGATGTTGGACTTTCCTCAGCCGAGAGCAGTTTCATAAGCGTTGATTTGCCGGCGCCGCTCTGCCCCACGATAGAAACAAACGAGCCGGTGGGAATTTTAAGCGAAACACCGTCGAGCGCCGCCGTTTCATCGTAGTGTTTGGCAACCTTGGTGAAAGTAATCATCCTAGCATTAAGACGTTACCCGGCGGCTTGCTGATAGACGGAGCCAAGGAAGAAAGTGGGTGGAATGAAGTTAATAATAGTGTAGGAATCATAGTACGTATCTGTATCGCTACCCAGCCAGCTAGCCATTTGGCCAGATTAGTTATGGTTGTTGGTACTGGGTCTGGCCTCGATATTATAACACATGACTTTACTGTGCCGGTAACAGTTTGATCGCGCCTTATTGAGTAAACGTGGATAAGTCTCCAGCCAGCACCCGTTGCGCATCCTTTACTTCCCGCTTTGTCCGGTGGTCTTTTACCAGCGTGTATGGATGCAATACGTACGAACGAATTTGATTGCCCCAGGCTGCCGGTTTGACTGTCCCGCGCAACTCTTTAATTTTTTTAACGTGCTGCTCCTCCGCCAGTATTTGCAGTTTAGCTTGAAGTACAGACAGGGCCTGGGCTTTGTTTTGCGCCTGCGAGCGCTGGTTTTGGCAACTTACGACAACGCCTGTGGGAATATGTTTAATGCGCACGGCGGAGCTTGTCTTGTTCACATGTTGGCCACCGGCTCCGCTGGCGCGGTAGGTCTGGACAGCCAAGTCCTTTGGGTCAATTTCTGAAACCTGTTCATCCTTAAGGTGTGGCAAGACCTCAACACGAGCAAACGAAGTCTGCCGTAGATGGTCCGCGTTGAAAGGAGACAGACGAACCAGCCGGTGCACACCCTGTTCCTGACGAAGGATTCCATACACGTATCTTCCCTGAATCACGAAGGTCGTGTGTTTAATGCCTGCCTCTTCACCGGCTGACCGGTCAAGCGAAATTGATTTCCAGCCGCGCTGCTCGACGAATCTTAAATACATCCGCTCAAGCATCTGCGCCCAGTCCTGCGCGTCCGTTCCGCCGGCCCCCGCCTGAATAGTGATAATGGCGTCATTTTTATCATATGGGCCGGAAAAGCGCAGCTCCCGTTCTTTGTGCGCTATTATCTCCCCTACTTGGACTAGGTTCTTTTCGATGTCGGCAACCGTCGTCGAATCGTTTTCTGATTGTGACAAGGCCAGCAGATCAGACAACTCTTTGATGCGGCTGCCCGTTTCCTCCATGAATTTCAGCTCGCTCTGTATATCAGCCAGCTCTCGTGCTAACGCCTGCGCTGCCTCCTGATCCTTCCAGAAGTCAGGATTTGCCTGCTTCGCCTCAATTTCTTTTTTTCTTTTTACTAATTTCTCTGCGTCAAAGACGGTCGGCTACCTGCTGCAGCCGCCGGGTTAGATCTTCTGTCTTCTGCTGGATGTCTTGCCTATTCATGACTGTATTCCTTTGTACATTATTATCCGTAAAACTAATAAATAATCAAACACCGGGAGTTTGATTACGGTCCGGGAGTTTGATGATTACAAACACCGGGAGTTTGATTACCGGGAGTTTGATTATTTAACCCTTGAGCCGATGGGGAGAGTTGAACTCCCGACCTACGCGTTACGAATGCGTTGCTCTACCACTGAGCTACATCGGCATGTATTGTATGGTGCTCCTTGTCCAGCGTAAACCGAAAGCGGCGATCTATACGATACGGAACGAATTAAAATGGCGCAACTTGGCGGACTCGGTGTCAACCGATTCCACCTCGGCTAATTGCGGTCCCTCCCGGCACCAGTTGATAAATTTTTCTAATGTTTTATCGTAACCCTCGGCTTCTATGTAAACACTTCCATCCGGCTCATTCTGGACAAAGCCCCCAAGACCCAACTCGTCAGCTTTGGCCTTAGCTGAAACTCGAAAAGAAACTCCTTGAACTTTGCCGGTTATCTGGATGCGGATGTGTTTGATATCGGAATGCATGGTTTTGGTCTTTTTTTACGCGGTTGGCTCGGCAGGAGGACACAGCTCAAGGACAGAGAGCAAGGGGCCCCGCCTACCGCGGAGGAAGCGCGCTGACCGCAGAGCTGGGAGGCACTCGGCGCAACAGAACCCGCTCTGTTTAAGAACGATCGTATCTTCCGACGAGCTCGGTGTGATCAATAACATGTCCTGCCATCGCCTGCTCAACTTCCGCCTTGCTTACTCCTTCCGTCAAATCTAGTTGCGTGTTCAACGCGTAGAGCTTGAAGAAATACCGGTGTTCACGATCCGGCGGACACGGGCCGGTGTATTTTGTATTGCCGGCCGTACCTTTGCCATGAATGCCCTCCGGCTCCCGCCCTTCAGGAATCTCGGTGGTCCCGGGGGAAATATTAAATATCACCCAATGATCCCAAATCCCTACCGGCGCATCCGGATCATCCATGATAAGCACCAGACTTTGCGCTTCTGACGGCACGCCGGCAATTGTTAGCGGCGGACTACTATTGGCTTCGTCGCACGTGTATTGCCGCGGAATGGTGCCATTGTGTTCAAAAGCCGAGCTTGATAATTGCATAGCAGAGGTTTTGTTTAAGGGCGTCGCTTCGATGGAAGGAGCCTGTGTCATGGCCTTTTCTTGTCCGGCGCGTTGCCAGAAGATAATACCAAATACGATACCCACAAAGAACACAGCTAACCAGAGTATTGTGACCGGTTTCATCTGAGCAGGTGTGCGCCTTCCGCCTGTAAGATTCGCCGTTTCCTCTGTGCTCCCCGGTTGTAGCCTCCTAGTGTTCTATTAGACCGAATAACGCGGTGACAGGGAATGCCGGAATCGTAGTTTTTATTCAATACATTCCCCACTGCCCGATACGCTCGGGGGCTGCCGGCAGCCTGGGCCACTTCCTGATACGTCATCACCATGCCGCTTGGTATCGAGGCGACAATGTTGAGTACTCTAACCTTAAATTGTGATGAGTCTTTCAAATTGTCCGTGCCTGATTACCGACTACCAGTTATTGTGGAAACTCGCCTAACGTTACTGTGATTTCCTGCTCCTGGCCGTCTCGAAGAATCTTAAGACGCACCCTATCTCCCACTTTCTTATTCTGGATTAGTGAAGCTAAGGAAATCTTTTCATCTATCCGCTGCCCCTCTAATTCAAGAATAATGTCTCCTCCCTGGATACCGGCCCGCGCCGCCGGTGAATCGGGTACGACTGGCGGATCCTGGGGCGACTGGCCTCCTAAAACCAGCGCGCCATGATCAACCGGCAGATTGTTGGCTTCTTTGGCGGCTGGAGTAATGATCGTGTAGCGCACGCCGAGGTATGGCCGGCTGATTCGGCCGGTTTCGGCAACTGATGTGGCAGTGGCGCTCACCAGGTTGGCTGGCAGCGCGAAGCCGATATTCTCCGATCCCAGGGCGACAGCTACATTAACCCCGACAACCTTACCGGTTAAATCAAGCAACGGCCCGCCGGAATTGCCTGGGTTAATCGCCGCGTCTGTTTGGATTACTTTTTCAAGCTGTTCTGAACGCCCCTGGTTATTACCGGCAGTAATGGAACGGGCCAGGCCGGAAATAACTCCGACGGAAACAGTGTTGCGGAATTCTCCTAAAGCGTTGCCGATAGCAATAACTGTTTGCCCGGGATGAAGCTGGTCTGAATCAGTAAACTCGAGAAACGCAAGGTTACTGGCGCCAATGCGCAGGATGGCTATATCGTTCACAGGGTCACGGGCCACGACTTGTCCGTTGTATTTTGTGCCATCGTTTGTAAAGACGGTGTAGTCCGCATCCGGCTGCTCCACCACATGGCGGTTGGTCACAATCAAGCCGTCCGCTGAAATGAGAAAACCGGACCCGCCGCCGATCTCTTGCTGCTGCGTGCCGCGCTCGCGAAGGCGCGGCACGCGGAATTGAAATGGGGCAGGTAACTCTCGGCCAAAGAAATCTCCGAAAGGATTAAAGAAAGGATCGGGAACGTCCTCGTAATATTGTTCAATAATGGGTATGTCTTTTGTGATGACAATAGAAACAACAGCTTCCTGTGCACGTTCGACGGTAGAAACCACTGCCTGCTCGTAATCGCTGACGCTGGTTGATGCAGGGTCTTGGGCCGGGCCTGGCTGTCCCGGCAATCGCTCTGCCCGGCGTTGCATATTTTCTCCAGCCGGGGTTTGCAAGATCAGCAACGTGATGAGCGCTCCCGCAATAGCGCCGGAAATAGCGCTGGGCACAACCGGTGACCGTTCAGCCATAGAGATTTCTCACAAACAAATTACGTGATGTAATGATGCAAAACTATCGCGAATCATGCAAGAAAATTATTTTTAAATGCGCGGGTTCTGTCAGGCCGCGTACCTCTTTAAGGATTAGACAGCAATAGGATGCCTTGGGCGTTGCATGTATCAATATGTGATGCAAAAAACCGGACGAAAGCCCGGCGTTTGATGGTACCTGTCTTGTCACGCTGAACCGTTCTAGCGGCGCGGCCTGTTATCTGGTGGCAATCTGTGCAGTATGCCGTCGAGAAGCTTAATAATAAATATAGCAGCTGAAAAAAGCAGAAGCCCTTTCAAAATTACAAGGTACATAGTTATCCTCCTGCATCGGAAATCAGAAGAGATGTTTGTGCCGCTCCATTACAGCATAGCTGCCCTTTTACACAAAAGCCAAAGAAAAGGCGCGACACATGTCGCGCCATAGGACAGTTCAATGTGAGCGGGTTCTACGGAAGCATTCTATAAGCCACATTAGAGTGGCAATAGCCCCAAGGTATGCTGCCCACGCGAGAAAAATCGTCGGCTTGCCTTGCGTAATGTCACTTACCGCTGACAACAGTACGATAGCGATTGCCAGCAGTACAACGGTGAGCATCTTGCTTAATAACGACTCTTTGGTCTTCTTGACACTCATTTTTAGGCTCCTTGCCTACTGTTGGTTTTGCGGGAACAAAACGTAGGCACTACAGGCCCACAGTTGTATTATAGCACAATACCCGGTTTATTGTCAAATCCATTAAAGAATGTGTTTTCCTAAAAATTGCTATTGACAAATGGAACATAATCGTGTAGGAATGTTGTGATGCTTGCCTATGTTGGTAAGCACATGTTCCTTTCATCTTGGTTCACTCTCCCGTCACTCCGTACCATACTTCGGTAATCCGGGATTGCATTGAACCACAGCATGAGGAGTTTCTGCTATGTCCGAGCAAACCGTCAGGATTCTGAACGGTGCACTGGACGAGGAAACTGGTGACATCGTCTTGCGCGGGCGAATCGATCCCGACTCGCTCAACGCGCTGATGGTGGATGACTACCAGCGTGAGGTGCAACCTCTCTCAACCATCAACGGCATCATGAAAGGGTTCAAGGAAGGTGCAGCTGTGCCAGACATTCATGTCAGCATGCGGGGGACCCGTACAACTGACAACGGAAAAACTTACACTCTGCGTGATCCCGTCTACATCGTGGACGGACTACAGCGTGTCAGTGCCGCCAAGCATTTCCTGCTCCAGGGGGGGTGCCGCGTCTTGGTGCAACTGTCTATTTTGGCAAGTCGAAGGAGTGGGAAGTTAACCACTTCAAAACACTGAACTTCGATCTGACCAAACTTTCCCCGAATGTGATGCTGCGCAACATGCGGGAGGAATACTCGGTAGTGGCGACACTGTACAGCCTCACCGAGGAAGACAATCAGTTCGTGCTCAAGGGGCGCGTCTGCTGGAAACAGCGCAAGATGCGTGAGCATCTGATCACGTCCGTGACGCTCCTCAAAGTGGTGGGTGCCCTGCACTCTCATCTCGGATCTGGTCTTAGCGGCCGCGTCTTCGAACTGGCACCCGGCGTCGAGAAGATTATGGCGCGCGTTGGGCGCAACACCTTCCGCGGCAACATCCGCACGTTTTTCGAACTGCTGGATGACTGCTTCGGGTTGCGTGTCATCGCCTTCACCGAGGGTGCATGCCAAATCCGTCACACGTTCATGACGACTTTGGCACGGGTGCTCTCGGACCACCTGACGTTCTGGCGCGAGGATGACAAGAAGTTGTTCATCGAAGCGCCACTTGTTCGGAAGTTCAAGGGCTTCCCGATTCAAGACCCGACTGTCCAACAGCTCTCTGGAGCCGGTGGTCAGGCGGAGAAGCTGCTTTACCAGCTTATGGTCGAGCACTTCGATCGCGGCAAGCGAACTCAACGGCTCAAGCCTCGTAAGGTTCGGGACTAACCACGTTCCAAATCTTCAGCAACAGTCGTTCCGTCGTCGAGACTAACCCCTCGGCGGCTTTTTCTTTAGGAAGGGTCTAAATCAACCACGGGTAGATGCCACAAGTACATATCCAACATAAATTCCAACAACTCCTAACACTCCCGCCAGAGCGGTTGGTGCCGGAATCGGCAATTTGAAGAAGGCAAAAACAATGCCGGTTAGGAGGCCAGTAAGTAGTGCCTTTATCAGAATATCCATCACATAATTATACTCCAAACTACTACGAAAAAATCACGAAATGGCTCTTGTGCCTTCTAGAGAGCTTAAAATGGCCTTTTGGAAAAATCGTAAATTTGACAAAGTCAATAAAGTTTGATACATTAGATCACTGTCCTTTCAAAACTTAAGCTACCGAAAGGAGGAATGTGCATGACCAACGACGAAAAAGCGATGTATACCGGTATGGCGATGTGCCGCAATACTGAAGTGACACTTCGGTGGTCGCGAAGCCAGATGTTCATGATCATAAACTCGGCCATGCTCTCAGCCGTATTCGCCCGAAATCCAGACTTCTGGCTCTTTTTCTTGCTTGGTCTTTTCGGCATGATTATGGCTGTCATATGGTTCATAATCAACGAAAAGAGCCAACAATGGGTTGACTATTGGCAAACACGCCTCGCCCAAATCACACACGAGGAGGAACCCACTACGGTCAATGTGTTCATCGGCCCAGAATGGGATACCATCAATAAAGGCTGGACATTCCACAGATTGCTCAAGATTCTACCAGGTGGATTTGCGCTGGTGTGGATCATAGTGTTCTGTCTCTCGTTTACCCAACTCTAACAAGGAGAACTGCTATGATGATGAAGAACCTCAAGGAGATGACGTGGGGCATGCATGCCTTCTATCTGTTCATGTTCGCTCTAGGCGTAATCCCGCTGATAGTTTTTGTGATCCATCACGATAATCCCAACCTGGGTGGAGACCCGCTTCTCCTGTTCATTCCGGCCGGTGGACTGATGGGCGGTGCCGTCCTTTCCTTTCTCATGTGCCTCTTTGAGAAAAGGCCGGCACAACATAACTTGAATACTTTGCAACAGAAGAAGGACAATCAGTTGACCGCTACTCGCTGAAAGCAGCCGCAAAAACCAACCGACCCCAATTTACCAAAGTTGGGGTTTTTCTTTTTACGTAAGTCTCTTCCGGCGAAACGCTATACCAGACGAGCTTTTCAAATATTGCTCAAAGACGGCAGCTTTTTTCTTGCTCGGAAAAGCACAAAACCACATAAGTTTCCATGGTTTAAATTTCGAGGTGTGCTTGCTAGAACCTTCATTGTGCTTACACAATCGTGATTTTATATCGGCGGCGATGCCGACGTCAACTTGACCAGCAACATTCTTGCTTTGGATAACGTAAACGTAGTGCATCTTAATGTGATATCGATCGGCCCATTCTTCGCCCTACGGGCTACGAAGGGCACTTCTTCTCATTTCACCTGCTAAATCAATGGTTGTTTAACGGCGTGCTTGCACTTCGAAGCTCTGAGCGTTAGCGAAGAGCGAAGAAGTGAGCGGGATACGAGAATCGAACTCGTGTCGCTGCCTTGGGAAGGCAGTGTATTGCCATTATACGAATCCCGCGATGATTACTTTTTTATGGTCTCCCCTTTTTCTTTATCCCATCCATACCCGAACGGAAGCACTATAACGATCCGCTCTTTGGCCAGCAAGGAGTATAGCTCTTGTGTTGATTCAACTTTACGCTGTTGTTTAAGAGCCTCTTGTTGCAAGAACGGCAGGATGGCGTGCTCGTCATAGTACTCCAGCGGCTGGCCAATAATTTCCTTGATTTGATCCGAATTGGTGATGCGCAGAACTTCCTCCCGGTACCGGCGCGCATCTGCCAACGTTATCGGGCTCTGGAGAAAAGCATGCTCGACCAGGTGCTGGCGGATAGCTGTAGTAAAAGTTTGCCGAGAAGAAGGAACCGGTTGTTTGGTTGCTTGCGCGAAGCCGACAACAGGTCTGTGAACAGCCAGCCAGCCGGCCGATGTAATACAGCCGCGGGACGTGCAAGCCACTGGCCAGACGGGAATACGAGACAGCGGACTGTTGATGGGTTCATTCGAGGATAACACCAGCAGCCAGCTAATCAGCCACAGCACAGCGGCTATGCCAATTACCAGAAGCGACCAAAATGTAATTTTTCGCGACATTGACAGACAATAGTATGTATTTATCCGGCCGGCAAGCGCGCCTCCTCCATAAAGAAAACATTCCACCATTGCAGGGGAAGTGGCATATCTTGTGCCCCATCGACTTTGGGAGAATCAGTAGTTTCAGCGGTATCTTGTTCAGGTATGAGCACAACTTCTTCTCCCGGTGCGCTATAGTTCAGTT
>CAYJWL010000011.1:13505-25531 GCA_964373855.1 uncultured Candidatus Saccharibacteria bacterium
AATACTGATTAAGATTTCCCAGACCAATAACATTTGATTCCAGCTCGCGGGCAGACTCTTCCAAGCGCTGCACCTCGCGCTGTACCTGCCAGCGGCGGTTCATCTCCTGGGCGAGGGAAAGTAAAATCAATAGGATGATAAAAACTGTCACTCCAATGATCATGTTTGGTTTAAGGCGCATGCTTATTGAGCTACTGGGTTAACGTTACTTGGCTCTCCTGCCCTTGGCGGGCGATTGTAATCGTCAGAGGGGGACTGGCGCTAAGCTGCTGCGCTATATTGGAAGTGCTAGTCACCTCATCGTCTTTAATCTTCGTTATAACGTCACCAGCGCGCAGGCCGGCAATCGCTGCGGGAGATTCTGGTGTAACGCCAGCAATAACTGCGCTGAATCGTTTTTGACTTTGGGATTCATCAAATCGGAACTGGTAGGCCAGCCTTAATCCCATTCTGGCAAATGGATCTGCTTCCCGCTGACCGGTGGTGACGCGATCCAGTGATACCCGAATATCTGATACGGGAATAGCGCTGGCAGCAATCGGATCATCAATAATGGCGGCAACTCTGCCTTCCTCATCAAGTAAGGGTGTTCCCGGCAGCATACCGGAAGTTGTGCTCACAAGCCGGATCATCTGCTGGCGACCGGGTGTTGTGCCTGCTGGCGGCAGGAAATATTCTTTGAGCTGCCAGGCGGCGGCGCGTGGAGCCAGCGTGTCGGCCGAGCGATCGATTCCCAGCAGCTCGGTGCCAACCGAGGGATTGTTGGGCGACAGCTCAAACGGCGGGATGACGCTTTGATCCAGCCGGTAATACGTCAGGCCATAGAGTTGATCCGCACCGACTTTGTTAAGCGGCAACCGCGTGCCGCTGCTGTCAAACGCAGATAATGTCTCACTTGACACATCGCGCGCGGCCACGACTAAACCATCGTTGGTCAGCACTGTACCGACGCTGGCTTGCGCAATCGTGCCGCTGTTTATTTCGCCGAGCAGCAGCAGCGATCTTTGAAATCGGTCTACCAGCTGTGCCTTCGATTGATTGGGCGAAATAGTTACTTCTTGCACTGTCGTAATGAACTGCTCCTGCTCATTGGTTAAGGGCGCCAGTCTGGGGCCGAAGATTGTGGAGCCGAACCAGCCGCCTATGGCGGCGATCACTACCACCAGCAAAATAAAGACAATGATGGAGCGCAACGACAGCCGGATTGTCTGATGTGGTTGGTTTGCGGACATCTTTTTACACCTTACTATATCTCAATGATGAGCGTTTGAAATCATAGTCCTTCAGCTCCATCTGGCTGTCAGGAGCAAAATGAGCAGGGCGGCCGTGCCGAGGCCCACCTGCTCGATAATATCACCTCGCGCTAGGCGCCTCTCGTAGCTAGTGGCTGTTATTTGAAATATGACGTAATACACAGCCGTTACCAGGCCGGTCTGGACGGTATAGCGCAGCGGCAAGAATTGCAATACCCAAACAATCTCTGTCAAAACCGTTCCAATTATTAATGATAGCAGCCAGGCATCGCTGCTCCGGTCAGTATAGCGCAGCAATATTTGCACACTAAGTGCAGTGATAATCAAAAAAACGGCGGGTAAAATGATGACAACCGGCACATACAGATGAAAGCGCCACCCCAGAACAGCAGCGATTGTGACAAACAACACCAACAGGGAAATTACCCAATTCCAGGTTGGGTAAGCTTGCTTGGCACCGTATTTTAACAGATAGAAAAAAACAACCGCCGATAGGGCGAAATAGACGTGCAGCCAAAAGTTAATTGGTAAAAAAAGCGAGAAGGCCGTGATGCCGAAAGCGGCCAGAGCAGGTAAAATTGCCTGGGTTGGATGAAACCGGCCCCGCTCTTCGGTACGGATGAGGATGATGCCGAATATGGTAATAGTCAAAATGATAGCAATGAGAAGTAGCACAAAACGGCGCAGGCCGTAGGCCAGCTCGAGGCCGGCGAGGAAGAAGAGCGAGAGTAGCCCGTAGTGTGAAGAAGGCCATAAGACCAAGAGTGCTTGCAGAGGCCGCCATTGAAATAATCGTTGTACCAGTGACATGGCTACAGAATCATGAATAATGCCTGTCACGTCAAATGGAACGGGTTCTGTCTTCGTCGTAGACAGTCAAAGCGCAGGCGATGGCTCCCTCTGAGTCATTGCTCCTACTCGGCTGCGCTTCAGCCCGGCGAGGATTCTTGCTTCTGACTTTGCCTTACCAGATAGTCTCCGGCGGTGAGCGCAGCCGAGCAGCCGTGGCCGGCGGCGACAACAATTTGCGCATCGCGGATGTCGGTAACATCACCAGCCGCAAAAAATCCTTCAACGTTAGTTTTGCCGTATCGGTCGGCCTTGACCGCGCCGAACTCGTCCAGCTCCACCAGATGTTTAACCGGGTCGGTATTAGGAATTGAGCCGATATGGATAAACACTGCCTGTACCTGGAGCCTCTTTTCTTCGCCTGTGTTTGTATCTTCGTACACCAGCCCTTCGACAAAATCTTTTCCCTCAATTTTTTTTGCCTGTGTGTTGTAAATGATTTCCACTTTGGGATCATGCTCAAAGCTGCTCACCAGAACGGGGTCGGCTTTTAACGCCTTAGAGTTGTGCAGTAAGTATATTTTCTTGGCGATTTTTTGGAACATGTTAACAGCTTCTGCGCCGCTGTTTCCCCCACCGATGATGACTACATCCTTATCGGGGAAAAGAGGGGCATCGCACACCGCGCAGTAGGATACGCCCCTATTCTTTAATTCAATCTCACCCGGCACTTTGAGCAGGCGCGGATGACGGCCGGCTGTATAGATCACTGTTTTACTTCGGAATGTCTTGGCTTGCGCCGTTTGTGTGGCAAACTGATCACCTTCTTTAGTAATTTTCAGCGCCTTGTCAGTGATGATATTAATTGAATCTTTGTGATCATCCAGATGAGCGATCAATTTATCACCCAGGGCGATCCCATCGGTCATGCGGTCACCCGGCCAGTTTTCGATCTCGCCCGAATTGCGTACCTCTCCCGATGGTAGATCGCCTATCAAGACAAGGCTAAGTTTCTTGCGCGCGGCATAAATACCGGCTGTTATTCCCGCCGGACCGTAACCGATGATGGCGATATCATACAGTTGTTGTTCTGCCACCATGTCCCTACGAGATTCCTAGAGCGCCGGCGATGCGCTGCTGATCGTAGCCGACAATGACTTCCTCATGGCCGTCACCTTTCACGACAATAACCGGCACACCCATCTGACCTGATTTTTCAATCATCTCCCGCGCCTGCTCGCGGTCGGCGCCGACGTCAATTTCTTTGTATGGCACGTGCTGGCTGTCCATAAAATCCTTCGCTGCCCGGCAGTAGCCGCAGGTCTGGGTTGTGTAGATGGTAACATCTGACATATTTGTTTTAATAAGATTGTAAGTTCATTTACTATAACGAGTTTGGCAAATTCCTTCCACTGGGCTTGGACAGTTTGTTACTGGTGGGTCCTGTCAGCTCGGGATGCCCTCCCAGTCCGCTGCGTCCAGTTCCGCTTCCCCCGCCCTTCGGCAAGCTCAGGACGGGGCCACTCGGAATTCCCTCGCGGCCTGGGGCCTTCCCGTGCTGCCACCTGCGAGTCGATGGGATATATTCAGCAACTATTAACAAATTAATGCCCGGTGAAAAAAGATTTATGAGCGAGGGGTGATGGCGGGGGTCCCCCGCCAAGTGCCAGCGCTTCCTCCGATGCCATTGGGTGGGGGTGCAGCCGCGGCAGGACCCCAGCATTCTAGCTAATCTTTTTTCACCGGTTTGGAGCTAAAAGACTTGCCTATTAGGCGCAAGGTGTGCTTTATTATACGATTGTCCTATCTTAAGAAGCATTCAAGATATTAACTATGAGTGATAGAACACTGGCTGTTGTCGGTTTGGGATACGTCGGCTTGCCGGTCGCCATTTTGGCCAAGGGAAAAGGCTGGAAAGTTCTGGGTGTTGATATCGACCGGGCGAAAATTGAGAAGATTAACAATGGGATTTTGCCGATTGAGGATGCCAGGCTGGCCGAACAGCTAAAGCTGCATCCGATCGAGGCCGGATCGGACCCGGCTGTAATCAGCTCGGCGAGTGTGGTTGTAATTACCGTACCGACCCCGGTTTTTGCGAATAAGGAGCCGGACCTAGGGCCGCTCAAAGGTGCTCTCAAATCTATACTTCCCTATCTGAAGTCTGGGCAGCTTTTGAGTGTTGAATCTACGATAAACCCTGGAGTGATGGATGAGGTGGTTGTGCCGCTCTTGCATGAACGGCCGGATTTAGTGCTTGATGTGGATCAACCCGTCTCGGAAGCACTGCACCTCGTCCACTGCCCCGAGCGGATCAATCCGGGTGATAAAAAATGGACCATCCGGAACATTCCCCGTGTGCTGGGTGCCTATTCTGAAGCCGGAGCGCGCCGGGGGAAAGAATTTTACGAGAGTATCCTGGACGCCGAAGTGAAGCTCATGAGGAGCGTCACCGAGGCTGAAGCAGTCAAGATTTTTGAAAACACGTTCCGCGATATCAATATCGCCTTTGTGAATGAAATGGCGCAATCGTTCGATAAGCTTGGCATTGATGTGATCAACGTTATCGAAGGCGCTGCCACCAAGCCCTTCGCCTTCCTGGCGCACTATCCGGGTAACGGCGTTGGCGGCCATTGTATTAGCGTTGACCCTTACTACATGATCGAGCGAGCGCGGCAGGTAGGCTTTGATCACCAATTCTTAAAACTGGCCCGAGCCATCAACGACAGTATGCCCCGCTACACCCTGCGGCTGATGCAGCACGGCCTGGATCGCCTTAAGCTGGCGGGCGGGGTGCAGACGGTGGCCTTGCTGGGGCTTGCCTATAAAAGAAATATCGACGATACGCGGGAAAGCCCTGCCCGCGAAATCCGGCACCTGTTAGAAAAGGAAGGAATCTCGCCGCGCGTGTTTGATCCGTATGTTCCGAGTCAATCGAACGTAGCCTCTCTTGCCGAAGCGGTAGCGGATGCCGAGGTTGTGATTTTGGCGACCGACCATACGGAGTTTGTGGAGAATCTGACTCCCTCGTTCCTGATAGAGCATCAGGTGAAAGTCGTCGTTGACGGGAAAAATGCACTGGATGCAGACGGCATTAAAGCAGCCGGAATCTTGTATTACGGTATTGGTCGATCGAACTTGGCTGCAAGTTAAAAAAGAGAAGGCACGCTGATTCGTTGAGCGTGCCCCGGAAACGCACTTCCGCAGAGCGCTACAGGCCGGTGATTTTGGCTGCTGTCAAGCAGCTCGAGATAATTGCCGCTGCACCCAGCAGAATGCTGAACCGGCCCAGCCACAGGAGCACAAGTTTCCAGCTGGCAGACGCTCGCTTGCCCATATCGGCGAGCAGCACGCCCGCTGCCACAAGAATTATGCCGATAATCGTGCCCTCGTCTATCAACACCATGTAAAGGAACTGCTTATAGGACATATCCCAGTCCTCCATTTAGGCGTTTAATCAACATCCTGCCCACTGGCCGGATGTTTCTCAACACTTATCTAACCGATTGGTTACCCGCCCGGAGATGAGGCTGGCGGCGGGCGGTCTGTTGGCGGCTGCTCTTCTGGCTTCTGATCATCTTCGTTTTGCCGCTCATCGGCGGCCGGCCTGTCTATCTGGTTATCAGAATTCGCCTCTTGGGGCATGGTACTAATCGCCCCTTGGTCTGCCTGGGTTTGCGAATCCTCCGGCTGATTTTGCTCGGCCATCATTTCGCGCGAAGCGTTGAAAATATCTCTGGCCGCTTCTTTAATTTCTTCCATGAACGATCTGGCTGGTGACGCTGTACCTTTGAATCTCATCCATTCAGCCTTTTGTTTTTTATAGTTGCGGAACCCTCCCCACATCAGGCCGGCGAGAAACACCGGAAACCAGATAACTGTGATGTAGCGGGAGAGGAGATAAACGACAAAGAGAATTGCCCCGGCAATCACGCCGAATACCAGCGCCCAGTAAATGATCGGGTAAATGTTGGGCTTGTATGCTCCGGCAGCCGGCGGTATTGATTCTGGCATATGCAGTCATTATGACAGAAATATTGTATCAGTTCAAAAGTAATTTATATTTCGGGCTTTGTCTTTGCGGCGCTCTGGCAGCCTCGCCGGGCTCGGTCCCCGCCTATATGGCGGGCTGGCGAGGCGAGAGGCAGGTGGCGCGCGCCGCAGGAGCGCGGGAACACCGACTTGAAAAGATAAGACCCGAATAAATATCTCACTGGATATTCATGTGAAGCATTTTTTTAATGTCCGCAAAATGTTCGACTTCACTGGGGCTATCAAGAATGACAGCGATTCGGTTTGCCTGTTCTCCCGATCCTTGCGCTACCAGGCAATACCGGGATTCATATAAGTAGCCGGTTTTGCTGCCACCCAGCTGCTCGCCCCACTCGGAGATTAATTTGTTAGAGTTTTTGATGGTGTGTTCGCGCTGTGAATTACGCACGGTAAAAACATATTCCTGGCGTGAAGTCACATCGGCTATTTCCGGATATTTGTTGAAGGCCACCTGGGCGAGCAAGGCAACTTCATACGCGGTGGAAATATTGTCGGGGTCAAGGCCCGTAACATCAGTAAACTCTGTCTGCTCCAAACCCAACTCAATTGCTTTGCGGTTCATCGCGCGCACAAATTCCTGTTTCGGCATGCCAAGCTCACGAACCAGCGCCAGCGTCGCGTTATTGGCGGATCCAATCAGGGAGGCGGCAAATAAATCGCGCATGGTTACCTCTTCACCTGGCTGCAGCAAAAGCCGCCCCCCCTGTACATATTCCTCTGGAGCAATCGTTACCCACCGATCCCAGTTTATTCCCTGATCCAGCGCAATTATCGCTGTCATGAGTTTCGTGATACTGGCAATCGGGCGGCGCGTAAACGCATCCTGCTCAAAAAGAATGGCGCCGGCATTTACATCGTAGAGTAGAGCGCTCCCAGCCGTGTATTTCCTGGATGACGATGGCTCGATGCCGGGCAAACCCAGATCAACGCTAGCTCCGCCGGCGAGCGGGGCGCTCGATTGGCGAGAGTAATGAAATAACCGCCAAGTAACGGCCGCGGTCGTTAAAGCCAGGATCAACGAAAGCATAGCAAAGATAATCGTGCTGCGGGGCATGTGGCCAGTTTAAAGTTATCAGTCGTTAGTTATTAGTTTGTCTAAGTATGCCTGTTCTTAATAGCGTATGATTTATAGAATATATCAATGATGCGCGTGTATTCTACCATAACAAAGGACATGCCAGAGGCGGTTCGGATTATCAGCGAGGGGCGGGTGGTGGCGTTTCCGACGGGCACAAGCTACGGATTGGCAGTTGATGCTCTGCAAGGCCATGCCCTGCAGCGGTTGCGCAATCTCAAGAAGCGCCCGCGGGAAAAGACGTTCACCATTTTTCTACGGCAGGATTTATGGGAGCAGCATCTCAACCTCACCCCCGAGGAACTTGCCTTTTTGGACAGGCATGCCAACAGTGCTCTAACACTGTTGGTTCATCCCAAAGAGTCCTTGCAGCACTTGGCCCAAGATGGTGTTGTCGGATTGCGGCTCATTGACCATCCTCTGATGGCTCAACTGGCCGAGGCGGCGGACGTCCCGCTTACCGCAACGAGTGCGAATCTTTCCGGCGAAGAGCCTTGCTATACAACAGCATGTATTCTTGAAAAATTCCCTGGAAAAATTGATGAGACGACGTATGATTTATCGCTTGGGTGTATTTTGGATGGCGGCGAGTTACCGCAAAAAAAGCCGACGACAATCGCGCGGATTATTGACGGCCAAGTGAAAATAATTCGCGAGGGAACGTTGCGTTTGAGCAGTCAATAAGTTGTTTTATAGTCCGAGGGAGTCAGCAATTTCCTGCATGGCAGTTAGAACATGCTGGATATGTTCGTCAAGACTCAATCCAAGTTCGGTCGCGCCTAGCTCAATGTCGGCACGGCTAACTGCCTTGGCAAAGCCGGTCTGCTTCATTTTTTTCTTGACTGATGCCACATCTACATCCGCCAGTTTTTTTGATGGCCGAATCAGCGCAACGGCAACAATAAAACCAGTCAGTTCATCAACGGCAAAAATTGTTTTCTCCATTTTACTCTGCCGCGGTGTTCCTGTGTGCGGCGCGTGTGCCATAATCCCCTGCCGGACAACCTCCGGATACCCTGCCTGCCTTAAAATTTCCTGCCCGCGGTATGGATGATCCTCTGACGAGGGGTATTTCTCGTAATCGAAATCGTGCAGGAGCCCAACCATTCCCCAAACATCAGGATCTTGAGAAAAAAATGAGGCGTAGTGCCGCATGGCTGCTTCCACCGCCAGCGCGTGTTTGATCAGGTTGGGATTATTAGTATATTCGTTTAGTAACTCCCAAGCATGGTGGCGCGTTTTTACCGGGGATTCTCTCATTGGAGCAGCATTCATAGGCAGGCGGTTAGGCAGGCTTGGCACTATTTGAACGCGTGTAAGACCACACTGCCTGGATAAAAGCGCCGAACGTGAAGAGCACAACCAGGAGCGTCAGCAGCCAGCCGACGAAACCAAGTAGCTGCGCGGCCTCATACATAACAGCGCCCAACAGAATATTCTGCCAGCTTGGTAACATCGCCGGCGACTTAACACGGGTGAGCTTATCCATGACCAGCGATCCAATGAGGCCGGCCGATAAACCGGCGCCGATGATATACAGTATGGGTGTGAGGAGAAGAAAGATCAGGGCTAATGGAATTCCGACCACGGTGGCTATCAAGACGGCGGAGGCCGGGAGAAGAAGAATCAGCCACAGGATGGATGTTAAAACAGATTTCCCCGGACTTTGCTTAACGGTCAGAATGGCCCCGCGGGTGATATGAGGCAGGGCAAATACCAGGATAAAACCGATGACGGTAAGCATCAATACATCGCGCACCCAGCGGGCCAGCATATCCAATCTGGTTGGCCGGCGATCTCCCTCCGGCCTGGTGCGCTGAATAATGTCTCCTGCGACTGTCGCACCTTCCTCAATGGCCGGCTGCTTGCCCCAGACAATGAGATCGCCGCCGATGTGTCCCCCCTGGCGAACAGTAATATTCTCGCCGGTAGCTCGTACCGTTCCGGCAACCGTGCCCCAGATGTCTATCGTTTGGCCGGCGGCATATACATCACCCCTAATCGTTGCCGGCTGGGCGATGGTGATACCCTGGCCGACGGCAAACGCATCACCGGCAACATTCCCGGTAATCGCAATTTCGTTCCCGGCAACATGTACATCATCGCCGATATTTCCGCCGACGCCAATCATTTGGCCGGCGGAATATATGTCAGCCGCAATTTTGCTTTCAGCTGCGATCGTCTGTCCGAAGGCCATGACATCGCCGTCTATATCACCGCTAATACTGATGCGATTGCCAAACAGATAAGCGTCATCCGCCACCGGCTCCGCCACAACTATTTCTCCCTTTTCTTGAGCTACAAACAACGCCGCTTGGGCGGTAAGCGGGATGATCATCATTACCAGCACACTACCAAGCCGGACTAGTCGGCGGTTCATAGCGACATCTGTACCCTAGCAAACGCGGTCGTAAACCTCAATGGTTAGGGAAGAAGCGTGAAATTGCCCGGCTGTGAAAATAAAATGGTCAGGGCGACAGCCAGCAGCACGAAATCGAACTCCCAACCGCCCTCGCCGGTGAAGTCTTTTCCCCGCTTTTGGCTTTTAAAGTAGATTGCTCCCAGCATCATGATGACAACTATAAGCGCACCCAGCCACGGAAGAATGCCAAGAATGAAAGAGGCCGCTGCTAATATTTCTGCCGCGCCCAGCATAAACGCTTGCGCAGTGCTTAACCCTAATCGTTGGGCTGTTTTCTTCGTCCGCTGTAATTTTTCAGAACCATGGGCGATAAAAATTATCCCAACTGCTAGGCGCAGGATAAATAAGGCTAGGTCCGGGATTGGTTCAAGAAACATCATAATAGCTAATTTCTAACTTCTACTTTCTATTCATCAGAATTCGGACGTATCTCTGGGCACAAACATGGCTATAATCCAGTCAAAGGCAACCTGGACCCGATTGCCCCAGCCATACATAGTCTGCAAAAATATTGCCCGGCGTATGAGCCAAGCCAGCCGCCCGCTTAAGCGCAAGTATGGGCGTAACTCAAATATGCCATACCAGTTACCGAGCGGAATGATATCTCCTTTGTAGGTAAAGGTTGCATACGTCAGAGGCCGTTGCTGAAGATGGGCCTTGATATTCTTGGCCACTACCTTGGCGGCTTGCACCGCGGCTTGGGCCAGCGGCGGAAATGTATGCTTCGGATCATTAACCGCGGCGCAGTCACCGAGCGCAAAGACATCGGGAAAGCCTTCAACCTGAAAAGTCGGCTCGACCTTGACCAAGTTCTGCCCATTAAGAACTTGTGGCGGCAGCATCCCCTGGAGCGTAGATTCCGTGCCGGCTGTCCAGAAAATATTATTGGCCGCAATGATTTCACCCGAACTAAGCACCACCGCCCCTGGCCTCACTTCCATCACTCGCTGATTCAGAAGAATATCAACACCAAGCGCAGCCAGCCTTTGGTGCGCTTTAGCTGCAGCTTTTTCTGAAAACTGCTCGAGCAAGCGACTGCCAGCATGGATCAAAGTGAGACGCGACATCCCGTTTGGTACATCGCCATAAAATTGTTTCATCTCAAAGGAAATAAGGTCAGAAATTTGTCCAGCTAATTCTGTGCCGGTGGCTCCGCCGCCGACTATGATAAAATGCAGCAATTCCCTAGTGGCTTCTAGGTTGTGCCGGTCCTGCATCTCCGAGGCGTTTTCAAACGAGCGGATAATACGATTTCTGATAGCAATTGCGCCGGGTAGCCACTTGAGCGCCAAAGCATTCTCGGCCGCACCCGGCACGCCAAAGAACCCCTGCTCTACGCCCACCGCGATCACCAGAACATCGAATGGGTAGACGCCGCGATCGGTCTCAACTTTTTTATTCTCCAAATCGAATCTTGTTACGGTTGCCTGGTGAAAATCCTGGCCGCAACAGGCGAGAATCTCGCGCAAGGGCTGGACCACGTGTTCTCGGGAAACTGAACCGGTCGCGGCCTCATGAAGCATCGGAGTAAAGGTGAAAAAATTTGTGCGGCTGATCAGCTCGATACGCACATTATTCTTTACAGCCGGGTGCAAAATAGTATGCAGTCGCTGGTATGTTTCAACTCCGGCGAACCCGCCGCCGATAATGATTACCTTGGTCATTGAGATTACTGTAACGTGGTCGGCGGCGGGTAGCAAAATTACCCGAGCCGCGCTTTGTCTGTATTTCCTTTCCAATTTCTTACTGCTAACGGCTGTGCTGTGTTAGTATTGTGTAATAATGGATCCTATTCAACAGCCGTATTTGCCGGAATCTCCTATCCAGCCTGGCAGCTCCAATTGGAAACGCTACCTGTATACTGCCATCGTCTTGGCGATTTTGATCGTAGTAGCTGTCGGAGCTGTCGTCATGTGGCGAGCAGGTCTATTTACCCTCGCGCCGGCGGCACATCAGGACAAGGAGTTGCCTAAGGCAGACAAGAATTCATCGGGGGGTGATCAGAACAGCCAATTTAAGCCAGATGAAAACTTAGCTGTCACAATAGGTTATAAAAAAAGCCCGATTCTGTCGTTTCACATCGAAGCTCTTGAGCAGACTGCACAGCAGCCCAACCAGACAACATACGAGCCGGCGGGAGCATCTCTGTATTCGATTCTGGAGGTTTTTGCTGACGATGGTAAGACTGTTGGAAATTATAGGATTACAATTCCCCTTACCTCTGTCGTCGGCAGCTCGCAGATTATTGTTCCAATTACTAATGCCAAGCAAGTCCAGAAAGTTGTATTGAAGACAGCGCAGGGCAGGTTATTGGATGAAGCGATTTTTTGGGGCGGTTCAAGATTCCTTTAACAAAGAAAACGTGAAGCTGGACACGATCGAAGACCGTGATGAGGCCATTTATGTCGGCAGAAACGGCGAAGTGTTTGCTTATGCA
>CAYJWL010000012.1:0-14677 GCA_964373855.1 uncultured Candidatus Saccharibacteria bacterium
TTAAAGCAGTTTTTACTGGCCAAGCTTAAACAAACCTTCCGCCCGGAATTTCTCAATCGCGTTGATGAAATTATAATTTTTCACCCGTTAGAGAAGGCGCATGTGCAACAGATTGCCGATTTGCTGCTGGCGGACTTACAACAGCGGGTGCGGCAACAGGGCCTTGAGTTGGAAATTAGCGCCGAGGTGCGTAATCGACTGGCGCAGGACGGATTTGATCCTCAATTCGGTGCCCGGCCGCTTAAGCGGGAAATCCAGCAGAGATTGGAGAATAAATTATCCACTGTGCTCTTGTCCGGACAATTTCCCCCCGGCTCCAGAATCCGTGCTATTCTTAAAGGTGATGATGTTGCGTTTGAGAGAATGGATGCCGGACCGACCAGGCGGCGCAAACAGCACGCCGTGACAGTGTAATTTCTTTAAGGCACTATAAAGGCAGTATTATCTCTTATGGCGTATCAACCAGAGCGGGCGGAAGAGGTGGCCCCACGGACAGCGAGCCAGACAGCCGGTTATTCAAACAGCCGGGCACTGGAGGCGTTATGGGCCTTGAGCGGATTTTCCGCGGATAAGCTGAATGTGCAGGAATTATCGGATTTGATCAGCGATGCGCCTGATCCGGAAACAGCCTGCCGGGTTATAACAAAACACATGGATGTCACCTCTGACGTCTTAGCGCGCAAATGGCGCAAAATCATCGGCCAAACGTGGCTGGAGCGCCACCCCAACGTCTCGCCGGATTTGGAACTGGCTTTAACCAGCCGTGATGTGGCTCATGTGCCGGTCGTGCAGGATGTGCACGCTCTGCTCGGCGAACTCGATGCCCGTCCGGCCCGAATGATTGAGGAGCGCACGGGCTGGACAATTGATCCGCAGGAACTCACCCGACTGGCTGCGGCTATGCCTTCATTGCGGCATAGTCATCTTCCGGCTGTCGAACATGAGTGGGCCTACGTAGCTATACGGCGGCTGCGGGCCGTGCTGCAGTTGGTCCGGCTCCTGCGTGTTTATAAAGGAAAGCTGACGGTGGTGCAATCGCGCCATGCCCGCTTCACGCAGCTACCCCCGCCCCAACAGTTTTATGCTATCTGGCACGCTGACGTCTATCACATCGATTGGGGCCAATTTGCTGGGGCTTGGCATCGGTATATCCGCCTGATGCAGAACTATCTGCCGCTTGTCTGGGAAATGAGCGATGGCGTGGAAGAGGGACAAACACACCACGTCCATGATGTCACGCGTGTTTGTATGGAAGTGTTCCGCCCGCTTTGGCAGCAAGAACAAATAGCCGCCCGGCCCTCTTCCCGCCGCACTTTTTTTGACATTTACGAACAATGTGCCTTGCCGGCGATTGCCGAGAAGCTTCTGGTGGGTGATATTTTTACCCGCTATGGATTGATTCAGATCGAGGATGATCTGGTCAGCCTGTTTCACCGTTTAAGTCATCCCGAAACTCATTTCGACGGCAATGTCCGCTGGACGCGGGTTGGTGAAGTTATGCTTAAAGCCGAACGGGAACAAAAATTACCATGCGGGCTGGCATTATTAGATCCGAGAGAGCACGAGGAAGAGAAATAGCGCGCGCAATATAAGGGCAGGCTAGTAGTTCACTTGCTGCGGGTGACGCGAGACGGGGCCTCCGCGAGCGCGGAATATCATGAGCACTCGCGGGGTGAAGGCGAGCGGCAGGATCCGCAGCGTGATGTTTAAGGATACAGTGTCCTGTTTTTAACGGTGCCGCGCCGGTTTTCGTCGGTGGTGGAATTGTTCATGCACGGCCCGCAGATGAGTGTCAGTCAGGTGGGTGTAGACCTGCGTCGTTGTAATGGAGGCATGGCCCAGCAGCTCCTGTACTTGCCGCACATCGGCGCCATTGCTCAAGAGGTCAGTCGCAAAAGAGTGGCGCAGTGTGTGGGGCGTGATATTCTTCGTGATCCCGGCCGCCGCCGCATGTTTTTTCATAAGCCGCTGAATACTGCGGGCGGTCAGGCGTAAGTCTTCTGGTCGGCCTACTCCCTTCTTGTGCCGAATAAACAAAGCCGGATCGATATCGGTGCGTTGTTGAATGTATCCGGTGATTGCTGCCTGGGCGGCGGCCGAGAAGAAAACGACCCGGACCTTGTTGCCTTTGCCGCGCACCGGTATTTCATTGGTGTCCGATCGTATATCATCTCGGTCCAGCTTCACCGCCTCCGAGATGCGCATGCCGGTAGAGAATAACGTCTGCAGAATGGCCGCATCACGCCGGGCCTCGAGGGTTGTTCCTTTTGGGGCGGATAAGAGGGCGTCGACTTCTTCGGGGTAGAGAATATCAATGTCACGCTCGGGCAGCCTAGCCAACTCGATTTTTTCCGAAGCCAGGCAGCGCACGTCGCGCTTCGCCAGATATTTGAGAAATTGGCGAAGCGCTATCATATAATAGTTTTGCGTAGCCAGCGACAATCCACTCTTGGTGCTCCCGCGTTCATTTAGCCAGCGCCGGAAAGCTCTGACGGTATCTTGGGTAATATCCGCAACCCGCGTGATCTTCTGTTGCCTATAGAATGTTTGCAGGTAGTGGTCATAGTTTGCCGTCGTTCGTCCGGATCGTCCCAGACCGATCTCAATATCTTCCAGCCAATCGGCGTGCAAAGTTTTAAGGTTTTGCGACATTAGCCCTATTGTAATTTGTAATTGGTGATTTGTAACTTGCCACTTGAGCGAATTGGCGTCACTTACTTATCCGCAGTTATGCCTCCGGAACAACCTGCTCACTCATTCTCCCCACTTCGCCAAGAGCTAGGCGGGGCAAGGCGCTCGCATACTAGATGTATCCGTCCGTGCCCGTCCGGAGCTCTGCCCCGCCGAGCGAAGGAGGGTCGCAGAATGTCCCGTGGGACAAATAAACTCTCCAGCTGTAATAATGCTTCTTGCTGGGTGGCGCGAGGCGGGGTGAAGGCGAGCGACAGGACCCAGTCAAGGAATTATTTTTACAAATTGTGGGAGCCTGTTTGCTTTTTTTTATGTGCTGTGGCACCATCTTCGGGTATAGTGATTGGTATTGAAAAGAGATTCCCATGAGCAAGGTTGAAAAGCGCAAGCAAACCATTATTAAGAAATACAAACTTCATACTTCAGATACCGGCTCACCGGAAGTCCAGGTAGCGGTGTTTACGGAGAAGATTGAAGAGCTTATCAAGCACCTGCACAAGAACAAGAAGGATAATCATAGCCGGCGCGGGCTGCTGGGCATGGTGAGCAAGCGCAAACGGCTGCTGACATACCTCAAGCGCCAGGACGAGAAGCGTTACAGCCGTCTAACCAAAAAGCTGGGTATTAAGCAAGCCGCTTAAATGGTATCGCGGCAAAGATAAAGGTGGCATGTCCTACGATAGACTAGTAACCTCTGGCCAGTACGGGCCGGGTAACATCTAATCTAAGGAAGCTTCAGAGGGCGTCTTCATCCACCCACCATGACAGGACCAGGACAATTTCCTCAGCAACGCGTCGGTGTTTTTGTTGATATTCAGAATATGTACTATTCGGCGCGCGCCATTCACAACCAGAAAGTTAATTTTAAAAAAGTCTTGGAGCACTCCGTGGGCGGGCGGCAGCTGGTGCGGGCACTGGCCTATGGCATCACCACCGAGGAAGCCCATGAAGAAGATTTTCATGGGGCGCTTGCCGAGCAGGGGTTTGAGGTTAAGACTAAACCGCTGCAATCATTTGTGGGCGGCCAGAAAAAGGGTGATTGGGACGTCGGCATTGCCGTTGATATTTTGCGTCTGGAGCCAAAGATTGATGTCACTGTTCTGGTCAGCGGTGACGGCGATTTTGTTCCGCTGGTAGAATTTGCCAAGGAAAAAGGACTCCGGGTAGAAGTGGTGAGCTTCGCCGAAAGCACCTCCCAAGCACTGCGAGATCATGCCGACAGCTTTTTTGATCTCTCCAGCGATCCGCGGCAGTTTCTCATCAGCGATCAAGGGCGCACGCGACGGCGGATAGCCAAAATCCTCTCCTGAAAGTCTTCGGCGGTGGACAAGGGACAGACTGTGCTGTACGATGCACGGTATTCACTGGTACGTTCACTTTATTCTTAAATTATGCTTGTTCGGCCTTATCCGAGGTAGTCTTTAGACTTAAGGCGCGTCCTCTGTTGGATCGGAAGCGCATGCAGCCTGAAGATCACTCGCAGTAGGCTTAGGCAAGTGATTGTAGATAATGGTAAAAGAACAAACGAAGTCAAGCGCCGGGCGCGTTGGTGCCAACAAACTCACGCTTAGCTCGGGCGAACTTGCGAAACAAGCCGGCGGCTCGGTCCTGGTGCAATATGGTGAAACGGTTGTGCTGGGCACTGCCACCATGGACAGGCCGCTGTCGTCCGACCGCGATTGGCTGCCTCTCTTGGTAGATTACGAAGAAAAATTCTATGCCGCCGGAAAAATTAAAGGGAGCCGGTTCGTCAAGCGTGAAGGCCGGCCGCATGATGAGGCTATTATCACCTCGCGGTTGATTGACCGAGCCATTCGGCCGCTATTTCCGGATGGGATGATAAATGATGTCCAGGTTGTTGTTACCGTCTTCTCGTACGATGGCGAAAACGATCCTGACATCCCCGCCATGATTGCCGCCTTTGGGGCTCTTATGGTTTCTGACATTCCCTGGCAGGGGAAGCTGGGAGCGGCGCGTGTTGGGCGGGTAGGAGAAGAGTTTGTGGTTAATCCGACTGCGGCGCAGCGAGCGGAAAGCACCCTTGATCTGGTATTAGCCGGCGACGGAACTAACGTCGCGATGCTGGAGGGAAGCGCCAAAGAAGTTCCCGAAGCGGTTCTGCTGGACGCAATCGATGAGGGACAGAAAGCAATTCAGCAGGTGGTCGGTTTACTTGGGCAGTTGCAAAAAGCCAGTGGTAAGGATAAGAGTGAGCCTGCCCTGATGCTAACCGACACTGGCCTCATTCAGCGATGGCAGGAGTTAGCCCGGCCAACCCTGACAGAAAAACTGGCGAAGACTTCTTCGAAAGAGGAAATTGCGCAGGCGGAGCGGGACGCAGTTGCCGCGGTAAAAAGCTCATTATCTGAAGCGGAGCAGGAAACCATCCCGCACCAGCAAATCGCCGGTGCTGTTCACGAACTCCATGGCCTGATCGCCCGCGAAAACATTTTGGACAAAGACCGGCGCAGCGATGGCCGGGCACTTGATGAAATCCGCCCGCTGCATATTCGCGTGGGCGTTCTGCCGCGGACCCACGGCTCCGGATTGTTTCAGCGCGGCCACACGCAGATTCTTACCACGTTGACGTTGGGTGGCCCAAGCGACGTGCTTTTTTTGGACACGATGGAGGTCGAAGAGAAAAAGCGGTATCTGCACTACTATAATTTCCCGGCTTTTTCGGTGGGCGAGATCCGTCCAAACCGCGGCCCGGGCCGGCGCGAAATCGGGCACGGGGCGCTGGCCGAACGGGCGCTGCTGCCGGTACTGCCGGGTAAAGAGGCGTGGCCATATACCATGATGCTGGTATCGGAAGTGTTGGAATCGCACGGATCTTCCTCCATGGCCTCGGTGTGCGGATCCTCTTTAGCTTTAATGGATGCCGGTGTGCCGATTGCCAAGCCGGTAGCAGGCATTGCCATGGGTCTGATCACGGATGAAGATGGCCGCTACAAAATAATGACAGACATCGCCGGTATTGAAGACGAAAAAGGGGATATGGACTTCAAGGTCGCGGGCACCAAAGACGGAGTAACGGCGGTGCAAATGGATATCAAGGTTGCCGGACTGACCCGACAAATATTGTCGGACGGGCTCGAGCAGGCCAAGCGCTCTCGCCTCAAGATACTTGATGCTATGAACGAGGTGATTGCGGAGCCTCGCGCCGATCTCTCACCGTATGCGCCCCGCATCCATAGCATGCGCGTGCCCGTGGACAAAATTGGCGACCTGATTGGCCCGAAAGGCAAACATATCAATGAAATTATCGAGCAAACCGGTGTGGAAATAGATATTGATGATGATGGGTTGGTTTCTATAACTACCAATGATGCCCAGGCTATGGAGAGGGCGATTGAGTGGGTGAAGAACATGACGAGGGAAATAAAGCCGGGTGAGCGTTTTGAGGGCAAGGTCACGCGCATCATGGATTTTGGTGCTTTTGTGGAGCTGATGCCGGGAGTGGAAGGCATGGTTCATATATCACAATTTAGAGATGCCAGAATTGAAAAAATTGATGAAGTTGTGAAAGTTGGGGACATCATACCGGTCATCGTCATCGAGATTGACCAAATGGGGCGAATCAACTTGTCGCACAAAGCAGCGATCCGTCCCGGCGGGCCGACGGCCCGTGATTTTGCCGAGCGCAAGCGGAGCGGCAATGGCGATCGCCACAAAAGTAGGGACCACTCCGGCCCATTCCGTGGACCCCGGCCGCCTCGCTAGCATATTAATCCCCGCTCGAGCGGGGATTATTGCGTATCTCCCCACGGTATCAACCTGTGGTATGATGTGGGAATATTATTCCTTTAGCTGGGTATGGATAATGTGATTAAGCCAGCACCGCGCAACGATGCTTCCCCCTCTGCCGCGGGAGATGTTCCTGGCGCGCCGAAACTTGATCCCCCTGTGCCTGCACCGCAAGGGGTCACCGCACCGCTCGACGCAAAAAGGGTTGTGGTGCACACCATGAGGGATGATTTAACTGCGGCGAAAGCGGCTCCACTGGGTCCGTCTATCCCACCCAGTACCCCGATATCACGAAGCGGAACTTTAGATTTGCCGAGCCAGCGGGACGGCCAGCGCGCGAATACGTTTAGCGCTCCGCAACCGCCAGGCCGGACATTCCCACTGCCTCCCAAAAAAACGGCTGAACCAAGCGCTGTTAAGGTGCCTGCCGGGAGTCGCGGGAGAAGGTGGAAAATGATAGGAATAATTGGCGGTGCTGTAATTCTGCTGGTGGCAATCGGCGGCAGCCTCTGGTGGTTTACAAATCAGCTCAGCCAGAGCGGAAGTGTCCCCGGGACGGAGAGGGTGGTGCCTGCAGGGGATGTTATTCCGGCTTCGGCGGCACTTGTTATGCGCTATCAGCTTCAATCTCCGGAACAGCGCGCTAGCTTACGTCGCTTATGGACTGGCGGCAGCAGCACATTAGTATCCCCTAATCGCCGAGTAGCCAGCTTCACTATCCCGTCGGCGGCCAGTCCATTGCCGGCCGCAACCGGTACAGCTCCTGTGGGGACGGGGCTGGTTGAACAAAACGCACCAAGCTCTCTAACAAGCCCTATTCCGCGAGAGGTTGTGCCGCCTGCCGTTTCGGAAGCTCCGGCCACCGTCATGGGTCTTGTGTCTGGCAACCCGCAGCTCTTGCTGCAGGACGAGAGTGTATCAGAATTTTTCTACATTATACTGCCCAATGAGCCACGCCTCTACCTCCTCGTCCCGCGCACCGAATCAACAGACCGCCTATTTGCGGAAGAGTCTGCTTGGCAGATGGTGCGCCGGGATAATTGGCTCATTGTTCATCCCCGGGACGTGGCTGGATACGAGGCTGCGTTAGCGGCGGGATCACGTTCCAGCCGGGGCGGGTTGCCTGATCTGCCTGCGCCATTTTCTATTCAGCTTCTGCTTGATGATCCCCTCCTATCTCAGCAGGGTTTGGGCTTCTTGCGCGCTACTGCCGCTGAGCCAGCGGCCACCACTGTCCTGCACGCCCAAGCTGCGGGCGAGGCATTATTATTTACTAACAGCAGCCGGCTTGATGTGGCAAGCAGCCCTGCGCCCGGTCCGCCGGTGGTGCTGCTTGATCTGGTTCCGGATGATGCTATATCAGCGCTCATCAATCAAAGTCTCGCCGAAGACCTGGCAAACGGGCAATCAGGCTTGGATTCATCGGTGATCGGCCAGCCGGCTGTTAAGCAGTTGCTGAGTGAATTAACCGGTCCATATGTTTTTTACAGGCGGAAAGGAGTTGATGCCCTCGAAGACATTGGACTGATTATTAACCTGCCCAAGTCTTTGGCGGCCACCCTTAAGGCGGGCGATGCTACGCTAGAGACAGCTCTGGCTTCCTTGCTGCCGCTCTTCATGGATAAAACGCCGGTTAGACAACTGGCTTTTGCGGACGCGTCTTATGCCGGCAACCCGCTGCGCTACGCCAATATTATTGGCGATACCAGGGCGCTGGATTACGCCGTGCGTGACGAACAACTGCTGGTCGCTTCATCTAAAGAAGGAATGTTCGCCTTACTTGATACAGTAGCAGGATCCGCCCAGCCGTTGTCTGCTTCTCCTGCCTGGTCAGAGATTATACAGCAGCGTAATGTGGTGATCAGCGGACAGTCAGCGTATCTTACTCAGCTTCAGCATCCTCTGCTGGCCGCCCTCCTGCCTTCAACCAACGGCCTCATTCGTTTGGGCATCTCCACCCAGCTGGTGGAAAATGAAACCATCATTAATGGAGCGGTCATTAAATAAGTTGCGGCGGTTAAATTTAAAATAGTCCGTCATCACTAGCGCCGGCATGTGCGCTATAATGCGCCATCAATACTCTGGTATTATTCTTTTGCTTGCCGCCTGCTTACGACGGCAGGTTGTTTATCGGCCAAGCTTATTGTCTTCTTATGAATAAAATAGTAGCTATCATTGCTTGCGGCTTGTCGATCTTGCTTGTTGTCATTGCTCCTCTTAGTCTAAGCAGTTCTCTCTGGTTTATGTCCGGCTTCCTGCCGGATGCGTCTGTCGAAATGATAATCGGCGCCCGCCATCATCGAGATTTTGATGCAATCCGGTCCGCCTCCGAGCGTCTCCTTCTTAACCACGAAGATCAGGCAGCCACAGTTTATTTCTCCAGATACGTCACTGGCATCCAAGCAAAGGGTACAGTGCTTGTCGGATTGCCAACCTTACGCTACCAGTTCACGGCGCGCGAGCGCCTTAAGCAGTCTGGCTGGCAGGTAGAGCGCATCGGCTGGCTGCTGCGCGCCCAAAGAGGGGATAACCAACAGCCGGGAAAGAACGCGCTGCAACAAGCAGGCCGGGCCGTGCAGTTTTTATTCCGCCATGTAGCCAAGCAAGAACAGCCATTTCAGCCGCTCGCGCTGGTGGCGGTGCAAGCGAAATCCTTGCCACTTTTTGATCGGGATTACGTGGCTGTCATCTCTCTTAACAAAGATACGATCAGCGTAAAAGCGGCCTTTGATACTTACTCGTGGGATAGCGTTCCTGCAGGCGGCATACGTGCGACTTCTGCCGGATTAGGCAGTGAGCAATTGTTCGTGCTAATTCCCGGAAAGATGTTTGGCCGTATTCCGGATAAAATATTTGAAGAAACCGAAGCTCGTTGGCTTGAAGATTTTGGGTTTAGGAAGACAAAGCCGCCTCTTCTAAGTGAATTTATCACGCAGCCGCAGCTTTTCTTGCGGCGTAGCACACGCGAGATAGCGTTCGGCATAGAAGGTGATTCGCAGCTTTTTATGAAGCGCATTAAGGAATGGTTTGGTAAAGAAGTAGCTCGTGATGATCCAGTCAGGCGTGCGTTCAATCTGCCAGACGGAACCGTCGGATTTGAGTATGTCGCGGGTAAGCCGGTGCAGCCATTTACATCAAGCAAATCACGCGAGGGTTGTGAAGTAGCCACAATTCGCGCCAGGCAGACCTGGCTTTGTCGGGCGGCAGACTTTGTCATTCTTTCTTCCCCTGACCCTGTTGAAAATGACCAGATGGAAGTATCGGATGACGGATGGTGGAGAATTAATGTTCCGTCCCAGCTTCTTACATCGGCAGTATTTTCGCATATCTCTCGTGTCGAAGCTGAAGGATCAGATACGTATCTTAAAGCATCTCTTTACATTAAGAGATGAGTAACACGTAGCTTTGTATAGCGGATAGTAGGCAAATCAAAGGTTATTATACGTTATGGAGCATATGTAGCTGATTACTGGCTTAATAGAAGCACGTATAACGGTAAAGCAAGCTTTTTTTATTTGCAGTACTGTGCATTCCAACATTGAGATACGTTAGTACGTGAGAGAATGGGTACGGATCCTGATTCTCATTTCCTAGTAAGTTCGAAGCTCCGAATATACAGAAGCTCGTAAAGGTGAATCGGTTGAACGTATATGTGAATCCTGCAGTAGGGGCATCATGCGAATTAGTTTGGAAGGATTAGTAAAATCGTGAATTTTGTTATTCCGCTCGCTGCGCCTTTTTTAGTACGATCGGAGTAAACGTGGCGGTAATAATGGTCTGACTATAACTATCTTCAGCGCATACGAAGGAGGGGGTGAAAACTTTCCATAAGTCAATATGTACTCAATCAGTGACGTGTACTTCGTCTCATGCGAGGCAACCAAGAACGGAGTACTGATTAACGGCAAGTAAGGCATGGGAGGGCCTGAAATGTAGACAGGTGATATTACGCTATGGTTGAAAATTGAGATGAAATCTGCTCACCTCCTAGTGTTTTGTACGCCCATAAGTAAGCATACGAACAATAAAAGAAATGGCGGCATCAAAATATCATGTACAATATATATGTACAATAAAAGTGTTGCTTTATGTTTACCCGTAGCTGTAAACGTGATATACTACTTAAGTACCTAAGCACAAATGAAGGCTTAGATAACAAAAAACAAGCAAAACAAACAATTACGGCCCTGCGAGTAGAACACACGTTTTGCACACAGGGTCGTCACGTAAGAAAGCTCATTGCCAATTATGTAGTACTTCCGGTTGACGCGTTACAGCGCAGATGTGGGAAGCACGATTAGGGAGTATCTCCCCCTATACTCCCTAAGCGTGCTTCCTAATCTTTTGATTGGAAGTACAGCCTTCTCTACAAGGACGCGCTGACCTGCATCAGCCCCAAATAAAAAAACAAACATGCATCAAACACGGTTTGATCATTTGCACTTTGTCGCGGCAATTCTCATAACATATTACTTTGAGACATAACCGCAATTGTGGTGAAGGTATCCTCCACTCATGTAGGAGGTGGAGAAACACACAGCTTTTGCTTGTGAAGATGATCTCGAACGCCCGTAAGGGTATGTATCACTGCTGCCGAGGGTATATCTGTCCTTAGTGGCGTTTGAGGTCTCCCAGCATGAGCTCAAACGCCGATCAGTCCAATAATTATTTGTTCGACTTAGATCGGCGTTTATAATTTGGCTGTTAGAAAGCTAAAAATACGGGTATTTTAGATACATAGACTTAAAGATATAGAAAAATGAACAATACAGTTGGTCACCCAAAACAGTTCATTGAGGAGATGAAAAAGCTGCTCTTGGAGGAGCAATCGCAGCTCAAACACAAGCTAGGAGTATTAGCCCAGCAGCACCACGGCGATTATCAGGCTACTGTACCGGATTACGGACGTAACGAGGAGGAGAATGTAACTGAAGTTGCTGATTACACGGCCTTTTCCGCCACCACCGAAGCGGCAGAAGAGCGGCTGAAAAGTGTCGAGGAGGCTCTGCGGCGGATTGAGGACGGAACATATGGGGTAACGAAAGACGGTGAATTGATTACTGAAAATCGTCTTCGGGCCAATCCGGCGGCGACAACTATTATTACGCCAGATGAAAAATAATCTGGCGTATGTCGTTGTCGTACTCATTGTACTGGCGGACCAGGGTCTGAAGTCTGCTGTTTGGCACCTGACAGGTAAAATGCATGCCAATGATGATAGCCTGATGCGGGCCATACTAAATCCTTATGCCGCGTTTTCGTTACCGTTGTCCGCCAATGCTCAAATCACGGCCAGCCTCGTATCCCTGGCTATTGTCATTGCTCTTGCGCGCAAATATTTACATACGCCACTACTTTTCTCCATTGCCCTTATTATGGGAGGCGGGTTGAGCAATTTTATCGATCGGGTGCGTCTTCAGCAGGTGATTGATGTTATTACTGTGGGGGGGCTGGCACTAAATCTTGCAGATGTGGCTATATTAACAGGAGTTCTGCTCGCATTTATTCAAATATGCTTTCCGGGCGTGCTTCATATCTTCAATACCATCTTATTTAACCCGGTTGTTGTACATAAGTCGCAAAGATAGCTTATACGCAGGAGAGCAGGCCGGAGAGGAAAGTCAATAGCCATTCGGGCCAAGGATGCAATTCTTTACCGACGATGATACCAATGATGATACTATTGAGGAGAAAACTAACTCTTCTTTTCCTTTTACATGCCATCTCCTTCTTCCGCCGGACCTGCCCACATCAAATCCGCTGCCGTCCACGGCATAGAGGCTCTGCCGGTTGATGTTGAAGTAGATGTCTTAAAAGGTCTGCCTTCGTTTACCGTGGTTGGTTTAACAGATCGGGCTATTCAGGAATCACGCGAACGCCTAACAGCGGCGTTGTCTAATCTTGGATATGAATCGCCCCGCCGGAAAACAATTGTTTCTCTGGCACCCGCCAGCCTGAAAAAAGAAGGATCGCTCTACGATCTGCCGATAGGCCTGGGGTTTCTCTGTGCCAGCGGGCAAATTCAGGTATCAGCCGAGCGCCTGAAACATATGTGGTGTGTGGGTGAGCTGGGTTTGGATGGCACCATCCGGCCGGTCCGAGGAATTTTACCGATAACATTGGCGGCTGTTCGCAATGGAGTAAAAGAACTCATCGTTCCGGCAGCCAATGCCGAGGAAGCAGCGCCTCTGGCCGACAAAATGGATATTTACGCAGTTGAATCACTCCAAGATTTGCTGATCCATTTACAAAAAAAGAAAGATGATAATTCATCTCTCATACTGCAGCCACTGCAAGTAGGCGACGCTCGGCCAACAGTACCTTCGCCGGAAATAGACATGAGTGAAATTCGAGGGCAGGAGCACGCCAAGCGAGCGCTGGTCGTGTGCGCCGCCGGCGGACACAACGCCCTGCTCGTCGGCCCGCCCGGCACCGGCAAGACACTGCTGGCTCGGGCGCTGGTTGGCATCCTGCCGCCGCTGCAGAGGCAGGAAGCGTTTGCTGTGACCTCGCTGTATTCCATCGCCGGGCTGCTGCCGCAAGCGGGCGGTCTCCTGTGGCAGCGGCCATTTCGCCATCCGCATCATGGAGCCTCAAGCGTTGCTCTTGTCGGCGGCGGCACCGATCCCAAACCAGGTGAAGTCAGTCTGGCTCATGCCGGCGTGTTGTTTCTCGACGAGCTGCCCGAGTTTTCCCATCATGTGCTCGAGCAGCTTCGCCAGCCGATAGAAGACGGGGTTGTGACAGTTTCCCGCGCCGCGCACACGGTGCGCTATCCGGCGCGGTCAATGGTGGTCGGTGCCATGAACCCGTGCCCATGCGGATTTGTTGGCAGCGCGCGCAAAGAGTGCATATGTTCTCCCGGTGATATCTTGCGCTACCAGCGCCGTATTTCCGGCCCGCTGCTCGACCGGTTTGATCTGCATATTTTAGTGAATGATATTCCAGCCGAAGAACTTTTATCCGATAAGCGACAAGGAATTTCCTCTGCAGATTATGCCGAATTAGTTGGGAAAGCCCGGCGCCGCCAGTGGGACCGGCAGGGAAAAGCGAATGCCGAGCTTTCTCCCAGAGAAATATTTGAATACAGCCGGCTTGATGAGTTAACCAAAAAGCTTCTCGCTCACGCGCAGGAGAAATTCGCCCTCTCCTCCCGCGGCATTCATCGTCTGCTCAAAGTGGGCTTAACCATCGCTGATTTGTCCGGCACCAACAAAGTTACCTCGGCTTACGTCGCCGAGGCGCTCCAGTACCGTGAACAACTCAAGGCGGTTTTACCTGATTTTGCGTAGTTCACCCCGAGCTTGTTGCCACGCGTTGAATGGGTCGAAGGCGGTAGGACAAAGAGAAGAAATCCCGAGTCCTCCTGTGGTACAGTTAAGAGGAGCGTGAGGGGTTCTTAATATTAAGTTGTAGTTTTGCCTTTTGACTTTTAGGTTTTGATTTTGCCTGTGCGCCAGAATCCACAAACAATTATTCACGCACTTATTTACGGTGGTGCCTCCGCCTTGCTGGTCTTGGATCTGTTTTTTCTCGTCCAAGCTGCCATCCAACAGAATTTTATCCCGATCGTTCCCATTATTGCCGGAGTTTTTTTGGCCGCCGGTCTGTTATTCGTCATGTATGCCGAATCGCAAGCGCGCCAGGAGGACAAACTGGAGCACAGGCGCTTATCGCGCGTAGCCCATCAGCTCGAACACCCGCTGCACGTGCTGCAGGAAGATTTAGCTTACTTGGTTCAGGAGGCGGGAAAACTGCCGGCAGAGGAGCGGATGAAATTAAAACGCATGGAAACAAAAACAAAAGTGCTGCTGGAAAATATTCGAGACGTATTTTTAATGATGCGTGCCCAGCAAGGCCACATTTCCCAGGAGCAGCGGACGTATGATGTATGTACGCTGGTAAAAGACGCTGTCGAGCAAGTCAGAGCGCTCGCTTCAGCGAAAAACATTGAGATCATCCAAAAAATGCATTGCCAGGAGGCGGCAGTGGCGGTAGATCGCCAGCTTTTTCTGCTGGCTCTTGCTCATGTGCTGGAAAACGGTATCCATTATAGCCTGACGCCGGGAGTGCTAAACATTGCGGTTATAAAAGGCAAAAATCAGACTCGGGTAATAGTGCAAGACAGAGGCATTGGCGTGACGTCCGAAGATCAGCCGGTCATTTTCCTGCCATTCGCGCGCGGAGAAAAAGCTGATCAGTTCGATCCGGATGGCATTGGCGTCGGCCTCACGCTGGC
>CAYJWL010000012.1:14687-21782 GCA_964373855.1 uncultured Candidatus Saccharibacteria bacterium
CCGATCTCGCGCCTCATCATTCGAGAATTTGGCGGGACGCTCATCTGGCGGACGCGGCAGAAACGCGCCGGCAGCGAATTTGAGATCCGCCTGCCGCTAGCTAAGCTTCGACCCAGCTCAACTTGACCCTAAGCCGAACGGGTCAAAAATAAGTTTACCCTCTGTTACTTCGATTCCAGAGCTTTTTCCAGCGCAGTAATACGGTTTCGCAGTTCGTCAATCTCTGATGTATTTCTTTCAATAAGTTTTACTGCCTGCTCAACTACATCAAGGCGCTGGTGGACTTCATGTACAGCAACTTTCGTAGCTTCCACATCGAGGCGCAATTTTCCAACTTCATCAAATATCGTGGGGATGAGCTTTATATCACTTTCCCATTCCATGATTTTTCCTATCTGCTCCTGCATACTTCCAACTTGCTCCTGCATACTTCCAACTTGCTCCTGCATACTTCCAACTTGCTCTTTAGTACTTCCTAATTCGATCTGCATACTTCCAACCTGTTCTTGAGTGCTGACTAATTGCTCCTGGATACTTCCAACTTTTTCCTGCAAGTCAGGAATAGGTTGGGTTGCTTCCAGAACTATTTGAAACTTGTCATTGATATCTTCCAGAAGAGCATTAGTATATCCGGGACTATTTGGATCCATTTTTTTGCTCATAGTACGAACTATACACGTTGGCGGCCTTTCGGGCTAGCTTGTGGAGGCTATTTGTTTACTCTGAGCTTGTCGAAGAGTGCGCCCGGCAAGACTCGAACTCGCAAACCTCCTGGTCCGAAGCCAGGCGCTCTATCCAGTTGAGCTACGGGCGCGTACGCCTATATTGTCACTTTTTCTATATTTTTCCAGTCTTCTCGAGAAGGTGATAGAGAATGATGCCGGTTGCTGTTGCCACATTGTGCGAGTTGCCAAGGCCAAGGATGGGAATATCGATAATGACATCCGCCAACTCTAACAACTCTTGCCGCACGCCCTCGCGTTCGTGGCCGACAATGAGGGTAATCGGTAACTGGTAATCGGTAACTGCTACTTTTTGATAGGGGACGCTCTGGGTTGTTTGTTCAAGAGCAATAATCGTATTGCCTTCCTTTTTAAGGTTTTTCACGAGCGGCACTGGATCAAGAACATATTCCCACGGCTGATGGGGAACGGCATACACGGCTGTTTTTGTAATACGGTGCTCGTGGCGGGAAGAAACTGCTTGTGGACGAGTGTCGTCTTTCTTCCTTGGATAGCCGGTATAGCCCGTTAAATAAAGCTTCTCAATCCGAGTCAGCTCGCATAATCGAAAGAGCAGGCCCACGTTATCCAGGCTGCGCACGTTATCAACCACGACGCTAATTGGCATGCGTGGCAGCTTTGCCAGTTCTTCAGCGGTCGGCCGTTCCTGAACTAACTCTTCTGTTTTTTTCCGTTGAATCACGTGGGGCGCCACTATAGACGATGTTATGTATGGTGAGCTTGTAGAACCAGAACTATTTTTGAGCGCCTACATGATGCTACTATCTACCTACCTGACCTCAAAACGGCGTAACTTCAATATACTACCCCCTTCTGGTACTCACTAATAATATTGATTCCATTCTCCTCCTGCGCCTCGGCTGACGTTCGGTATACTGTAATAGTGGTGGGGTCGGATAGTTGACAAAAGCTGTACCTACCTGTATTATTGTGGGTCGTTCGTTGACAACCAATCTGTTACTTTACTCCGCGATCCGCCAAGAGGTTAGTATGCCAGTGCCTGAAATCAGCTACGTCTTCAGCCGCAGTGAGCGCAGCATCTTCACCGAGATTTACTTCCCGAAGCGGGCAGCCTACCAAGGTGCTGTTTTCGATGCCCTGCGCTTTGGCTTAAAAGAAAGGAGCGTCAAAAAATACTTGTGTGAGAATGTCGAAGCGTTGCGCGAGGAATTCCAGAATCTCCCTGCCATCTTAGATCCACACGAGTACGCAACTTCCCAGAGAAGGAAAACCATACCCTCTATCAAAGAGACGCTTGCACGCATTAGGCTCTACAGAACGCCGTTCTATGGCTGGTCGATGTATTCTGTTGACGGGGTGTTTCTCGGCAAGCGCGGTAAAGTGGCTGAAGAGGCAACACAAGTGGTGCGGATTATGTTCCGCTTCCAAAGCTCTGCTAAAATCCAAGCAGCAACGAGTGAAGCACACTGCCACGATGTCCTACGTTCTATCCTCTTTTGGGTGATTGCCCAGCAAGGGCGCCTCGATGACCACAAGGGCTGGAGTGATGCTGAAAAAGCGCAGTTTATTCAGCGGCATGAGCCCTGGCCTGATAATAAGCGTGCCTTTGTCGAGCAGCACTTTACCGAAATTTCCAAGGAAGCTGCTCAATGGAGTGGCGATCGTGCATTGTTCATCTTTGGCTACCTGGCACGCAAGTTCTGGGAACGGGTGCTAGAAGAAAAAATGTTTGAAGCCGAAATCTGGGTCGCCAGTTTCTTTGATCAACAACTGAACGTGATTGAACGTGTTGGCACCAAACCACAACCCCGAACGTGAGGAGAACCACATGCCTGCCAAGCTGTCCCCCGAGATCAGAAAGTTAGTCCAGGAAGTCTTTGCACCTTTAGGCAAGAAACATGCAAAGCTCACCAAGGAAGATCCAGAATTGTACCTGGTCGCGCTGCTGAAGGAGATCAAACAGGATTTGCAAGAAACGGCAGTTACACTCGGAACTACCATTGAAGGAGCAGCAGCAGAAGTATCGATGGCCAAGCTGCAAGAGCAGTACGGTGCTGACGTGTTTTAGGAGAACCCCACGCCTGCCAAAAAACTGCCCCCGCAAATCAAAAAGCTGGTTCAGGAAGTCTTTGCGGCCTGGGACGAAATGCCCCTAAGCAGCGGGGACCGTGAGCAGCTAGCCAAGGAAGCCCCCGAAGCCAAATGGCAAGCGGAGCATCAAGCTTCTTAGCCCTCTTAGCAACCCCTTATGTGCCACAACACATGAGGGGGTATTTTTTGAATTGTTATTAAAATAATTAAACTGCCTGACGCTGGGCGATCAGAGGGAATCATCCTCACCCAGCGCTCGCTTCGTCCCGCCCCGGCGGGACATGGCTCGTGCTTCCTTCGGAGCTAGGGTTTGTGTAGCACATGAAGCAGTTCCTGTTCTCGAAATACCCTTCGATTCCCTATAGTTAAGAATATAAGGGCGATCAGAGGGAATCGAACCCTCATCGTCGGGACCACAACCCGATGCTTTACCACTAAGCTATGACCGCCATGGTGCGATAACGGTAGCAATTTACCATAAACTTTGGTAAAAACAAGGCTACGGGCCCCCGTAGCTTCCTACTGCGCTCAATCTCCGATTGAGCTTCGCAGGACAGGCAGTGCCTATAAAACGCATTGCTCGCCCAGCGAAGCTTCGTCAGAGAGACGAAGCGTAGTTGGGGCCCCCGTAGCTCAGTTGGATAGAGCAAAGGGTTTCTAACCCTTAGGTCGCACGTTCGAGTCGTGCCGGGGGTACTACGGTATGAACCTTCTAAAACTAAATATAGCGACAAGGAGACAGGTGATGATCCGTCTATCGAACGGCCATGAATTTCAATACATGGCAGCCAGCGGCGCGCTGGCATTCGACGGCAAAGGATGGCCTTGGGAGCAGCCTTTGCGCTGGTGCGGACTATTTGATCCAACCTTGTTTACAGTTGTGATCAAGACCCTGACCCGTCAGCCTAGGCGCGGAAATTTACGGTGGTGGAACCCCTTTCGCTGCGTGCGTTTCGTGAAAGGCGGTACGGTGAATGCCGTTGGGCTTACCAACCCCGGCATTGGATGGTGGAGCCGCAAAGTCGGCAGGAAAATTGGCAGAAGCGGGATTCCGTTAGTGGGATCCATATTGTCGGATGACATGAGAGAACTGGCTGCCATGGCGTGTATCCTTGATGATTTCCCGCTGGTCGGGATTGAGTACAATGCTTCGTGTCCGAACACTGCCCATCAATCCCTGCAGAACGCGGATCTTGTCGTGCAAGGATGTGAAGCAATACGAGACGCGACTGTGCACCCTCTCATCCTGAAGCTGTCAGTCGTTCACGATGTTAGCAGGATTGTGCCGCGGGTCAGAGGGGTAGTGGAAGCCTTCTCTATTAACAGCGTACCGTGGCCGATAGCATTTCCTAACTGTTCCAGTCCGTTGGAGCGGTTTGGCGGGGGAGGTGTTTCCGGGCGAGCGGCTCAAGCCTACACGTGGGAACTGGGACAGCGGCTGGCGCGTATGTCGGATATCCCGGTTATTGGACCAAGCATCTGGACTTACAGGGATATTGATACTGTGCTCCGGTGGGCGAAGGCAGCCAGCTTTGGTTCGATATTTCTGCGCTATCCGTGGCGGCCAACTACGTACGTGCGCAGGCATATGAGGGCAAGAGTCTACAGCCCCACCCCTCCCCTAGTTTGACAGAGCCCTCTAGAGGCATAACATGTATCTTTAACCGGTAATTGAGACGACCGGCACCTTGGTTAGGGTTGCGGCCGCCACCCGCTTACGCTCGATGTATCGCGGTCCGGCGGCCGCGCCCGCTCTTTCCAACATGTATAGTTGTTTTCGCCATTGACAGGCGTGACGTAAGCTTCCCTGGGGAAGCAGCCAGTCCGCTCCGATTGCGATCACTTGTCTACAGCATGGATAGCTCCGAAGTCTGTGAGACGTCATCTCATTCTGCATCAGGCACTTACGAGCTTCCATGTAAACAGACAACTCAAGGCTCTACCTACAGGGCCTTCTTTTTTTACTCTTTACCGATTACATATTACCGGTTACCGATTACTATATGCCGAACTTGCGTCTTTCCGCCCCCATTACCGAAGTATCCGGTGTTGGCCCGGCCAAGGCGAAGCTGCTCAAGAAGCTTAAGATTACGCGTGTTCGGGATCTGCTCTTTGATTTTCCGCGCCGCTATGAGGATTTTTCGCAGGTGACGCCGATACGTGAGCTGCAGTTAGGTAAGCCGCTAACAGTTAAAGGCAGGGTTAAATCGGTTAAAAGCGACTGGGGATTCCGCGGGCCGCGGCGCCTTTTGCGCATTTATGTGGAGATTGAAGACGCTACTGGGATTTTGCATGTCACCTGGTACAACTTGCGGTTTCTGGAAAAACAGCTCACTCTCGGACGCGAGATATATGTTGCCGGCACCGTTGAAGCGCACAGTCGGAGCAGATCGCCGACTAACATTGGTTTTGCTATGAGATCCCCGGCACTGGAATTCGTTGGCCGAGGAGATGAGCGCACCCATACGGCTGCGATCACTCCAGTCTATAGCGAAACACAAGGGGTGACTTCGCGCTTCATCCGCTATCAAGTGAAGAATCTGCTGCCACTTGTTCAGTCAATCCCCGAATATATCCCGGAAGATATTGTGGGACGTAATAAACTGCTCAATATTCATACTGCGCTGCGCGCCATCCATTTCCCAAAATCGCAAGCTGAGCTTGAGGCAGCCCAGCGCCGATTGCGCTTCGACGAGCTTTTTTTTCTGCAGCTGGCAGCCTTGGTTCGCCGGCAATATCTCCAGCGCGCGGATTCCCATGCGATCGAAGTTGATTACGGCCAGATCAACCAATTTGTTGATTCCCTGCCGTTTTCCTTAACCGGCGCGCAGGAACAAGCTTGGCGGGAGATCTTGCCGGATATAGCCGAACCTCATCCTATGAACCGGCTGCTGCAAGGGGATGTAGGGTCCGGCAAAAGCGTCGTCGCTTTGCTTACTGCCCGTGCCACGCTGGCTGCGGGCTATAAAGTATTGTATTTGGCTCCCACAGAAATTCTCGCTCGACAGCAGGTTCAGTACTTTACGGAAAATCTGCCAGAGTATGATGTGCGACTTCTTATAGGCGCAACCGAGCCGGCGGAGAAAAAGGAAACAAAACAGCAGATGCTTGCTTTGGGTCCCTGTTGCGTTGTTGGTACCCACGCACTGTTGCAGGCAGATGTGGGGGCGCAGAAAGTTGGCTTGGCTATTATCGATGAGCAGCATCGGTTTGGGGTGGCCCAGCGCTCGGCCTTGCGGAAAATCCAGCCAGCTATTGAGCCGCACCTGCTTTCGATGACAGCCACGCCCATTCCCCGCACGCTCAATTTAACCGTCTATGGCGATCTTGATGTTTCCGTGCTTGATGAAGTGCCGCCGGGCAGAAAGGCAATTGTGACAAAGTTGGTTGCGCCGGCGCAGCGAGACGAGGCCATTATTCATGTCCTGTCACAGCTCCATGATGGCAGGCAGGGGTATGTTATAGCGCCGCTGGTGGAGGAATCCGAAAAACTTCAGCTTAAATCCGCCACCGCTACGTATGAAGAGATGAAAAAACTGTTTCCCGGCATTGCCGTTGGCTTGCTCCACGGACAGATGGCTTCAGCCGAAAAGGAATCAGTCATGCGCAATTTTGTGGCCGGTGCCATCCAGCTGCTTGTGGCAACGGCCGTGGTTGAAGTCGGTGTACATGTACCCAACGCCGCCGTTATGATCATCGAAGGGGCCGAACGGTTTGGTCTGGCCCAGCTGCATCAGTTCCGCGGCCGCATCGGCCGGGCAGAGCATCAGTCGTACTGTTATCTATTTCCGACAACAAACGAAGCTGCCGCCAACGAACGGCTTAAGGTGCTGGCCGCTACGAACGACGGGTTTAAAATTGCTGAAGAGGATTTGCGCTTACGCGGACCGGGAGAAGTATATGGTTTGGCCCAGTCAGGCTTTAGCGACCTTAAGGTAGCCTCGCTGCTCGATTACGCAACTATAAAATTGGCGCGAACTGAAGCGGAGCGAATCCTCAAGCAAGATCCAGAGCTGGCCAAGTATCCTATTTTGCAGGGGAAGGTGCGGCAGAAGAATATACAGACGCACCTGGAGTAATAATTGTCTCGGTGTGGAAGTTAGGATTTCTGCTTTTTTGCTTCATTCTTGATTCTGTATGCCTGATTCAGGCCTGTGGTAAAGTATCGCCACGGCAGCCAGGCATATTCGCCGGCATAGTCAACACCAATGCGGGGGGAAGTTTGGATACTCGTTCGGTCCAATTTTAATCCATCGTCAGCAACATATAGTTGCGAGCTGGCGGTCAAATCTTCTCCGTT
>CAYJWL010000013.1:0-7716 GCA_964373855.1 uncultured Candidatus Saccharibacteria bacterium
GCTATCCGACACCCAGCTACACAACGCCGGGCTACACCACCCCCGGCTACGGCTATCCGACACCCAGCTACACAACGCCGGGCTACACCACCCCCGGTTATGGCTATCCAACTCCGGGCTATGCCACACCGCCCTTGCCCGCCCAATGCTCGGATAGTATTGACAATGATGCTGATACGTTTATTGATTATCCTGCCGACATCGGATGCCAGACGCCGGAAGATCCCGACGAGCGCGACCTTGGATGTAGTGATGATGATATTAATGTAACTCTGAAAGCAAATATACCCAATGGCTTGGATTGCACCACTGGTGATGTTCGTAGACCCACTTGCTATGCATCCGACGTTTTGTTTTCTGTCGGTCGGGAACACTGCAACTATTGTCTGAAAGCGACGTGGAATCTAAAGGCTGAAGCCAGCAATAAGAGCCACAGCCGTATTGGTCTTATTGATTGTGTTCAGCCGGGACCTGCCAATTATTGGGTTGGATGTTTTGTCAGCGCCGTGACGGGCACTCCCCATGAGCGTTTGCAGAGTAGCAGCGATGCGGGATTTCATCCTGTTCTGGTTGAGCATGAGGGTGGTGAAGCATTAGGCATATTTAGCTCTTGGCTGCTGGATTCCTTTTTTGCCCCGCACGAATCTCATCATACAATGAAATGGGAAGTAACATTTGAAGCGGTTGAGTCCAGAGAGCGGGATCCCAGCGAATTAATGGGCATATGCGCAGGAATACAGCCATGAACATTTTCAGAAAAAAATCATTGCTCATCTGGGTTATTGTCTTTGGCTTACTGGTCATTGGCCTTGCTTTCATCGTTACGTGGTTTCTCGACCAAAAAGCAAACGAAGCAAGTTCCCTTATTTCCGCTAGCTTACCGCCAGCTTCCCCAAACCCGTCGATAAATCCGTCCATATGTGTCGGAAACAAGTCTTGGTTTAATAGTTTCACTCAAGCTCTTGAGCAGTCAGATGAGGTTTGTCATTTAATAGTAGGGGGGTCAGAAGCAGTAACGAACGAAATCGCTATGTTGAGAAACTTGCAGACTCTTGTTATTGCTCAAAACGATCAAGCTCAACTGCCAGCCGAAATCGGAAATCTCTCTAATCTTTTGTTTCTGGATGTTTCGAATAGTAAGAATCTTTCATCGCTTCCGGCCGGAATGACAAATTTGCAAACTCTAAAACTGCTGAATATTCGGGGCACGAAGATAAATAAAATGCCCCAGGATATTGGCCGCCTGGCGCAGTTGAAGCAGATTATCATGGATCAGGGACAGCTCGGGCCGCAGGAAGTATTCCGGATCAAATCGGCCCTGCCAAATATCCAGATAGTCGAGTTTGATCCCGGGCAGAGCGGGGGCGTCTTTTTCGCTGGCTAGCAACTGGTTCATGGACAGTTATCACTTTTTTCAGAAGAGAGGCTACCGACAGCGAAGCGCTCTGGGGCTGGCGATCATCGAACTCATGGTCACCTTGGGTGTGGCCGGCATTCTGGTGGCGGCCGTCTCACTTATTGTCGGCCGGGGATCGGGCATATTCCGGGAGCAGTTCGAGCAGGTGTTAATCACGGAAGATGCCCGCGTTCAATTAGAGCGAGTGAGTGATACCGTGAGAAACGCGCGTGATAATCCACCGGATGACTGGCTGGTGCTGGCGGAGGCCTATCAGTTGCAGATTTACACTAACACTGATGATGATGGTGAACCTGAACTGGTCCGCTACGAGTTAGATAAATCCAACTTCAGGCGCGGTGTAACGGAGGCGGGTGATACGGAAAAGATTCGCACTCTAGCACGCAGTGTCCGCAACCTGGACCACGCTAAACCTGTTTTTACGTATTTTGATGCGGACGATAATCAGCTTGATCCATCTTCCGCCACCGCCGACAACGTGAAGAAAATAGGCATAAGTTTTGTGATTGACGTTGATATCGAGCAGGCGCCCGGCCCGGTTGAAGTGAACGTCGTAACCAATGTGGTGCCGCGGGGCAAACTGGCTTCGATTAACAATCAGGCCCGGTTGTGGCCGGTGGTGATAAGACTGCCGCAAGTAAATCCTTCCCAAGCTACTGAAACCACACCAAGCACGCATAGTCCTACGATTGCCAGCACTGGATTAGCACTCGGCACCGCGATCACTGCCTCTTGGGAAAATCCTCAAAATGTAGCCTCGTTCGATTTTACAAGGGCGACAGTTGAATTAAGCGGAGGGGAAATGAGCAGCCTGCTTCTAGCCTCTGGTTTTGGATTCCGTCTGCCTTTGGATGCAACTGTCAATGGCATTGTGGCAGAGTTTTATAAGTCAGGCGGTATCTTCGGCCAACAAAAAGGGGCCTCCGATGAAAGGGTGAGCATCGTTAAGGGTGGAAATGTAGGAACCAGCGATCGGGGTACGACGAATGAATGGCCAGTTTTGGGTGCTTACGTTGCCCACGGGAGCTCGACAGATCTGTGGGGAGAAACTTGGACGGCAAGCCAAATCAACGCCGATGACTTTGGCGTAGCTATTGCAGCACAATGGGCCGATAGTCCTGGATCGGCAGGGATAGATCATATTAGAATAACAGTCTACTTTTCAGGCGGGACTCCTGGACAGACAAGCGGTGCCTCTTCAGATTTAGCTGAAGTTGTTACCACCGATCCCGGTACTGGTGTTTCAACTTCAGCCACAGTGCCGATTAAGGATCTTGGCGATGGTCGAATGGCAACATTTGGTGACAGCTATTACACCAATCTTAATTATCAAGGTGTCACTATCGGGTCTTTCTTGCCCGACTGGTATACCTGGATCGGGCCGATCCTCGTTGGCAATGACAATACGCAATCATATTTTGCCACTGACCAAATCAGAGTTGATGATTTAAAGGCTGGCAATCAGTGTCTGGGTCCGGGTCTTAGCTTGGATACTATCTTAACTGCATGTCCGGATCGGACAGTTTCAAATAGTGGCTTTAATCGTGCCTATAAACCGGCGCTTACTTATCGCCAGCCCGGTGGTGAGCTTGATTATGTCCAAAATATAACTTTTGATTTTGTGCCTCCTCCTCCACCTCCAGCAGTGGGATGCACAGGGCAGTGGCCATCACCAGTTGGCCAAATAACTTTTCGTTCAAAGTCACGCACCGAACGCATTGATGCCGGCTCTACCAGCGTACCTATGCCAACCGGCACCCGTGAGGGCGACCTGATGATTGCCACCATGACTGATGGTTTTCCTGATACACTCTTAACCGCACCGGCCGGCTGGACCATGATTCAGCCTGCCTCTTTAGGTTCAGATATCGTCCGTACCCGTGCCTGGTACAAGATAGCCCGGGCAGGCGAGAGCGGTCCATACACCTTTCAGATCACCGGTAGCTCAAGTGCTGGCCGGGGATATGTCCATTTGGCCTCCTTTTATTCCACCGGAGGTGTTAATGTGAACGGCTGGAGGTTAGAGGAATCTTCCTACAAGTATCAGGATAGCTCCAGTAAAACTGTTTCTTCCAACTCAATTGATGGTATCGGTACTTGCTTACTCTACGTTTCCTCCGGCAGCAACAGTCGGGTTCTCTTTCCCAGCTCCTCGATGACGACCATTTTTGAAGATGACGGCAATGTTGCTGGTGCTGCCAGCATCTACTCCTCCGGCCTCGGCACCTATTACGCCAATCAGATTACCAGTGGCCCCATCACAGAAAGCATTGCTTGGGAGGGTATTGAAGGTGCTGCTCCCACATCAGCCATTGCGGCAGTGTTTACATGGGCACCCACCCCTCCTCCGCCTTCGGTGATTGTTCACCGTTCAAGTAGCCGCACCGAACGCATTGATGCCGGCTCTACCAGCGTACCTATGCCAACCGGCACCCGTGAGGGCGACCTGATGATTGCCACCATGACTGATGGTTTTCCTGATACACTCTTAACCGCACCGGCCGGCTGGACCATGATTCAGCCTGCCTCTTTAGGTTCAGATATCGTCCGTACCCGTGCCTGGTACAAGATAGCCCGGGCAGGCGAGAGCGGTCCATACACCTTTCAGATCACCGGTAGCTCAAGTGCTGGCCGGGGATATGTCCATTTGGCCTCCTTTTATTCCACCGGAGGTGTTAATGTGAACGGCTGGAGGTTAGAGGAATCTTCCTACAAGTATCAGGATAGCTCCAGTAAAACTGTTTCTTCCAACTCAATTGATGGTATCGGTACTTGCTTACTCTACGTTTCCTCCGGCAGCAACAGTCGGGTTCTCTTTCCCAGCTCCTCGATGACGACCATTTTTGAAGATGACGGCAATGTTGCTGGTGCTGCCAGCATCTACTCCTCCGGCCTCGGCACCTATTACGCCAATCAGATTACCAGTGGCCCCATCACAGAAAGCATTGCTTGGGAGGGTATTGAAGGTGCTGCTCCCACATCAGCCATTGCGGCAGTGTTTACATGGGCACCCACCCCTCCTCCTTCCCCCGGCGTTGCCGGACCCAACAGCCCCAGCACCGGAACTGACGGAGGCGGCGGGGACGAGCCTTGGCAGAATCCTGGCAATCTGGTCAGCAGCAATGACATCTATACCGCGGTTAACCTTGAGGCCGATGAATTTTCCAACTGGCTCCAGGCGACTGGTTTTGGCTTTTCCATTCCCGCTGGAGCAACCATAGATGGAATCAGCGCAGCGATTGAAGGCAAGGCTAACGGCACAGGCACATCTCTGGAAGATCAGCGCATAATCGTAAACGGATCAAGGGCCGGTTCTTTTCCGCAAGTATTTGATCACAGCCTCTGGCTATCGTCGGATACCATCCGCACTCAAGGTTCGGCGACGGAAAAATGGGGGCTATCGTGGACGGCTGATGCTATTAATGCAGCCTGCTTTGGCTGGGCGGCACAGATGCTAAGCGATTTTAAAGGCCGGACTGTAAGCATAGACCATGTGGCGCTCACAGTGTATTTTACCAGTCCGTAAGCTTTTCCTGACGGTATGTTGACCAGATTCTATAATGCCAGCGCCCACGGGCCGCGGCCAAGGAGATGCTCCGGTGCTTCATCTGGCAGCATGCTGATCGTGATGCTCGTCATGCTGGGGGTGTTTTTTGCTTTGCTTAGCAGCGCGAGTTACTTCATTAATCGTCAGTTTAAGGAAACGCTGTTCCAGGAGCAGGAAGAGCAGGCTTTTCATGTGGCTGAAGCCGGCGTACATTATGTTTTATTTTTATTGAGCAGTGGTGCACAAACCCCGCAGTCCCTGCTTGAGGCTGGTTCGATAACCCAATCTGTACATGATCAAACAACCGGGGCAAAGACAGGGAAGTACGTGTTAGCCTTCAGTCCGCTTGGGTCGCCGGTTGAGTCCGGGCAAGGAGTAGCGGTGGAATCAACTGGCTGGGACGTCTCCAACCGGCGCTGCCAGATTATTAATGCCCGGGTGGCTTTAGGAGCGGGCAGCGGTGCCTTTGGCATTAGCTCATGGGATCATGCCGTGGCGTGCAGTAAAGATGTGCCGCCCGAACCGAGACCGCAGCCCTTACAAAGTGCCGGTCCGCAGCTGCCCGGTGCTGTGATTCAGGATGATGGCCAAGGAACATACACCGGCGAGGACTGGATCGGGGTCGGCAATGCTGCTACCAAAGACGGCCAGCCGGCGAGCAGCTTTCTGCCCGGAGATGAACGGACGGAGTACCTCCTAGCCGACCAGTTTAATTTCAACCTGCCGTCAGCGGCCAGCGTCGCCGGCATTCAAGTTACTGTTAGCCGCCTGCGCAGCGGGATATCACCCCTGCTGGCTGACGACCGCGTCAGAATTGTTAAAAATGGCTTGATCGGGACAACGGAACGGGCGGAGACGACGACGAATTGGCCGACATCGTATCAGACGCAGCAGTATGGCGGAGGGTCCGATACTTGGGGGGAAGAGTGGACGGCGTCGGCTATTAACAGTCCCGATTTTGGGGTGGCATTCTCTGCCCGAAACAATGAAGAACCGGGCGCCGACAGTAACACGGCCGAGGTTGATTATATTGAGGCAACTATTTTTTACAATCTGCCCTGACTCATTGTTGGCGGTGGCTTATGCGGTACTCTGGCGGCAGGGCGGCGGCGGACAGGAGGTAGGTATAGCGGTTGTCGGTAGCTTGAAGGGTGATGGGCGATCGGCTTGCCTTATCATTTGTATCAACCGCTTCCGGTGCCAGCCAGCGCAACCCAATATGCCCCTCCCGATTGAGCAGAAAGATCATGTTGTCTTTGTTCGCCAAGGTGAAGGAATCCGGGTGGTTGATGGTAAACGAAATATCGGGCGACGCCGTGCTGGCTTTGACTGCTAGCTCCTGATGGACGCGATTGTCAATCACGGACCAGGTAAGTGTGACAGTATCGTCCAGTGGGTAGGTGACTGAATTGGCGTTTGCCACCTGACCGGCTGCCTGACTGTCGAACCGAACGGTAATGGTCCCTTCGGGCCAGGTGAGCGTATATTGTGGCTGTTGCAAATCGAAGACAATCTTGACCCCACCGGCTAATCGGTTGAATACGAATGATTCATTCTGCTCCTCGCCGGCTTGTTTAATAAGAATAAACTGACCTTGTTCATTTTTGAAAAACATTGGTTGGCCATGGGAAACGGCGGCGAATTTGCCCGGTGCAATTTCAAAGGTAGCGCTTTTTTCCGTTCTCCTCTCTGGCAGCTCTTTGGCAGTTTCCGGCAGGCCGAAATCCAGCGGATTAAGGGTTTCGGGGGCGGTTGAAGCATCTGGGGCCGGGGTGGTATCCGGTGCAATCACCGCCTGATTACGGCTCTGCCGGCTGGTCTGATAGACGGCAAATGAGAACATAACCAGGAAAGCGGAGGCAACAGCGGCTTGGGCAATTTTTCCATAGTTCATAGGGCTGGCTGGGCAAATTCTTATTTCTGAACAATCATACAATAGAAGCGCGGCCTATCAACAGCGCTCTTGGGATTTCCTATGGTCTATTCTCTAAACCTGAAACATCTTCCGCTGGCGCTGGTGCTGGCTGTGAGTGTGCTGACGACGTTTCCTTGGCTTAATTTCCCGGCCGAAGTGATTTTCGACGAAGTGCACTTTGGCAAATTTGTCACAGCGTATTGCTGCAGCGGCGAGCGCATCTTCGATATTCATCCGCCGCACGGCAAACTTATTATCGCCGCTAGCGCCTGGCTTGGGGGCTACCGCGGCGGGTTTGCTTTTGACCACATTGGCGAGCAGTATGGCACCACGCCAGTGGTAGCATTGCGGTTCGTTCCGGCTTTGATGGGCGCGGCATTACCGCTGCTTATATTTGCCCTCATCCGTCAATTGGGGGGTTCGCCACCCGCTGCGGCACTTGCCGCTGCCGCTATAGCCCTTGATAACGCCTTTAAGGTTCAATCGCGCTTGATCGCGATTGATTCTGTCTTATTGTTGGCCACGTTTGCATCCTTGAGTGTATTTTTGGCGGCTATGAAATTTGAAGGAGCGAATTATAAGCGGTGGCTGCTTTGGCTGCTGGCTGGATGTCTGGCGGGCCTGGCAGCCGGAGTCAAATTTACCGGATTAGCCGCCATCGCTCTGCTTAGTGTGATTATCCTCGCACAGTTGGGGAGGACTGTCATTGCAAACAGACAACGTGGCATTACACCACACAGGCGGCGGCGAATAAGCTCGTGGATTACGGCTGGTCTGATTATCTTGCTTGGGGCGGCCGGCGTATATGTTCTTGGGTGGTGGCTTCATTTTGCGCTT
>CAYJWL010000013.1:7726-10994 GCA_964373855.1 uncultured Candidatus Saccharibacteria bacterium
CGGGAAGCGGGGATGCGTGGGGAATACCCAGCGGGAATTTCTGGCAGGATATCAACGAGGTGCACAGGACCATGCTAGAGGCTAATTATAATCTGGCCGCTACTCATCCATATAGCAGCCGCTATCTGACGTGGCCAATCATGGTTCGTCCCATTTTCTACTGGCAGAGCGTACCAGAGGGGCAGGAGGCTCCGACCGGCATGATTTACTTTTTGGGCAATCCGGTGGTGTGGTGGGGTGCGACAGCGTTGTTTGTCGTGGCTGTGATTCATACTATGCTGGGCTCTCTGACAGTGAGCAAAAATCATTCCCGCACGCAGACTGCAGTGCCGTCTTCCTCTGGCTGGCTGTTGCTGGCCGGGTACGTTATTTCCTACGCGCCTTTTATTAATGTTCCGCGGGCGCTTTTTCTATATCACTATCTTACCCCGCTCGTTTTCTCCTTGATGTTTGGGTTGCTCTGGCTGGACGGCAGACTCCTTAAGCGCCAAAAAACCTGGAAACATCTGCCGGCCTGGTATGTGTTTATCCTGGCGGCGATCATAGCCGGTTTTGTTTTCTTTGCGCCGTTGACATATGGCTTACCGGCGGCGCAGTGGAGTCCGCTTTTGTTCTGGCTGCCGACTTGGAGATAACGCTCCGTGCAGAAGAACAGCCCCCAATTGTGCTACCATTGTCTATATGATCAACTCTGGGGGGGAGAGAAAATTTTTCGTGTCTCATGAAAACAGGGACGGTTTTACGATTATTGAAATTCTTGTATCCAGCTCAATCATCATTGCCCTAGCGGCGATTGGGATCTTGGCGTACCGGTCGGCCGCCCGGCAGGTTGATCTACAGATCGAAACCCAGAAGGTGATTAGCATCCTGCATCTGGCGCGAAGCCGCACCCTGGCCTCGGTAGACCAGTCGCGTTACGGGGTTCATGTGGATAGCGCCGGGTACACTTTGTTCAAGGGTGCTTCGTATAACGCCGCCAGTCCTGCCAATGAAGTATATGAACTCCCGGCGGGAGTGGAGATGTACGACATTAGCTTGGGTGGCGGGAACGATGTGATTTTTGACCGCCTGACAGGTGCCACCGCGCAGACGGGCAGCCTGAAGATGAGACGCAGCAATAATCCTTCTCAATTCACGACGATTGAGGTTGCCCCCTCCGGAATCAGCGGACTACCCGGACAGACGCAGCCTGTTGATTCCCGCGTTACAGACACTCGCCACATGCACTTCGACTTAGGCTGGAGCATAAAAAATTCAGATACATTGACACTTTTTTTCCCCGATACATCGTCGGGCCCGGGATCAGATATTCAGGTGGATATCGCGATGGCAGATTTTTTCAACAGCGATCGCACGTCGTTTCTCTGGGCGGACACAATTGACGTGCGCGGCGCCGCCCAAACGCTGCGGCTAAATACTCATCTGCTTGATGACACAGACACCATCGTATCTATAAGGAGGGACGGCCGCTTCAATACACAGGCGCTTGAGGTCTCAATCGACGACCAGGCCATAGTTTCATACACATCTGACGGCACTGCCACGGCCGGGGCTTCGGGCGGAGCGATGACAGTACAGTAACACAGAGACCATTGTATGAATCTGGCGAAAAGTGAATCGTTGCAACACCTTGTGAGAGGCAATCTTGGGGGAAGGGATGACCTGCCTCTGCCTTTGGCTTTAGCAGGGCGCAACGCGCCGGGAATTCTGCTAAGGAAAGCATGTCGCAGCCGATGTGGCCTGGTCTGTCATAGGCCCGGCTGCCTTGACAGCACATCGGCGAGACCTGAGCGGCGGATCGGCGCCGGCCGATCTGACCGCGTCTTTTCGTGCAGAATTACAGGCGCGAAGACGCGATCCGTTCAGGGCATAGGTCTTATAGAAATCGTCGTGGCCGTTGCCATTATCAGCGTTTCCTTTCTGGGGTTTTATCAGCTTCTCATTATGGCTACCCGGCCGATTGAGCAAAACGTGCGGGCAGCCCAAGCCGCCTACCTGGCGCAGGAAGGTATTGAGGCTGTGCGGACGTTACGTAATGTCAGCTGGGCGGAAAATATAGCGACCCTCACAGATGAGGCCTCGTATTTTGCGGCAGTGGTGAACGGCAACTGGAGCCTGGCCACGAGTGATCCCGGATCGATAGACGGCACATACACGCGGACGATAACCGTTCACAAAGTATTCCGCGACAGCGACGACAATATCAGCGATACCGGGACCCTTGATGACAAAACCAAGAAAGTTGATGTCGCGGTTTCCTGGAATGAACACGGCCAGAGCGAATCGGTTACTTTGGCCACCTATATAACTGATTTCTTGTCCAACTGATATGCAGGTCTCTCTTATAAGCTTGGTGAAAAATGATGGTTTAAGAGAGGGGGTCCTGCCGCGGCTGCACCCCCGCCCAACGGCATCGGAGTACCTGCTGGCGCTTGGCGGGGGACCCCCGCCGCGCCACCCCTTTCTAGTAAGATCATTTTTCACCAACCTCCTTATAATGTTCAGAAGGTGGGCTGATGGGGCCCGCCAGGATTATGATAGTGGCTTCAGCCTGATTGAGATGCTGGTATACATTGGACTTCTGGCTGTTATTGGAACGACGCTTACTTTGTTCGCTGGCCGGCTTCTCAACCGCAATACACACGCTCAACTGCAGGCCGAAGCGCTGACAAATGCCCGGCAGGTGGCGGATGCTGTCAGTTATGAAATCAGACAGGCCACAGCTGTGTATGATCCGACCAGCGTATTTGATACACACCCCGGCCAGCTTAGTCTTGTCACCGATGTAACTCCGCCAGCCGATGAAGATATCACGTACCTTGATCTGTACATTGACGACGAAAAATTATACCGCAAGCGGGAGGGACAAGCCCCTGAACTGCTGGTAGCAGAGAATGTCCGGATTACTAATTTTGTCCTGGCGCTTATTCAGGCTTCGTCGAAGCAACCGGCGGTTCGCCTGCAGCTGACCGTCGCGCCGCAGCTAACCTCCGGCCAGGCGGCTTCAGCAACTTCGGCTTCTCTGACCACGGCAGTTTCTTTACGCGCCTATTGATATGGACACGAAAGGAAGAGCTCAACAGATTGTCCAGTCCCTGATTTCAGTAACATCTGGGGCGTGGCAAGGCCCGTTCCAGAGGCGAGGCCACATGGCGTCGGGGGGGGGGGGGGGGGGCGGGAGGGGGGGGGGGGGGGGGAGGCGGGGGGGGGGGGGGTTTTTATAGGCGTTTTTGGCTGTTGTTGGGTTTGGTTTTTTAGGGCGTTGTTT
>CAYJWL010000013.1:11004-20993 GCA_964373855.1 uncultured Candidatus Saccharibacteria bacterium
TAACATCTGGGGCGTGGCAAGGCCCGTTCCAGAGGCGAGGCCACATGGCGTCGGTCGGTCGCTTCGCGACCGAATCTGTAACGGGTCAGGCAGCCATTCTGCTGGTGATGTTGATCTCGGCTTTGTTCCTGGTTGTGGCTTTCGGTATTAGCGCGATTGCTTTTAACAACTTGAAGATACTGCGTAATGTTGAACAATCTCTGCAAAGTTATTATGTAGCCGAAGCTGGTATCGAAGATACGCTCCTACGTATCATCGATGCCGATCTGAATTATGAGGAGGCGAACATTGTAACGCTCGGAGGCCATACCGCCACTACCAATGTGGCGCCAAGCGGCAGCGAGCTGATTGTGACTTCGCAGGGAGATGCCACCAACCGCATCCGCACTGTGTCCACCACGCTGCGAGAAAATACCGTTGGTGCCAGCTTTTTCTATGGCATTCAGGTGGACGATGGCGGACTTGAGATGGGCAATAACGCCCGCGTAAGTGGGAACGTGTATAGCAATGGGAATATTACTGGCAGCAATGGCGCAACTATTTCCGGAGATGCGGTGGTCGCCGGCGGGCTTGATACGGATCCACAAGTCGAGTGGACAACGCAGAACGCCGATCAGTTTTTTGCTACAGCCTCAACCAATCGGGACATCGCCCAGTCATTTACCGCTACCGAGACCGGCACATTGCCCCAGATTGCTTTGTATCTGGGAAAATCGGGCAACCCCACGAATAATATTACGGTGCGCCTAACGACTGATAATGGCGGCAAGCCAGCCACTTCCAGTCTCGCCAGCGACACCATTGCGTTCACACAGGTGAGCACGACGCCGAACTGGGTAACAGTTAGCTTCTCGGCACCGCCGACGGTGACGAATAACACGAAATATTGGATTGTGCTGGACACCAACAGCAATTCCGCGACACATTATTGGAACTGGCGCAAAGATAGCCCAGGCGCTTATGCCAATAATTCCGGCAGTTTTACCAGCAACTGGGGCTCGGGCGGCGCGGCTTGGACGAGTGTCAATGGCGACCTCGCGTTCCGTGTCTGGATTGGGGGCAACGCCACCGGAATTTCCGGGATGACAGTTGGGGATGCGACATCCGGGACGGGCCGAGCTAATCTGTTCACGAATACTACGATTCATGGGTCGGCCTGTCCGAATCAATACTGCCTAGTGGAGAATCCTGTCCGGCAAAACCTGCCTATTCCGGATGTGACTGTGCAAGACTGGAAAGCGGGTGCTGAAGAGGCAGGAGTGCACAACGGCACCTACACGCTCACCAACGGCGCCTCGGCCACCATCGGACCGCTTAAGATAACAGGCGACCTGGTGGTAGATAATAATGCCGTTTTAACACTCGCCGGCACGATCTGGGTTCAGGGCGATGTCCGGCTCTCTAACGGCTGCGTAATCCAGCTCGATTCCGGATACGGCGCCAATTCTGGTGTTCTCTTAACTGACGGCGTTGTCCAGGTGTCTAATAATTGCAGTTTTGCCGGTTCGGGTGATCCGGCCAGCTATATACTCCTCTTGTCCGATAAGGACGACCTAAATAGCACAGTTATGGACATTGACAATAATGCACTGGGAGTAATCTATTATGCAGCGCGCGGGCAAATTCATTTCTCTAACAACGCCGTTGCCAAGGAAGCAACCGCGTATGGGATAGAGCTTGATAATAATGCCACTATCACCTATGAATCCGGTCTGCAAAACATCTCTTTTACCGCCGGACCGGCCGGAGGGTGGGATATCCTGCGCTGGCAGGAAGTTGAATAGAAATTAGAAAATGGAAACTGGAAAATAGAAATTAGGAATGAATGTGGATGGTGGGATACAATGGAAAGATACATGCCGGATAGCGGAAAAAAACCGATTGCTGGGTTCTCATTGTCACTATTTTCCCGTTTCTAATTTCTCATTTCTATTTTCTACCCCATGATTGGCATTGATATTTCTGATCGCTCTATTAAAGTGGTGCAGCTGGCAAATGATTCCTCCCACCGGCTGCTATCTCATCATGTTCTATCTCTACCCAGTCAGGCTGTCACGAATGGAATTGTAGTAGAAACCGGGGTAGTCCAGTCCGCTTTGCAGGAAGCTTTGAAATTGGCTGGCATATCGTTAAGAACGAAGGATGCGGTCGTGGCTTCCATTCCTGAAACGCAGTCCTTTCTGCGTGTTATTGAGATTCCCGATATGGATGAGGAAGAAATTGCCGAAGCCATAAAATGGGAAATAGTGCAGCATATCCCGTTTGGCTTGGAGAACGTCTACGTTGATTGGCAGCCCCTTAAGGGCGCCGGGCATGTGGACAAGGGAGAAAAACAGGAAGTTCAAGTGGGAGTTGCGCAAAAGAAAGTTGTTGATTCCCTGTATGGTGCGTTCAGTACTTTGCCGTTAGATCTGGCTGCCTTTGAGTTGGAAAGCCAGGCGCTGGTGCGGTCATTGATATCACCTGATATGCGCAGCAAACAAGGGATTCTTCTGGTGGATATCGGCGACTCCGTGACCGATGTTGTTATCCATGACCATGGCGCCATGCGCTTTTCCGCTACGCTGCAAAAGGGCATAGATTATTTAGCGGCAACGATAGACGCCGAGGCGGGCAGAGCCCTGCGCGGTGATCCGGCAGCGGTTAGCGAAGACGACAGGCAGCAGTTGGCCGAAAAATTATTGCCGGCACTGGAAGAGCTGGTGATTGAAATCAACGGAGTCGTTGAATTCTACAACAGTATTGATACCAAGCATGTAGTCAGGGAAATTAAGCTCACCGGTGGGGGATCCAATATTCCGGGTTTAAATATCGCTTTTTTGAAACATTTTGATGACGTTCATATTCAACAGGGAAATCCCTGGGTTAATATTTTAAGCAGCATGGCTACGGCCAAGCCGCCCATGAATCTGCGGGAATCGGTCAGATATACAACGGCCTTGGGCTTAGCCTTGCGCGAGGTAGTACGATGAAAGAGGAGATTAATTTGCTGCCGCCTGGCCAGCTGCGTGCGCGGGTGCATCGTCTGTATGGCCAGCGCTTACGCCGCCTGTATTGGTCATTCATGGTTGGTCTTAGTATGGTGGCGGCTACTTACGGCAGCCTGTATGGGATCGAGAATGCTTTATATCAGGACATCCAACGCCAGGTAAAGGAGTCCAACGGGAATGACACCTCGCTACAATCGCAGGTTCAGCAGGCTAACAGTCTCCTGGCAGCCTTCAGCAGCGCCGTCGCCTCTCAAGTGTTATGGACGGAGATGGTTGATGAAGTATTAGCGGCTGTGCCCGCCGATACGGTCATTACGAATGTTAGCGTCAAAGAATCGGCGGCCAGTTCCGGTGCGGCGGAAGGAACAAAACCCCAGGTTGTGCCGTCAAGCGCCCTCATCATTACCGGCCGATCCTCGTCACGGACTTCGATAGTCGAATATGAGCGGCGGTTGCAGCAGCTGTCCCTGGTTAAGAGAGTCGAGGCGCCCCTGCAGAATCTGGCGGGCGGAGCGGCCAATACTTTTTCCTTTACTCTCTACCAATGAAAATATCTTTGGGTCTGGTCGCTAAAATAATTCTGCTGGCTCTGCTTCTGGGCACAATTGTATTTTTGCGGTCGCTCTCGCTACGCCTGCACACGCAGCTCATACAGGCGCAGCAAATTATTGCTGCCAGTCCGGGAGAGGCGCTGGCAGTAACAGCCGCGCAGGCAGAATTAGCCAGGCGAGCGCTGGATCTGGATCGGCTGCGCTCCTACGTTGTGCTGCGGGATCGGCTGGCTGATGCCATCACAACAATTGAGGCGCAGGGTGCCGCTCTCGCTGTCACCGTGGCTGTATCCAATGTCAGGCCGCACCTTGCAGTTGACGATGAAGGTAAGATTGTCGAGCCCGGCGGTCCGGTGCGGCCGATCCGCTTAACCATCCAGGCAAGCGGCGCGCCCTCGGGGCTGCTGACGTTACTTTACCGCATTGAACATTTGCCGTATCTTCTGCACGCCCAAACGTGGCGGGTGACGGCCTCTCCGCTGCCCGGCGGTGCCAAGGAGGCCACTCAAGCCGCTGTGCCGACGGCGAAGCTCGAGGCTGATCTTATTATGTATGTCTCAACGGAAAATAATGATAGCTGACAACAAACAATTTTCATCACCGGCGCGCCGAAAATTTGTGACGTCAGATAAACGATCGCTGACTAGTTCGGCCAGACGGGCATGGACATCGGGCGTGCGCACGATGCGCACCTGGCTGTTGCAGTACACCTTTACTCTGGAATTGGCTATCCTCCTGGCTGCTGCACTTGCCGGCGCGGTACTTATTTTTACTTTTTTCTTTGTGCCGCCGGCGGAGCAGCCAGAGCAGAATCTGTCTATCGTCCGCGATCTTGCCACATCTACCATCGATGAACTGGAAGTTTGGATTGAAGATCGCCAAACAGCCTATGAGAACCCGCCAGTCTTCCCTGCCCGGGTGTTTCCTGTCCCGCCCAACCCCTCCCCGCTGCCGCGGGGTACGCCTAGTCCTCCCGCAGCGGAATAGAAACTGAAAAATAGAAATTTGAAACTAGAAATTAAGAAATTTAAAGGCAGAGATGGTATGCTGTAATGAATCGCGGTGCTTCGCTAGTTTCCAATTTCTAGTTACTAATTTCTAATTACTATTTTCTAAATTTCTACCCTGTGATTGGCATTGATATTTCTGATCGCTCTATTAAAGTGGCTGAAATTACAGCCAGTCCGGGCCAAATGGCGTTACGTACAGTTTGCTGGTCGCCTCTCTTGCCGGATTTAATACACCGCGGAGTCATTCAAGATGTGCCGGCTGTCTCGGGGGCTTTACGCGATGCCTTCGCGAAGTGCTCGCCTTTTCCCCTGGACGGGCGGGCGGTGGTTGCGTCAATCCCGGAGACACAATCGTTTGTCCGTGTTCTCGAGGTGCCGGACATGTCCAGCCGGGAGATGGACGAAGCGATTCAATGGGCGGTCCGCCAGCATATCCCTTTTGATTTGGATAGAGTGTACCTTGATTGGCAGCTGCTGCCGGCCTTGAGAGATGCCCGGCGCCGCGAGGTGTTAGTCGGGGCGGCACAGCGCGCTGTTGTTGACCCCCTGTTAGAAGTCCTTGACGGAGCCAATTTGCAAGTGGTCGGATTAGAATTAGAAGCGCAAGCGATTGTCCGCAGTCTCCTGCCGAAACAGGCCGCTGACGTATTTGGTGTGCTGATCATCGACCTCGGAGCAACCTATACAAATATTATTTTTTTTGACGGGGGAGCAATGCGTTTTACTACAAGTGTCCAGTTCGGGGGCGATCATTTGACCCAGCAACTGGCACGGTCGTTGCATATGCAGCCGAGTATCGCGGCCGAAAAGAAAGCTATGGTTGGCCTCAAATATACATCGGGTGACGATGCTGATGTCTCGCTGTCGTTGCGGCAGGCAACAATCGAGTTATTTCAGGCAGTAGAAAAAGTTGTGCGTGAGCTAATCATCCAGATGCAGTCAGGCCAGGCAGTCAAAGCGATTTTGCTCTCGGGCGGATCGGCTAACCTGCCCGGTATACTTGAGGTGGTGAGTGAAGTATTCCCGGGAATTCCCGTACAGATGGGCAATCCCTGGACGAATGTATTTAATGAAGATGCCCAGCTGCGGGCACCCTTGTCCCCGCAAGACGCTAATCATTTTGTCACGGCGATCGGTTTGGCATTGCGGCCAGCGTAAAACTATGTCTCTTGAACTCAACTTAATTCCGCCGCACCGCCGCCGGCTCTTAGATAAGCAGTCGACCATTAATAATCTCAGCGGACTAGTCCGCGCCCTGGGACGCAGCCTGATCGTACTAACGATTATCGGTGTGGGGGCTATCCTGGTTCTGCAAGTATTAGTGTTGGCGGCTTCTCAGTCTTCCGCCGGCGAGCTGGACATAGAGATTAGCCGGTTTAAAGACCGGCGCGAGGAGATCGCCCGACAAAATCAGAGATTATCTATTATGCATGATGTATCTGCCAAGCGAGTTGTTTGGTCTGATCTGGTGCCTGACCTGCTGACAATAATGCCCAACGGTGTCAGCTTGGACCAGATCAAAGGTCGGGTGCTGCACCAAAATGCCACGATTGATTTACATGGCCGGGCGGTGAATCGTAATACTTTATTAGCGCTGAATGAACGGCTAGAGTCGCTGTCCTGGGTGAGCAATGTCATGGCACCTCATGCTAATCTTTTAGGCCGCCTTAACCCGGAGTTTTCTTTTACCTTGCAAATTAAGAAGTAACAAGAGGATGAAGGTTTTTTCTGCACAAGTAATGCGATTATTGCGGGGTGTGATCTTGCTGGCCGTGCTAGCGGCTGTCCAGCCGTTTGTTTGGAGAACAGTAGCGTCCTCCGCTGCCACTCTCCAAGATAAGCGCACGATTAAACAACAAACTATTGCCTTGCGTGAGCGTCTGGCGGTGATCGATGCCGCCTTTACAGAACAGACGGCGTCGTTGGAAGATCTGGCAGAAATTTTTCCGCCTGTATCTTCAACATCGGCGGCGGTAGAACGCCTGGAAGAATTGGCAGATAATCGTGACATCGCCTTGACCATACAAAATATTCAGGAGGAAAAACCATTAGGCCCGCTCAATCGAAGCGTGGTGGTGCCTTTGACAATCTCTGTTAAAGCAACTGGAGCGGTCGACCGCTTGCTGGAGTATATTGATGCGGTTGAGCATGTGCCGGAAGTCACTGCCATCGATGAATGGGTGTTGAACTCTACGATTGACAATACCAGTGCTGATAATTGGCCACACCGGCTGACCCTAAACGTTGTCTGGTATTTTCAACCGGCAGCGGTGGCCAGCCAATAATTTTGCTATGGCTATAAGTCTTTTTAAGCAAAGCGAGGATGACTGGTGGGTGATCTGGAAACCGCGCCTTGTATGGGCTGGGCAAGCAGCTCTCCGCGCCTTGGCAAGTAAAGTTATGCGAACAGTATATATTGGCGCCGCTGTTGGTTTGGCGGTTTGGCTTTTATATGCAAATCTCTGGCAGCTTTTGCAGCAGAAGGATGTATTACCGGCCGGGGTATCAGCCGAAAATCCGGCCCTACAAGACGCCATGCTGACAACTATTCGCCAGGGAAGAACCGACCGGACACAATATACCCCGCGTTCGTATGCCAGCTACGTCAGGTCATTCACGGTACCGAGCACAACGCCAACCCCATGAATGGTGCGCGCCGCGTCGTTGTGTTTGGCACTTTTGATCCCCTGCACGCCGGACACCGCTACTTTTTTAAGCAGGCCCGTAGCTTAGGCAGTTATTTGCTGGTGGTAGTGGCTACCGATGTTGCTGTGCGCGCCGCCAAGCACCATGAACCCGAGCAGCCGGCGGCCAGCAGGCTGGAGCAGGTGGCAGCCGATCCGGCGGTTGATGAGGCCAGGCTTGGTGATGATAGACCGCAAGAGTATCAACTGCTTACATATTTAGATTTTGATGTAATCGCGCTGGGCTATGATCAGAAGCCAAGCGATGCAGAAGTAAGGGCTTTGCTCGATCAGGCGGGGAAAAGCGATGTGGCAATTGTCCGCCTCGATTCATATCAGCCCGAGATATTCAAATCTTCGCTCCTAAAAGATAAGGACGAAGCATAATATTGGTAAGTCAGCCTTGCCATTGCTTCAGGACTTGTTCGTATGTTTCCGGTGTTGAAACATCAAACCATTGTCCCTCAAAGGGATACCCATAAAGTCTGCCCTGATCAATCATCTCGGGAAAAACATCCTGCTCGAGCGATAACAGGCGGCGCCGATTGGCGGGAAAGAAGTCAAACATACTTTGATTGAACGCCGCCAGGCCGGCGAATATCAGCCGCGACACGCCTGCGCTGATAGTGGGCTTTTCGGAGAATTCAACGACTCTCGTGCCGCGCAGCCGCACGGCGCCATAAGCGGAGGGATCGGCCACTGAAGTTAAGCCAATGGTGCCAACGGCGGCCTTATTATTGTAGTGGGTTTGCAAGAATTCAGTCAGGTCCAAGTCCAGCAGCACATCCGCGTACAGCATGAGAAATGGCCCGTCTCCAAGGTGTGTTCGGCTTGCCAGCAGGGCTCCGCCCGTGCCGGTTGGCGTCTTCTCCTTGGCATATTTAATAGCCACGCCAAACCTTGACCCATCGCCGAAATGATCCTGTATTTTGCTGCCCAAGTGGCTGGTAGTGATGATGACATCTGTAATCTCATGTTGACGGAGCAGATCAATAGTATATTCCAACAGCGGCCGTCCTTTCACTGGAATCAGGGGCTTAGGAATCTCATACGTGAACGGCCGCATATTTACCCCTTGCCCGCTGGCTAAAATTACCGCCTGTCTGGTTTCCTTGCTAAGTATTTTGGACAAAAAGACCTCGAGGGCATGGGAGCGATTGCGAATACGCTGATGGTCAATTGTGCGGTCAAGGCCGCGCAATAAATCTTTTCTGATAGTAATGGTAATTCTTTCCCGATGGGGCATATGTAGATAGTAACTGCTAATTGGCCCGCCATGCCAGTCTGCCGCAGCTTGACATAAATCTATTGCCGGTGATAGCCTGACAGTAATGAAAATGTCTCTCAACCAAGTACGCGATTACGACTGGAGCATGCCACCGGCGCTGGTGCTCGGCCTGTTTATTTTGTTTGGCTTCTTATCAGCCGGGATTTGGTGAAAGTGCCTAATTGATTGCGGACATTATCACGAACTCCCGGCAAAAGCCGGGAGTTTTGTTTGTTCTTTCTCGCTCGTGTGCCCTTTTTTAAGGAACGGGAGGTGGATGATGCATTTGATCTTGGACGCGCTGGATTTTGCTGGTCAGTTCGCGGGCGCAGCGGATGAAATGATATTGTGGTGGCGTACCCAGCATCCTTCGCTGGAGCCGGTATTGACGGATGTAGGTCATGCGCGGCAAGTCTCTGTCGGCGTTGCCGGATCGTCAGAGCCCAAGGCTTTGCAAGCTTGTCTGGCTGTGCGGGAAGGGCTGCGCCAGTGGGGTATAAGCGGCAGTCTCGACAACAAAGCCTTGTCCATACCATGCTGTCTCGGCCGCGCCGCGCTCATAGAAAAACTTCGTAGTATTTCTTGGGTGCAGGGGCCGTTTCATCTCATCAACGCAAACGTGGCTGGCGTGTCTAATCAGATTCTTCAATCTGATTTTGCGCCGACTGCCCCCGGCTTCTATGCCCATCATGTCATTGTGTATGCCGATGATGCCAGGGTATACATGATTGTTGATGGCAAAGAACGGAGTGAGTTAAGGGTCGATCGTCGCGGCCGCGCCCGGCGGCGGAATACTGATTTTTACACACACCTCGGGCAGAAATTGTGCCAAGCTGTTATTTCGCCACTGCCGGCACTATCCTCGCGCGCGGGCTAAAAAACTTCTGATCTGCTCCGCCCTGTCTTCTGCGCAAACGTGAAGGACAGGGCTTTTTTCATCCGTGCTATACTGGGCATATGTCCGCTGCTATCTCCTTGCCTCCCGGCGTGGCGTTGTCTATAATTGCCTTCTTGTTAAGCCTGTTGCCGGCTGGCTATTTTATTTGGTTATGGTACCTGCGCCGGCGCGATCGCACTCTGCCGGCTCGTTCAATCACTCTTGCGTTTATCTTCGGCTTAGCTTTAGTTGTGCCTGCCTTCCAGATTGAAGGCCTGGCGGAAGAGGTGTGGCGGCGCTTTTGGCCGGCCACCTCTCATTTTTTTGCCGGCGCCGTTCTGCCTTTGCAGGACTGGCGGGATGTGCTCTATCCTGCTCTGGGCACATTCGCCGTCGTGGCAACCGTGGAGGAAGGGCTGCGGTATCTGCTTATGAGAATCTGGTTCCGCTACAGCCGAATGGTTGATCAGGTATTCGACGGGCTGCTTGTCGGCTTGGCTGTCGGGCTGGGCTTTGCGACCCTGGAAAATTCAATATATTTTCTGGGATTATTCCAGCACGGCAATTCTGACCCACGTGTCTTTGTACCTTTCCTGCGCCTTGCCACCTC
>CAYJWL010000014.1:0-20970 GCA_964373855.1 uncultured Candidatus Saccharibacteria bacterium
GGCTGTTATCTTCATCATACTACACTATCTGACTGTTTATGCGCGATTCTGTAGCGCTCGCGGTGATCATAAAGATGGCCAAGTCCCCCAGCAGCTAGGATACACAGCAGAATAAACCATATGAGAGCAGCGGCGTGCGAATAGATATAGTGATCAAGCAATAGCAGCGGGAGCGTGGGCAATAAAAGAATAAAGGAATTTTTCTGCCAAAATAAAAATGCTATTACACCAATAATAGCTGCCGCGGGCAAAACTCCCAATTCTGCCATCATTTGAAGCGGCACCGAATGTACTGGCTGCAATTCCCAAGCCTCGTACTGAATATCATTCTGATCAAGATACATCTGCAGCCTTGGTACATAGCCTCCCGCACCTGCACCACGTATCAAGCTCTGTTGCCTGATGATGTCTAGGGCCCATTTCACGCCGGAAAATCGTTCAACAGCAGCAACATCTTCACTATCGGCCAGACGATATGCCATTAAGGGAGCGGTCGAAATCACGGTGACTACCATCAACAGGAACGCGTTTATGAATATTTCTCTTTCAGCACGAAGACGATACCTATACAGAGTAGTAAAACCAAGGATCAAGAGACCAACGTAAGCCGATCTGGAGAAGGATAAGATAAGACCTAATACGAGAGTGACTGCAATGCTTAGGATAAACATGGTGCGCTTATGATTGTCCCGATAGTCTGGCGTCCCATTATTCTTAGCAAAAGTATCACTATGTCCGACAAGGAATACTGTCAGAATTAATCCCATAAGCAGGGAGCCGGCATAATCATTTGCATGCGGGTAAGGACCATACGGCCTGACCAGTTTTTGATTAAAAGCGGAAAATTTTGCGACTCCATCTGCCGCGGCTGATACATTAGATTCACCCAGGAGCTGGAAGCCAATGTCTCGCTGGAGGATGAACTGCGCGATCCCCCACTGAGCATGTAAGCTGATCACAGCCAACAGTACGAACACAAAATCGGTACTGGCACGATATTTTTTGAGCGAGGATAAAAGTGGGATGAGAACAACCCCAATTAAAAGTGGCACGTAGCCGTTCGCGCTTGTGATTTCGGGTCCCGAGAAAATGAAGGTTAAAAATAAAATTATTAAGAATGCCAGCGGCAGATATAGGCTAATGATTTTTTCGTTTTTTCCTGATTTCGCAAGGCCGCGAATGAAAAATAAATTTAAGAAAATTAAATAAATGAGCGCCAGTCCGTTCCATGTCGCGGGAGGGAGGAACTGGGAAATAATAATTTTTGTGTGTAAGGGAAGCAGCCAGAAAGTGAGAGCAAGCAAGAAGACTAATAAATTTATTTTCTGGTTATGGATCATGAAAAAATTTTAGCACAGCTTTCCGGAATATTTGGTTTGTACCTTGCACTTTGCTTGGGTGGTTTTTTTCTGTATCCTTTTCAAAGTTAGGGCCCATAGCTCAGTTGGTAGAGCGTTCCCATGGCATGGGAGAGGTCGGGAGTTCAATTCTCCCTGGGTCCACACTCCGCTCCCTACTCGCGCAGGGAGCTTCGCGTGGCAGGCCACATTTCTTGCTTGAGAATTCTGGAGTTGTTAAGTAGCGGAGTGTGCCCAGCGAAGCTTGCCGAAGGCGAAGCGAAGTTGGGCTACAATGATACCCATGAATTACACCTACATTCTCAAACTGTCCACTGGCCAACTGCATGTTGGTCATACTTATGACTTGCGCAAACGCTAGCTGAACACAGACGCAGCAAGGTTACCGCCACTAGGAAACAAAGGCCATTTATGCTGGTGTTTTATGCCGCCTTTGTCTCGGCTAAGCGTGCGCGAGCCTTTGAGAAGTATCTCAAGAGCTCATCAGGCAAGGCATTTCGGAATAAGCGTCTTTTATAAAACAAAAGCGGCACTATGTTTTTCACCACTCTTATTCCGCCTCTTTTTCTTTGTCTTCCGGAAGCTCTTTAGTATTTGATTCATTACTGTCTTTAGTTTTTTTGGTCGATGCTCTTAAGCTTAAGCCGAGGCGGTGTTCTTTCGGCTCCATGGATATAATTGTAAACGTCTTTTTGTCGCCAGATTTCAGGTGGGCATTTGGATCCTGTTGAACTTTCTCGGGCAGCTCTGAAACGTGTACTAAGCCATGGATCTCCGTATCTAATTTTACGAAGGCGCCAAATGGTGTGACCTTCAATATCTCGCCTTTTACTTTCTCCCCGACCTTATACTTTTCGGCAACCTTAAGCCACGGATCATCTTGGAGTTGTTTAATCGAAAGTGAAATGCGCAGGCCATCATCAACACCAATTACCTTGGCCCTTACTTTTTGGCCGAGACTGACAAAATCTGCCGGGTCATCGATACGTTGCCAGGCTAACTCGGAAATATGGACAAGACCTTCCAGTTCCTGGCCGCTTTCCACAAATTTTACGAACACGCCAAATTCAACGATTCCGCTAACGACACCCTCAATAACTTTGCCTTTGCCAAGCTTCTCTAGTGTGCTCTTGATTTCATCACCAACTGCGCTTTTTTCAGAAACTATAAGCTTTTCCTCGATCTGATCAACGTTGATGATTTTCATGGTAAATTTCTGGCCAACATAGCTTTTTAGCATCTCATAAATTTTGGTTTTATCTCCGCCTTCCACCCGGGGATAATGATCGGGGGCAAGCTGGGAGACAGGCAAGAAACCGGTCATGCCGCTAATCCGTACAATCAATCCGCCTCGATTGGCATCGATAATCTCAGTCTCAAAAGCGACTGCCTCATTCATTTTTCGGCGTAACTCGCCCCAGCTACGTTCGCGAGTTGCAGATCTCAACGAGAGTTCTACAAAACCCTCCTCGTTATCAAGTTGCAAGGCAGTGGCCTGCACCGCATCGCCTATCTTCGCATTATTAAACGTATCCATGTCATCGAAAAGCTCACGACCGTAAATGACTCCGACACCGAATTTTCCTAAATCCACATACATGGCATTGCTGGTTTTCTCCATCATGGTGCCTGTTAAAATTTCCCCGATCTTGGGCACAGTAACCAAGTCCTCGCGTTCCGCCACGAGTGATGCCATTAAGCTATTTTCAATTCTTTCAGTTCTCGGTTCGGTCACTAAAACCATGCAGATGAGGATGCCATATGCTGATAGGAAAGTAAATAGAGTTGCTCGGTTTCTAAAGAGGGAAGGGGCGCGCCGCACTATTTCAAAAAAAAGGCAGCTCCTGTAGGATGTAAACTATAATTTCGTAGGCTGTAGCTAGCTATCTCAAGGCATATGCAGATCACCTGGCACGGACAATTCACTGTCAAGATAACCTCCAAAACCATCACCGTAATCCTGGATCCCTATGGACCATCAGCGGGCCTTACCCCTTTTCGGGCGAAGGCAGACATTGTAGCCCTTTCCAATCCGGCATTTTCAGAAATGAGCCACCTCTCTGGTATCCAAGGCGACCCTTTTATTGTCAATACTCCAGGCGAGTATTCCATAAAAGGAACAACATTGAATGGGATTGCCTGGCGGGGAGACGAAGGCTCGGAGAGAAGTCTCCTGCGCTGGAACATTGAGGATATGACATTGCTTCAGATCGGTTCCCTAAATCGGGAGCTGACCGACGAAGAGCTTGCGGAAATTGAAAAAGCCCCCATTGACATTCTCATTATCCCTGTAGGCGGCGGGGCAGCTTTGGATACAAAACAGGCGCTGAATATGGTTTCAACAATCGAACCCAAAGTGGTTATTCCCATTCACTACCATCTGCCCAATGTCCGAGAGAAACTGGCGTCAGTTGATCTCTTTGCTAAAGAAATGGGTATCAGTTCTAGCCAAAAGGAGAAAAAATATTCTATCAGGGCAAGCAAACTGCCGCAGGAAGATGTGCAAACCGTTTTACTAACCCCTTAATTTAAGTAGTACTAACTTAATTAAGATATGTTTGGCTGGCGTAAAAAAATTGAACAACTGCGTAAACAACCGGAGCATGTTAGGTATCGAGCCGTGTCATATTTCACCCTCATTGGCGGTGTTATAGTTGTTGTTCTTTGGCTGGCCGTATTACTCCCTCTGCAGCTTTATTTCCAAAGAGATGCGGGTAAACCGGCCGCAGACGAGAGTAAAAATGTCCAGCCTGCTCCTGCCGAGCAGACTTCGCCTCCCGTTTCGCCCAGTGTGCCTATCGCGGGCCCTTCCGAGAGTCCTCCTCTTAGCCCGACGCCATCTCCATCTGGCAGTCCACCTGAAGTTCCAGTTTTATCACCTTCTGCCAGTCCGACACAACCAATACCCAGTCCTTAGGTGATACATATGGCAAATAATTCCCGAAAGAGCACAAAAGAAAGTGAGAAGATAATGAACATTGGCAAGCTCATTACACAGAGCCTGTCTGACGAAATCCAGCGCAGCTACCTTGACTACGCGATGAGCGTTATTATCTCACGGGCGTTGCCGGATGTGCGGGACGGGCTCAAGCCTGTGGCCCGGCGCATACTGTATTCCATGTGGCGCCAGGGATTGCGTTATAACGCCCGCTTGCGCAAATCAGCTAATGTCGTGGGCGATGTCATGGCCCGTTATCACCCGCATGGCGACATGTCAATCTACGATGCCATGGCCCGGCTTACCCAAGACTTTTCTTTGCGCTACCCGTTGATCAGCGGACAGGGAAATTGGGGAAGTATTGACGGCGACGCTCCGGCGGCCATGCGGTACACGGAGGCTCGCTTGGCCAGGATTTCAGACGAGATCATGGCCGACATAGAAAAAGAGACGGTGAATTTTGCTGATAATTACGACAGTACAAGGCAAGAGCCGGTCGTATTGCCCAGCCGGATTCCCCAGTTTCTTGTAAATGGGACTGTCGGCATCGCGGTTGGCATGGCTACCAACGTGCCGCCGCATAACCTGCGCGAAGTGGCCGAAGCGGCCATTTATCTCATTGATCATCCAAAAGTAACGGTGGAGGACCTGGCAGGAATTGTGAAGGGTCCGGACTTTCCGACGGGCGGTGCCATCTATAATAAAAGAGAAATATTACAGGCCTATGCTACGGGCAAGGGCAGTATCGTGACGCGCGCCTTAGCTGATATAGAGGAAGACGAACGCGGCAGCCATCGAATTATTGTGCGGGAAATTCCATATCTGGTTAACAAATCCCAGCTCATCGCGAAAATTGCCGAGGGCGTGAAAGCCAATCGCCTGCAAGGAATCCGGGATTTGCGCGATGAATCCGATAAGGACGGCATCCGGATAGTGATAGAGCTGAAAAAAGATGCCTATCCGAAGAAAGTACTCAATCAACTGTTCGCTTCAACCGATTTGCAGAAGACTTTTCATGTAAACATGCTGGCGCTGGCCGACGGCGGACGGCAACCGAAGATTTTAACCCTCAAAGATGTTTTAGAGGAACATACCTGTCATCGCCAGGAGGTTATAACGCGCCGGACAAAATTTGATCTGGCGCGGGCCGAGGAACGCGCCCATATTCTTGCCGGACTAAAAACCGCTCTTGATAACATTGATAAAGTTATCGCCACGATCAAGAAAAGCAGTACTCGCGAAGCGGCGCACAAGAACTTGCGGCAAAATTTCCGCTTATCTGATGCTCAAGCCACGGCCATTTTAGAAATGAGGCTGCAAACACTGGCGGGTCTTGAACGCCAGAAAGTCGAAGACGAGCTCAAAGAAAAGAAGGCGCTCAGCAAAGAACTGGAGGGCATACTGGGTGATCCGAAAAAGGTTTTGCAAATCATTAAAGACGATTTTAAGAAAGTAGCCGATGAATATGGAGACCAGCGCCGCACGAGAGTGTTCGCGCAGGCGGTCGGAGAATTCTCGCAGGAAGACCTGGTACCGGATGAGGCGGCGGTTATCACCGTTACGCGCGGCGGCTATATCAAACGCATGGCACCCACTGTGTATCAGGTGCAGCACCGTGGCGGGAAGGGCGTACGCGGCATGACTACGAAAGAAGAAGATGTCGTTGATATCTTTTTGGCCACAACTACGCACAAAGAACTGCTCTTCTTTACGAATCAGGGCAGGGTATTTGCTACCCGAGCGTATGAAATTCCGGCGACTGCGCGGGCGGCCAAGGGACAGGCGCTGCAAAATTTTCTGGAATTGGGATCCGGTGAAAAAGTCACGGCGATGCAAGCCTTGCCTGATAAAGAGGATCGCGGCGAATTTCTTGTTATGGCTACCCGGGGCGGCTTGGTTAAAAAAACACCCCGTCAGGCTTTTGAAAACATCCGGCGCGCCGGCTTAAAAGCGATCACGCTTAGAGCGGGCGATACATTGGAATGGGTCGGTGTATCTTCGGGTAAAGACGAAGTCATGCTCATTACTGCCAAGGGCCAGTCAATCCGCTTTCGGGAAAAAGATGTGCGCCCAATGGGTAGAGTGGCGGCTGGAGTGCGCGGTATTAGGCTAAAAGGAGAAGACGAAGTCGTGGCCATGCATGTTATTGATAGCCAGCAAGCCGACCATCCAGAGGTGGTGGTGGTAACTGAAGAGGGGCTGGGGAAGCGCACTTTACTGAAAGAATACCGGCTGCAGAACCGGGGCGGTTCAGGAATTAAGACCGCGAATGTGACTGGCAAGACAGGCCGTCTCGTAAACGCTACTATCATCCCCCGAGAATCCATAGACGAGTTAGACCTCCTCATTATTTCCGAAAAAGGACAGGTCATCCGCGTGCCGGCCAGCAGCTTGAGCCGGCAAGGCAGAGCAACACAAGGCGTAAGAGTCATGCGCGCCTCGGAAAAAAGCGGCCGGGTTGCCACCTTTACGACCTTAACGAGCGAAACCTAGAAGAGCAGCAACAGTCGTTTGTACGAGGGGCTTCTTATGCGGCTGATGGTTGCTGGTTTGCAGCTTGAGCTTTGTGCTAAGGTAAAGGTATGGACAATGGCGCTTCCTTCATCCGCCCGGCTGAACTTTGGCAAGATATCGGCTTGCGGGCCGAACAGACCGTTGTGCATTTAGGCTCGGGTCCGGGCTTCTTTTTGATTCCTGCCGCCCACATTGTCGGCAAGAACGGGAAGGCGATTGGAATTGATGTCCGCACCGATATGTTAGGCGAAGTGGAAAACAGAGCAGAGCACGAAGGAATAAAAGAGGTCGTGCGGACAATCCGGGCTAATCTGGAAAATCCTTCTGGCAGCACGCTGCCAGAGGCCAGTGCCGATTGGGTGCTGGTAGCTAACATTCTTCATCAATCTGATCCGGCAAAAATTTTTTTGGAGGCATCACGTATCGTCGCCGCCAACGGGCGAGTGCTGGTGGTGGAATGGGATACAGCAGCCAGCCCTTTAGGTCCGCCCACCGCCAAGCGCTTAACGAAGCACGATGTTGAGCAAGCTTTCGCGGCCGCTGGTCTCGTATTAGAGCGTCAGTTTAAGCCGAGTCCTTACCACTACGGCCTCATTTTGACGAAACAGCCCTCATGAGCCGGGCGGTGCGAAATTTACCGTTATTAGTACTTCTTCTCGTCAGCGCCTGGGCGTTGACTGGTTTTGGGTGTCGGCGCTCTGCATCCATCGGCACTTCAGACGGTAATGCCTTAGTGGTGTGGGGTCTGTGGCAGGAAAGCACGATGATGCAGCCGGTCCTCGATGCGTTTGAGAAGCAAAGCGGCATTAAGGTGGAGTACCGCAAGGTTGGATCGGTCGCTACGTACGAGAAAATGTTGTTGGCAGCCCTGGCTGAAGGCCGCGGCCCTGATGTGTTTGCCATCCACCATACCTGGGTTGATGGCAAGCGTGGTTTGATGAGTCCCGCACCGGCCGATGTCATTGATGAACGGCGCGTGCGCGAGGAGTTTGTCTCGGTTGTGGCCGATGATCTTGTGCGTGATGGATTTGTGTACGCGCTTCCCACTTCTGTTGATACGATGGCTTTATACTATAACGAGGATGCATTAAGTGCGGCGGGGGTGGCTCGCCCGCCGCACACCTGGGAAGAGTTTCAGAGAGACGTTGAAAAAATTACGAAAGTTTCCCGCTTGGGAAATATTGAACAGAGTGCCGCCGCTATCGGCACGGCTGCCAATGTTAATCGGGCCTCTGATATACTCCAGCTGCTTATGCTGCAAAGCGGTATGAGCCTTAACCCGGAACCGTCAGGAGTTATTAAATTAGCTGGCGAAATCGGCGAGCGCTCGCTCATCTTCTATACGGATTTTTCTAATAAGTCGAAAAAGGTGTTTACCTGGGATTTGTCCCAGGATTTTTCGATTGACGCCTTTGCTGAAGGGGAGACGGCTATGATGTTTAACTATTCCTATCATATCCCCACTATTCAAGCCAAGAATCCCCGCTTGCGCTTCGGCATTGCTTCCGTGCCGCAGATTGGCGATGACAGCACGCCGGTTACATTTGCCAGTTACTGGCCGTTTGCGGTTTCACCCAGCTCTAATTCCGCCCGGGCTGCTTGGCAATTTGTGCGCCTTGTAACAAGCGCTCCGATGGCACAGCTTATCAACGAGGCGCAGGTTGCACCGCCCGCCCGACGGGATAGCATTGTTGCTCTGCAGTCTGATCCCGAAATGGGTGTTTTTGCCGATCAGTCGTTACTGGCCGCCACCTGGCCGCGCCTGGATATTGTGGCGGCAGATGCTATATTTAATGCCATGATTGATGATGTGGTAACCGGCGCGATTGCCGTTCCCGACGCCTTGCGCCGGGCGGAAGATCAGTTAAAGCAATTAATTACAGATGACAAAATTTAATATACACAAGATTGGACTGTTTGTGCTGATTGTTGTGGCACTTGTTTTTTATCAATCAGTTTTCGCTACTGGTATGGGCGGAGACGGCGGCATCTCAAATCCCCTCGGAACCACCCGGACCATCTCTGATGTTCTGATAAACTTTACAAAATGGCTGCTCGGCATAGCGGGTGTGATAGCGCTTCTGGCGTTAATTGTCGGCGGTGTCCGTATGATTCTTGCCTTCGGCCGGGAGGATATGGTTGCCAGTTCAAAAAAAATTATCTACTGGGCGATTATTGGTCTCGTTGTAATCGTTGCTTCCTACGCAATTATCAATATTGTGGTTAATGATATCCTGAAATAGGCAGATATGAAGAAATCGCTGATTCAACTGATTGTACTGGTACACATCATGACATTGGTAAGCGGCATGGTGTTAATCGGCAGCAGCAGCTGGGCACAAGATCCTACATCGCTTGACGCAGGTCTCGACAAAGCCCGTCAGACAGATGAGGGTCTTCTACAAACTCTCAATGCCCGAGGGTTGCTCCAGAAGATTATCCTTTGGATACTAGGGCTGGTTGCCGTTATTGCTTTAGCTGTGCTTATTTGGGGAGCTTTCATGTTTATTCTCTCCGCGGGCAATGAAGATAGAGCCAGACTGGCCAGACGAATCATCCTCTACGCCATTATTGGATTGCTTTTAATTGGCGGTTCTTTCTTTATTGTCAACACAATACGAAATCTACTGGTTGATGGTGGAGGCAATCCGTGATATGAACGTCACCTTGCTCTTTCAAAAGATTCTTTTATTGCTCGTGTTGATGCTGGTTTCTTCTCCCGTACATGCAGCCGCACAAAATCAGCAGGCCGTGCCTGATTCTTTACGAGGCAGTTTTGATTTCGTTCAGAATACGGTGCGACAGGCTGCCGGCGTGAAGGATATCGGGGATGCGCCAAGATTTATTAGGCAGGTGCTGGCTATTTTCCTAACGATTGTTGCAGTTATTGCAGTAGCCGCCATCATTTGGGGTGGTTTTGTCTATGTCACATCCGCGGGCGAAGAAGACAAGGCGCGAAAAGCGAAATTGGTTATTTTGTATGCTATTATTGGTTTGCTTATCATCGGTGCCGCCGGAATCATTACAAACGTCGTGATTAACATTTATGCCAAGTAAAGTCCTCAATAGCTTTCTTGAGGTATGAGTAAAGCCGGAATATTTACAAAGATACTGTTGTGTCTTTTTTTGTTTGCCGTATTTAGTCTGCCTGCGGCAGCCCAGATCAAACCAGTCAAGAACTGCGATAACGACCTAGGCATCCCTTGCAGCGGGAATGAGCGGGTAGGCGCTCTGGTGACGTATATAATAATAGTGGTTAATACGTTCTTGGCATTGGCTGGAATTACGGCTGTGATTTTTGTCATCTGGGGCGGAGCTAAATACATGACTGCCGCGGGAGACGAACAAGCGGCGGAATCTGCGAAGAAAACCATTCTGTATGCTGCTATCGGCTTAATCATTATCGGCCTGGCCGCAGTCATCGTGAACTTCGTGCTGTATGCAATGCGCTGATTTGTTATATACTCGATTTATCCACATTAACAATATTCCCTAATTGGCTTACGCTTAAAGGTGATGAATACCAAATTGAACACGAAGGTTTTGAAAGCAGCTTTTTCCAGTCTGCTGTTTGTACCGATGGTTGCTTTGGCCCAGTTCCAGCAAGACGTAATAATCCCATCGCTGCCGGGCGGAAGTGACTTGCCGACTGCCATTACTACTATCGTTAATGTCCTTCTTGTTCTGGCCGCTATTGTTGGCGCCATATTTGTTATCATTGGAGGAGTACAATACATGACGGCGTCGGGGGATGAAGACCAGGCGAAGAAGGGAAGAAATACAGTCTTATATGCTGCTATCGGCTTAATCATTATCGGCCTAGCCGCAGTCATCGTGAACTTTGTATTGCGGGCCGTGCGAGGCGGAGCGTTTTGATTTACATCAGATTGCGAAAACATGAATTTTTTTTGTTGGTTTAAGGCTGGGCTGCCAACTGTTCTGTTAGGTGTTCCGGGTGTTGTCTTTGGTCAAGGACTAATCGATGTTCAGCCCTTCCAAGGGACGGCACAAGAACCTTTGCCTCAGGCGTTAATCACCATCGTAAATGTTCTTCTCATACTGGCAGCGATCATCGCCGCTATCTTTCTTGTGATCGGCGGTGTTAGGTACATCACCTCGTCGGGAGACGAAGAAGCGGCGGACAAGGCCAAGAACACAATTCTCTACGCTGTCATCGGGCTGATCGTGATTGGGTTATCAGCCGCTATTGTAAACTTTGTAGTGGGAGCGATTCAGGGGGCGTAGAGGAGCGGGTCGGGTTGGTGGACCTGGAATTGTCCTTCATGTACAATAGACGGCGTGGCTTTATCCTTCGCATTTCAAGGAGGTGAGAGTGTGTGAAAGTATTATATTGGCTTAAAGGCGGGCTATCTTCTTTGATGCTGACAGCTCCCGGTATTGTTCTGGCTCAAGGTCTAACGGGTACCACGCCATTCCAAGGCACAGCACAAGGAGGGTTGGTTCAAGCAATCATTACCATTGTTAACGTCCTGCTCATATTAGCGGCTATCATTGCAGCTATTTTCCTCGTCATCGGTGGCGTCCGGTATATCACCTCATCAGGTGATGAGGAAGCAGCGGACAAGGCCAAGAACACAATTCTCTACGCTGTCATCGGGCTGATCGTGATTGGGTTATCAGCCGCTATTGTAAACTTTGTAGTGGGAGCGATTCAGGGGGCATAACATTCTTAATCGAAATTACTTGTTGCGAAGAAAAGAGACCGTTTCGGCGGTTTCTTTTTTTACAGTTGTGATCAATTAAGTAAAGATGCACCATGGCAAGAGTAGAATCATTTTTATGCCGGATCTCTCAACTATTGTTGTCGTGGTAAATGCTGTCCTTCTCCTGCTAGTTTTTATTCTCGGCATTCGCATGCTTAGTGCCGCATCCAAATACCTGTACAACGTGGGCGATTTTGCCAAGCAGACGGTGTTCAAATGGAAAATTTTGAAATCGATTGTCTGGATCACAGCCGCTGGATTGGTGGCAGCGGTTTTTAATATTCTGTTTGCGTAAACGCATTCCGGAGAGTAAAAAAATCCCGCTGAAAAGATTCAGCGGGATGCTGCGCGGTGCGCGTTGAGAGCAGTCACCGCATGATGCCCACGAGAACGCGGGCCGGATGATTAATGTACTGTTGGCCTGCCTCCGCTACATTGAGGCCTAGCTCAATCCTCTGGCCAGAGCCTAGTTCGGCCGGGGAGAATGTCTTGGATTTGACCAAGGGAATCGGGGTGGCGTCACCGACCTTGTAGTAAAGTCCACAGTAGGACACCACCTCAAGGTCGATCGGAGCTGGCCAATACAAGTAGGCTTGCTCGCTCCCGTGAGCGCGGCCCAAGTCCTTTAGCAGTTCGATGGTAAAGCCAGCAGCCGTGATGGGTTCATAGCAATACTTGGCTTGATACTGAGCATCATGTATCGGCACGACCCAGGCATACCTCCACCCTCCGGGGGGCATGGTGAACGAAGCACTGTCGATCTTACTGATTTCAACCAACCATTGCCCCACTTCAGCCTGGGGCGTTGAGCGAATTGGGAAAGTGCCTCCACCTGCTTGAATATAGAAGACGGACACGTGTGTATCCTTGTTGGGCTGAGTATCCTTGAGAGGCCACTCTTTACTGTAGAGGGGATATACGTATGTGACTGTAACGTGCCCATCGTTCTGCACTCGTCGTAAAAGCTCTATGCTTTGTGGTCTATCGTAGGCATCGCTGTCCACGAGGTAAGCTTCCTGCTTGTGTCCGTGGACTTCGAACGAGGTTCTTACCCCGGGGGGCAGCACAACTCCCCAGCCCCATTCCTTCTCATGGTGAAGGGTTGGCTGGGCGCTACCATCCCAAGGAGACCATATCCCTGTTCGATTTACGGCCGCCTCAAGCTGGTCGAGAGAATTAGGAACTCTCGACACACTTTCTTGTTCCGGCCAAATACCCAGATTCACCGGAGGATTACCCGTGAGAGTATTGACGGTATTGCCCAACGCCAACTTACCAATCCACGCCAACACAGGCATGGCAATTCCGATGATGCATAGGACCGCCAATACCTTTAAAAGGTTGGCGGAAAATTTCGTCAGCATCGCCCAAGAGAAAGCCTCCTTGGGCTTAGAAGGTGCGGATGGTGTGGCGGCAGAAGATTTGGCCTGCCACGCCGCCCATCTCCGCTTAAACAGGGTGAAGAGCAGTAGCAGCGTTACGGCGCCAGCAACAACAACGGGCAGCCATTCCCATGCCTGACTCATGATTTATTACCTTTCTTCTTCGGGGAAAACAGCGCTGAAAGGGGGTCATCGCCTATGTTGGCGATAGTTAAGTTCGGAACATCTTTGAGAACCTGGCCGCGCCAGGCTTCACGATGTTTATCGTCTTCGAGGGTGCTGGCAACAGATCTGATCCTTTCGCGCTCGCCCTGGCCGACACCCTTGAGCCTTTCTCTTTCTCTCGCGCCTTCGCCCTTACCTCGCGTGGCATCAGCCAGCCTCTCGTTTTCCGCAATGGCAGGCTGAATCATGGCCTGTCTGTAATCGGGTGGCAGTTCGAAGTGCTCTGTTTTCCAGTCAACAGAGCGGGCACACTCACCGAGCGAGTTCTCCCTGTCTCCGAATATACCGGCGCGGTGAAACACGTTTCCGGTGTCTCGTGCCAAGGCTTCAAAGAGATCTGCCTCAAATTCCATTTCATGGTCGAGCAGGTTGAAGAATTGTTTTCCGTGCTCATCCTTTCCGGTCTCTCCTAGTGTGTACTTTGTTGAGACAACCTGAATAACGGCTGCCCGAATGGCATTTTCAACGGCCAATAGCAGCAGTTGCGCTGCTCTCGGCCCATTGAAGCTGTGTCTCTCTTTATGAGGCAAGTCCTCCCTGTAAAGGCTATCTTTGATCTCACATGTTTTTGTAAGATCAATTTCCTTTCTCTCGTCTCTCACTTCTTCCCTAGCAAATCCCTCAATGTTAGTGAAAAGCTTTGTAACATTAGGAGATAATCCCAAGAAGAAGGTTGTGTCCACATCGATTGGAACAGATTTCGTTTCTTCTTCTTCATTCCCACTTTTCTTTTTTACCTGCCGCGTAAACACTGTAGTTTCCCTGATAGGTGTTATCAGGATTGATGTTGGTACTCGGGCGGCGGTGAAGAACCAAGGGCAGAGTACAACAAAGTCCACGCAGAACAGGCCGCGACTTCCGCCCCTCGCCAGCATGCTGACGAGGTTAATGTCTGTCTCTTTAGCAAAGGAGCGGGTGACAAAGGAGCCGAGGGGGGACGAGAAGAACAGGACAGTTATCATCTCATCCGTTCGAATCTTTTTCACCCACTGATAGAGAACGTAGACCAGGAAGAGGGCTGCGTTCACGAACAAAACAACCATGAGCACTTTTGCGGGCAGTCCCTCGGCGCGGCCGGACATCATGGCCAACACGATGAGGCCGGCCTCAATAAGACTGAGGATAACGATACTCACAACCATGGCAACAATCTGCTTTCGAACCGGCTCTCTCATTGTTTTCTCCTTTATTCAGTTGGAAAAGGGCTGCCAGAACGCCCGGAAAAGACATGACAAGACTTTGCTATATATACACAAATTATGAGATTATGTCAACTTATTCTGTGCGGATGAGAGGACTCGAACCTCCATGGGTTGCCCCACATGGTCCTAAGCCATGCGCCTTTACCAATTAGGCTACATCCGCTTGCGCTTTAACTAAGGGTAGAATGTAAAGCGAAAAGCGTAAAACGACAATGCTAAACGCAAAACACGCAGGAGGCGCTATGTCGTCTGCCGGGCCAGACTCGAGCGCGAAATTGCAGAATCAATCGGGATTCGCAGGGCTTGCGGGTAGTGGTAGAGCTGCTCGTATTCCTTCAGCAGTCTTTTCCATTGGAAATGCTTTCTGGCTCGCTTTTGAGCGGCTGCAGCCAACTGCTTTTGCGTGTGATTGTGAGTGGTCAGGAGCTGAAGATATGCTCTTGCGTCTTCTCCTTGCAGTGCAGATACCAGAATGCCGGCTGCGCCAAGGGCCTCGGTATGCAAGGGCGCATTAACGGCCAGGATCGGTTTGCCTGCTGCCATAGCGCATAGCAGAAACGCGCGGTGCTTCGCTGATCTACCAACTATGACAGCGCTGGAATGTTGTATGAGTGAAATCAATGCTCGTTCGCCGTTGTCGGTAATGATTTTCACATTCCTGTTTGATGGTTTGTACTTTCCAGATGGCCCAGCGCCAACAAGGACCATCTTTTTCTTTGTTTGTGAGGATGTATGCAGTTCAATCAGATGTTTTGCCTCTTGGTTGTCGGATGCGAAAGCAACAACGTATTGCCCTTTGCGCAAATTCCAGTGGGCGGCGGGAATGGGAGCGAGATTACTGGTCAAGTATCCATCGGGTAGATACCGGGCAATCAGACCATAGGTATGAAACAGGCCGTACTGCACATATCTGCTTGGTGTAGTAATAACATCAAACGCATGTGCGGCGCGGCGGGCTAAGTATCTGACAGATTTGCTGGATTTCCTTGGGAGGGACGAGATGGTCCACAGGTAGGTCGCTTTTGGCAAAAAAGGAGCGAGCCAGATGAGCAGAGCAACCGGCCAGCTATGTACATGGATAACATCGGGACGCAGCCGCCACAGAGATACAATGCCCGTTAAAGCCTGCAGCCAGCCGCTTTCGTTTCGCACATAAGGGTAGATAAGCTTAGCTCCGGCAAATGTGCGAAATCGGCTCTTGGCGTATGAAGCGGAGCAGGTAACGGCAACTTCATGGCCGGCAGCGGCAAGTAAGCCCGCCAGGATTTCTACTCGTTTTTCGTCCGAGTCGTTGTATGTATGGGCAGGAACTCCTTTTTGGCCTATAAAGAGAATTTTCATAGCAATTTTACCAAAGGTAACTGCAGACTGTAGCATAGGCGGTCTTGCTTGACAAGGGGTGAAGATCATGCAATATAGGTAAGTTCGAGAAGGTGGCTATTCTGTAGGTGATTGCAGTTTTGGCAATTGAATACTTCTCTACTAGTAGGGGAAACAAATGTCATTGAGAAAGTTCCGGAGTCTGATCAGCACGCTCAAAGCGATTCGGAGCAGCGGCGCATGTACTGTGGACCGCGAGGAACTGGAGCGCGCTGAAAGGGCAAAGACGCTTGCGGAGAGACACAATCGCTTGATCGTGATTATCAGGCAGATGCTGGTTGAAGCGAAGGTGTCAATCAAACTGCCGTCTGAAGTGGCGTTGGAGGATGAAGATATGCCGGCCAGCACGTTTGCCGGCAGGATGAAGAAATTCGAGCAGATCCTGTTGGATCTGCTGCGACAGCGTGGCCACGAACAGAAGGAGGACGCAATCATGCAGACCGGGAAAAACGAGCAGAAACTTAGAGGTGGGTTAGGAACAGACGCTGATCCAGAGCTGAAGCCGTTGTTTGTACCACCGAAAGGCAAGGAAGAAGGGGCAAGCCCCGAGCTTGAAAATCGAGAGAGGGCCCATATGGCTGGTCGCTGCGTGGCTCTCTACTACCGGCTGCGGGAGCATGCTTCCGGGCAGTGCCCGGATCTTGGTACAGCCAAAGTTGAAAGGAGGCTCTTCCTCGCGCGGTCTGACGAGGAGTTAAACAAGCTTCACCAATTACTTGATGGCCGGTGCAAGCAATATGCGCCGGTTGTCTACAAGTCACTGGTGGAGCGGGTGCTCAAAGCGTTACCGCGCGCCGGTGAGCTTGGGCTGGCGGATAATCAGCGTCAATTTGTCGCTGATTTACGTGCGATGGACAGCGCTTACCAAAAGGAAAATCTCATACGAAGTCAGTCACGCCAGTTTGTGAGGGATTTTCTGGCTGCGTGTGAATCGGCTGCGGTGGATGAGGCTATTGGCGCCTTGTTACAATCGCCGAGCCAGCCATCCCCAGTACCAACTCTAAGACCAATTCAGGCAATTGATCAGGAGGCGAATGAGTCTCCCGGAGAGTTCGAGAACGGACAAGAACCAGTGCAAGGGAAAGAGGAACACCTTCCGCCAGTTGTGGCGGTGGATAATCCGGAAATCAATCCTGCTAAGGAGACAAGTGCCATGGCTTCTGCAGAGTCAGCTCCGGACGATTCGACTGTGGTCGCATTGTTGAAGGAGCAACTCAACTCAGTCAAAGACGACCTTAAGAAGGCTGAACGAGAGCGCGACATTTGCCGCGACAAGGCACGCGACTACGATTCTCTCAAGGACATGTGGGAGCGTGACCATCCCGAGGCTGCGGGAAAACCCCAGCTCGATGCTGGGGGTCTGACCATTCTCTTCAAGCGTCTGCAAGAGATGGTCCCGCAAAGCAAGGTTGAGGAGGCGCGCGCTGAATGCCCGAAGGCAGTTAGCGAGAAGCTCGCCACCTTTGAAAAGGAGAAGAAGAAGCTGGAGGACGACCTCAAGCTGGCACAGCGTCGTTGGTGGATGCCTTGGGCTTTGGGCATCTCGGCTGCCATCCACATCATTGCCCTCATCGATTTCCTCGTTTGGAAATTTGGCGGTTAGGGTGTGGGCTATACTGAATTGACTATTCACCAATCTCTGAAAGGGAGGTAGTGATGATTCGAATTGTGTGTGTTTTGGCAATGCTAGCTCTTCTACCTGGGTGCCGCTATGTGTTCGGAGACGATAAAGCTTCGAAGGGACAGCAGGGACAGACCTCGACACCAGGCCCGTCCCCTGCCCCAGCGCAGACCGCGCCTACCCCGGCACCCATTGTGCCCCCTCCAGTTACGGCGCCTGCTCCCACCACTCCGCAGGCCCCGGCAGCTCCAACTGCGCCGCCGGCGCAGGCAACACCAGCACCAGCTGCACCAACGGTGCCAGTTGTCGCCCCCTCGCCGGCGACAGTCGTGCCTGCTCCGTCGTCAACAGTGCCTAGTGGAAGCACGCCAGGAGACACTACCCTTGACAGGCTTGCTAGGGGGCTTGAGGATACCAACAGAAACGTGGCAGGTCTTACCTCGAATGTTAACGCTCTTACTCTAGCGGTAGGCCAGCAAAACACAAATATCGGGAATTTGACCACGGCCATTGGTCAGACAAATACCAGACTTGATCAATTGCCGGAGATCTGCACTGCCCTCAAGGATCATAATGATCTCATTCGTCGGCATCTGGGCGGCACAGGGGGTAACGCATCATTCTCGAGAAGCACCCTGCCGGGTAACGTTCATGAATGGAAAGAAGTTGCCGGGGCGATTAAAGACACAGCCCAGAACGTGCTGGAGACATTCGAGATCGTCGACAAGTTCCGCGGACGGGACAAAATCGACGACCTTGAGCGCAGGCTAAATAATCTCGAGATGCAACGGAGACGGGCGAAAATAGCTGTACCCGTGCAAAAACAGCATGGGCAGCTAGAAATGGAGCCTAAAACAGAGACTCCCCCGGTGTGTCCAGCTGACAAGGACGCGCACAGTACGGGGCTCAAGGACGTCTATCCCAAGCGCCGCAGCCGATACACCATCTCCAAGTTGGAGGCAGAGGGGAGAGCCTTGCCACCCTACCACACGACGTGGCATGAGTGGTAAAGCTGGTAAAGTGGTTCTTTGATCCTGAAGCAACGCCTGACACATTATTATAAAGTGTGTTGGGCGTTTTTATTCTCTTAAAAATCGGCTGGTGTCAGCGAGGTAAGACCTGCCATGCCCTGCCAGACGATTATGATTGACGCCAGGACGTCTTCTTGGAATAGTTGTTCAAGTCTAAGGGCATCAATCTTTACTGATTACCAATTACTAGGTACCAATTACTAATATATGGAGTGCGAACGATGTAAGTCTCGGCCGGCATCACTTCAAGTCCGGCGAGTGATTAACGGCCGGCAGGAGCAAATACATCTCTGTCAGGCGTGTGCAGAGGAGGTTGGCCTTACCCAGGGTGTGGGGAATACTGGATCTCCTTTTAGCAGCTTCCCTGGATTCGGCCGTGATTTTGACGGCCTTTTTTCCGGAGGATTACCATATGGATTTCGCCGTCCCGGCGATCCGCTTTTTGATATGGGTGAAGGCCGGCATGCCCACCACTCCTGGCCGGAAGAAACTGAGGCCGTAAACATTCTCGATGCCTTTTCTGATCGGGCAAAGGGAGTGGTTCAGAGGGCAGCCCAGATCACTCATGAAGCGGGGTCAGCCGCTTTGGACACGGAGCATCTCCTGATCGGGGTGGCCGAAGAGCCGGAAGTTGGGCGCAGGATATTGGAGAATTTGGACATTAATCCCGACGAGCTGGCCGGGTATTTAAAGGAAAACATGAGCAAGGATATGAAGAAATATGCCGAGGGGGTGGTGCCCGATCTCTCCCCGCGCGCCAAGAAGGCCCTTGAGCTGGCTTGGCATGCTGCCCGCAACCTGGAACACGATTATGTGGGAAGCGAGCATTTGTTGATTGGTTTGCTGGAAGAAGGCGAGGGCTTAGCCGCCCAGACTCTAAAAAAATACGGCTTAACTGATACGAAGCTTAGGCAAGCAGTATTATCCGCGGTTGGCGAGAAGGGCAAGAAAACCGGGCCGGCCAAAACGACCAGTAAAACTCCCACACTCGATACATACAGCCGCGATCTAACGCATCTGGCGAAAGAGGGCAAGCTCGACCCCGTTATTGGCCGCAGCAATGAAGTCCAGCGGGTGATACAGATTTTATCCCGACGGACAAAAAACAACCCTGTCCTTATCGGCGAGCCGGGGATTGGCAAAACAGCCATTGTTGAAGGGTTGGCAGCGCGGATCGTCAATGGCACTGTACCGGAAACGTTGAAGGGCAAGCGGGCGCTGGCGCTTGATTTGCCGGCGATGGTGGCCGGCACCAAGTACCGCGGGGAGTTTGAAGATCGCATCAAGAAAGTAATCGAGGAGGTAACCGCCGCTAAAGGCGACGTTATTCTCTTTATTGATGAGTTGCACTCGGTGGTTGGCGCCGGCTCAACCGGAGAGGGCGGCACCATGGATGCGGCCAACATTTTGAAGCCGGCTTTGGCCCGGGGAGAGTTGCAGATGATCGGGGCAACGACGCTGAATGAATACAAAAAACATATTGAAAAAGATGGTGCCTTGGAGCGGCGATTCCAGCCCGTGATGGTGGAGGAGCCCACACCCGAAGAAGCGATAGAAATTTTACGCGGACTCAAAGATCGCTACGAAGCCCATCACAAAGTTACGATTACCGACGACGCTATTGTGGCTGCTGTCAGGCTCTCGCACAAATACTTGCCTGGGCGTTTCTTGCCGGATAAGGCGATCGATCTGATGGATGAGGCGGCGGCCAAGGTGCGCCTGCGGTCGCTCGAGCCGCCTGCCGAGCTGGTTGCTACACAGGAGCGTTTGAAAGTATTACGCCGCGAGCTGGCTTCGGCGCAGCGCGCCGCCAAAGCAAGCAAAGCCCGGAGCAGGAATCATAACAAGGTGACAGAGCTCAAAGCTGGGATTAAGCAAGAAGAAGCGGCCATGGCCAAGCTGGAGGAAGGTTGGCGCCAGCGCTCCGGCACGGCCCAATCCCAAGCCACCCCGGCTGAAGTTGAAAGCATTATTTCCGCCTGGACGGGGATCCCGATCGAGAAGCTTACTGAATTGGAACGGGAACGATTGCTCCATCTTGAAGAGGAATTACACAAGCGTGTCATCGCCCAGGATGAAGCCGTCCGGGCAGCCAGCGAAGCGATCCGCCGCAACCGGGCCGGCCTTAAGGATCCGCGGCGCCCGCAAGGCTCCTTCTTGTTTTTGGGACCAACCGGAGTGGGCAAAACAGAATTGAGCCGGGCGCTGGCCGAAGTGCTCTTCGGCAGCCGCGACGCGCTTGTGCGGCTCGATATGTCCGAGTACATGGAAAAGCATGCTGTCTCCCGCATGATCGGATCGCCTCCCGGCTATGTCGGACACGAGGCAGGCGGTCAATTAACGGAAGCGGTGCGGCGCAAGCCTTATTCTGTGATTTTGTTTGATGAAATTGAAAAAGCCCACCCCGATGTCTTTAATATTTTATTGCAAGTGCTGGAGGACGGCCGGCTGACCGATGGCCAGGGCCGCACCGTCGATTTTCGGAATACCTTGATTATCATGACGAGCAATGTTGGCAGTGACATGGTTCAGGCAGCGGCGGCTAAGGTGGCCACCGATAATCAAGCTTGGGCTGAATTAAAGCAGTTTTTACTG
>CAYJWL010000015.1:0-20922 GCA_964373855.1 uncultured Candidatus Saccharibacteria bacterium
GATTAATGCCGAATCCGAAGACTGGCACGGTAGCGCCCAATGCGGACCAAGTCGTGAAAGAAATTTTATTCGGTAAGATTGCCTTTAGAATGGATCAGCTTGGCAACATTCATGAAGCGGTCGGGAAAGTTAGTTGGGAAGCCAACAAAATCGAGGGTAACGTTAAAGCGCTGGTAGATGCAATCAGAGGCGCCCGCCCGGCGGCGCAAAGAGGGGAATTCTTGAAAAATATTGTCCTAAAGAGCACGATGAGCCCTGCCATCCGAGTGAGCGGGGTATAGTTGGCAGCTTGCAGGCTTTTGGAGATAGGCATGCACAAGGAAGCAGGTTTTCTACAACCTACCTCCTCCAACCTACCCCCTAAAAAAGGTTGGCTTATCAGCTTTGATGGCTTGGATTCAAGCGGCAAAGCAACACAAGCAAAAAAGCTGGCGGAGCGGTTGAAGGCAGCTGGCTGGATTGTGCATGAATTTGCGACTCCGGACTACGCAACACCTTCTGGACAGGAACTTAAGGCGCGTTTGCAAAATAAAAAGGGCACCTGGAGTAGAATCCCCTGGCGAGAAAAAATGACATACTTTGCTGCGAATCGGGCGGAGCATCGGAACGAGGTGATAGCCGCAATCCAGAACGGGGACATTGTTATCTATGATCGCTATGTTCCCAGCAGCCTAGCCTTCATTGCGGCAGAGGCTCGCGCAGCGGGGAAACAGCATGTCAGCCGCCAGGAAGCGTATGAGACGGTCGAGGCGGAAGAGTATGGTAAAAATAAGATGCCCCGCGAAGATATCTCCTTTTTTCTTGATGTCCCTCCAAGCATATCCACCGGATTATTAGAGCACCGCAAACACGAGTTACATGACCAGGCTGAATACACTGATCATGTAGAGGTGCAACAAGTTCTCTATCAGGAATATCAGCATCTTTGCGCGGCGGACAAAAAGAGATGTGTTACTATTCCGTGTGCTCCCGGGGGCAAATTATTGTCACTTGACGCGATTGCCGCACTCATCTGGACGCAGCTGATCAGGCGGTATCCGCTGTTGGCAAGAAAGCAAGATTGACGATTGCCCAACTGCGAAACATTCCTGGAGAGGCTCTTTACGCTGCTGCCGTTACCTTTTAGCTTTAAGAGATGCCCGCTCACAGACCCTTTATAGTTATTGAAGCGCTTGACGCCGGCGGCAGCCAAACGCAGACGAACCTGCTGGTGCGGCGGCTCAAGCGTGAAAATTACACGCCGCACCAATATCATTTTCCGCAGTCAGACGGGGCGACCGGCCGGCTCATCTACAACAAATTTTTGCATGATCATAATCGGCACGGATTTTCCAAGCGCGAACAGGCATTATTGTATGTGCAGGATTTTTACTCACGCGCTGATGAGTTTTGGCACATCATAAAAAAAGGCACGAAGAGGGAAGTTGTTGTGTCTGATCGATATTGCACCAGTACAATGGCCTATCAGACAGCTGGACTGGCCGGACACAGCCGCCGGCAGATGCTGGATTGGCTTGTATGGCTGTGTTGGCAGGGGACACCGCGTTTGCCCAAGCCCGATGCCGTCATCTTCCTCAATACGCCGGTGGAGATTACCCTCGGCCACCTGGCCAGTAAAAAGCGCGATTACCATGAAAATCGTGCAAAGCTTACCATGTTCCGCCGTAATTACATTAAAATCGCCCGAGAGCAAGCATGGATTTTGATTAATAGTGTCAATGAGAAAGGGACACAACGGACAAAACAGGATATTCATCGTGAGGTTTGGCAGAGAGTTTCTAGGATGCTACGCTAATATCTAATAACTGTCAGCTAAAAGCTATGAAAAAGTGGTTTGTTTCCCATCCTTCGGGGGCGACACAGCATACGCCGACTTTTTTTACGGCCATCAACGATTTTTATATCGAGCATAGCAGCAAACTGGCCATTAGTTTCCCGCATGATACCGAAGAAGAAGTTCAGCTCACCAAAGAAGATATCGGGAAAGCCGACCTCATATTAGTGGAAGTCTCTATTCCTTCTACGGGCAGCGGTATTGAGCTGGGCTGGGCGAACGCAAGCGGAAAAAAAATCATCGCCTTCCACCAGGGCGGGTCAGAGCCTTCCCCGGCCATAAAGTTTGTGACTGAACAGATCCACGTCTACGTGACTGAAGAGCACATCAAGGACGTGCTGGCTACATTACTGTAGAGCTATTACCTGCCCGAGCTACCAAACCCTCGCTCGCCGCGGACGGAGGTAGCGACTGCTTCTACTTCGGTGATCTCGGCCGGTTCAAATTTTTGCAGGACACATTGCACTATTTTGTCGCCCGCTTTAATTTTATGCGGCTTACCCGAGAGGTTAATCAGTATTATTTTCCATTCGCCGCGATACCCGGAATCAACGACCCCCGCCAGCCGGTGAATGCCGCGGCTGCCCAAGCCGGAGCGGTCCCAAAAGAGCGCTACATATCCTTTTGGAAACTCTGCGCTGATGCCGGTTGAAAACGCATGAACCTCCCCGGGCGCGAGCGTGTAGTTTTCACTGGTATATATATCTATGCCTGCATCAGCCGGGTCTTCCCTGGCCGGCAGTTTGGCGTCTGGAGATAATTTTTTAACTTTCAGCCGGATCATGATCGGGTGAATTCTTGCGACAAGGCGGATTCGACTGCCGCCTTTTGACTGTGATACTTGGCGTTTGGTTTCTTGGTGTACGGCTGTTCGGCCGGAGAGGAGAGCTGTTCAAATATTAGCTGACATATGCGCATCTTGGGATACAAAAGAATCGGCGCCATGCCGATGTTGCGCAGCTCCAGCGTCAAAGATCCGCGCCAGCCCGCATCGATGTGGCCAGAGGTAGAATGGATGACAAGACCCAGGCGGCCCAAGCTGCTCCTGCCGTCAACTCTGGCTGCCAAATCATCAGCCCACTCCGTCCATTCGAGCGTGGAAGCCAATACAAATTCATTTGGATGAATGACGTAAGGCTCATTCCTGCTTATGTGAACTTCTTCAGTCATGCCCTCGGTCGTTTTGGGGTTCAAGGGGTCCACAAAAGGTTGTTGGCGGTGTTTAAATACCCGGAACTGGTGCCCCAAGCGCAGATCGAGGCTGGACGAGCCCAACTGAACTTTAAGGTCTGGCTTAGGCTTCACTACAATGCGCCCTGCGCGCAGCGCTTGCTTAATATCCCGGTCGGAAAGAATCATAATTTGGTAATCGGCCCATCCGTCGCTAAAGCTTTGGCGGGCACCTGTACATCTCCAAGAAAAGATAGGTGTACTTTGTGCGAGGTACCATTGCCCCGCGTAGCCTTGGCGGAGTGGGGTAATCTGTAATAAGTAATCCGAAAATCATCATTACCAAGTCATAGTAGATGAGCTGTAAGGCAGATACAAGCTCATGGCGGGTTATCCGCCAAAACGGCCTTCGACTCCGAGGCTCTCATTCGAGTCTGGGCCTTAAGGGCCCATCTCACGGCCTGCGACCATCACTCAGGCTACCCTGAAGCCGGTCGAATGGGCAGAGTCGAAGACCGGCTCGAGGAGCGGACCCTGCTGTGCGAGCGGGCAAGGTATCAGTTACTGGTCGTAACAATTGCTCAATACAAGAATTTCCGATACGCTCAAGCCTATGAAATTAGAGCCTGTCATCGGCCTGGAAATCCACGTTCAGCTCAAAACAAAATCGAAAATGTTTTGCCGATGCGCGAATATTTTCCCCGCTGCAGCGGGGCCCCGCGGAGCGATGGTGGCTGATGTCGAACCCAACTCGGCTATCTGTCCGATATGTCTGGGCTATCCTGGGACGCTGCCTCTGCCGAACAGGCAAGCCGTTGAGTGGACGCAGTTAGCCGGTGCTGCTCTGGGCTGTGAGCTTGCCACCGACAGTAAATTCGACCGCAAAAGTTATTTTTACCCCGATTTGCCCAAGGGCTATCAGATCAGCCAGTACGACAAACCCTTATGTCTAAAAGGTAGTCTGACACTCGCCACGAAAGACGGGGAAGCAACAGTGGGCATCACGCGCATCCACCTAGAGGAAGATGCCGCGAAAAATACTCATCCGTCCGGGGCTGATTTTACGCTGGTTGATTTTAACAGGGCTGGCACTCCGCTTATGGAGATTGTCACCGAGCCGGAAATGCGATCGCCGCAGCAGGCCAAGGCATTCCTGCAGGAGTTGCAGCGGATTGTGCGGGCGCTAGGAATCTCGGATGCCGATATGGAAAAAGGGCAGATGCGGTGCGATGCTAACATATCGCTGCGCGAAGCGGGGAGCCAGAAACTTAATCCCAAAACGGAAATTAAAAATATCAATTCATTCCGTTTTGTTGAGAAAGCGTTAACTCATGAAATACAGCGGCAATCTGCCTCGTGGAATAAGGGAGAAGTGCCGTCTCATGCGACGCGCGGCTGGGATAGCGAGCGCGGGATAACAGTTGAACAGCGTACCAAAGAAGAGGCGGCCGACTACCGCTATTTCCCAGAACCTGATATACCACCATTTGTGTTCAGTCAAGATTACTTGAACAACATTCGTAAACAGGTGCCTGAACTGCCCCACCAGAAGCGAGGCAGGATGATGAGCGAGTATGGTCTTGCTCCCAATCATGCTAATCTCTTAATCGCCAATGCTGATCTGGCTCATTTGTTCGAGGATACCGCTTCGGAAATTGAGCAGATTAATCGGGAGGAAGTTGGAGTTGCTGATTCAGCGGTACCGGCATTAATTTCGCAAGCAGGCAACATTATTTTGCGCGATGTTCGTCAGCTTATGGAAAAAGAGAATCTCGCGCATGAGGATCTAAAAATTTCTGCAAATAATCTGGCAGAAGTAATAATTCTGCTGCAAGCGGGTAAGATGAACCGCAATGCGCTGCAACCTGTTTTGGCGGAGATGCAAAAGACCGGCGGCGAGCCGGAAGTGATTTTACAGAAGCTCGGCTTGGAACAGGAAAGCGGCGAGGATGCACTGGAACAGTATGTGCAGCAAGCGATTGATGAGAATCCGGAAGCGATAGAAAAGATCAAGGCAGGAAAGGAAGCAGCTACTCAATTCCTGATGGGACAAGTTATGGCAAAGTCGGGCGGCAAAGCAAACCCTCAAGTTGTGATTGAACTCCTGCGAAAAAAGATACTGGGCCACTAGCCGTTTTCTCGCCGGCTGAACGTGCGCAGGTCAAATTGCACATTATCACACGGATTAATAGAAATTGGCTTTATAAAAAGCTTTGATGCTCACGTAGGGAACTTTTACATTTGAATTGGATGTTCCGGCTGCTCTTGACAAAAAAATAGTAAATTCAGTGCTCAGCGGGCTTAAAACGCTTATTCCTCTGTCAACAGATCCAGCCAATATCTTTTTTCCTCTTCCACCATGACATTTGGCGGTGGGCGTACCTCATATTCACCCGAACCATCTGCTCAAAGGCTTCTTCCCGTATCATGCTTCCCTCCAAAACAGACGCTGCCTGGCGATAGTTCATTGTTTTTAGAAGCGGCAAATATTCCCCATATTCTTTTCGCAGCCGTTCCGTTTCCTCAAGCAAACCATCATCAAGCATCTCAACCGCCCGCTTGCTAATTCGTTCCTTCAGCTCACTCCACCCCGGGAAAATACCAATCACGTCGATAAGGTAGCGGGACGGTTGTTGCTTACGTTGTTTTGAGAATGGCTGGCCAGTTGCCTCAATCACTTCGAGAGCACGGATAATCCGCTGTTTATGGTGAGGTTCGATGAATTCTGAAGCGTCTGGATCAAGATTCATCAAACGCTTATATAGCTCTTCAGTACCGCTCTCTTCAAGTTGGGCACGAAGCGTTGGGTTGGTCGGTGTGTGTGGAATTGAATAGTTATTGATTAAACTGTCGAGGTAGAGCATCGTGCCGCCAACTACGATGGGTGTTGTTCCGGCGGCATGTAATTTCTTAATAATCTTGAAGGAAAAATACTGCCACTGGGCAAGGGCAAGGGGTTCATCAGGTGTCGAAATGTTCAATAAATAATGGCTGATGCCCTGAACACTATCAGGGTTCATGTAGCTATGCGGAGTATTGCTGGCTGCTTCTTTCGGCTTAGCTGTCCCAATATTCATGCCGGCATAAAGCTGCCGGGAGTCGGCAGAGATGACAGCACCGCCACGGCGCTTGGCTAGAGCAACACTGTAGACTGTTTTCCCAGCGGCGGTGGGGCCGAGAACGATAATCACTTTCTCTTTCATGCTCGTATACAAAACATCAATAACGTCATACCATATCTATGCAATATGTCCCGACTGGCTATTATCATAGCTGCTGCCGTAATCGCCGTTCTGATTGTCAGCGATGTCATTGAGATTAAACTTAATCCCGAGCGTCTGGCGCAAGTGACGACTGCAATGAATCAGTCCGCCTCAAGCAAAGGTGTATTGGCTGAAGTACGCAGTTTTGGTGTGCGCCTGAAGCGAAAAGGGGAATTATTTTTGGCAGATAATGCTAATCGCAAAATGGTCTTATCGCTCGGCTACGTAGAGACCGATACCGAGCGGCTCAACAGCATTATAGATACCGAAGAAACCCCGAAAGCGATTGTACCTCAAGCTGAACTGCTGGTTGACAGTTTACAGCAAGTCAAAGATTTTACTGCGGCGGCTTCGGCAGACGCTCTGGCAGAAGTAACGGACCGTTCACGGGAGGTACTGGCCGCAGCCAGCACTTCATTAGAACGGCTGAAGCAGCTCCAGGAAGAATATCAATGGTACCAGGAACGGTTAGCCGATGTTACCTCAAACCTCGAAGGCGAAGTTAATGCGCTCTCAAGTGAACCAGCTGGTGTCGGAGATGTTGCGGGCTCTCAAGATGAACAGAAATCCGATGGGAACCCGAACGAAACCCGGCCGCTGAAATTTTAAGGCTCAAGCCCAATTTCAACGAGCGGGTATCTTTTGAGTTCAAATTTTCCCTGCAAATTTTTTTTACGCTAATGATTCCCACCCGCCGGCTATGAGCTCAAAACATACCCGCTCGTACAGGGAGATGCTTATACACTACGCTCCTTGATTTTCTTCTTCAGGTCTTTAATAACCGCAGATAATTCTTTTGCTCCTTCATCTCCCTTGGCATGGGAGCGCACTGCCACTGTCTTGCCTCCAACCTCTTTTTTACCTATCACCAGCATCACCGGAACTTTCATGAGCTCGGCGTTGCGGATTTTCTTGCCGATGCTTTCGGCGCGATCATCGATTTCTGTGCGGATGGCGGCTTCTTCCAATTGTGATTTGATCTCGGCGGCATAGGGCAGTTGCTCATCGGTTATCGGCAGAATAGCAACCTGCGCGGGCGCCAGCCACAGCGGCAGATTGCCGGCATAGTGCTCGAGCAAAATCGCCATAAACCGCTCGAGCGAGCCGCTAATTGCCCGGTGGATCATGACGGGCGTTTTCGGCGTGCCGTCCACATCCATGTAGGTGAGCTCAAGTCGTGTGGGCATATTAAAATCAAGCTGGCATGTTGCCATCTGCCACGTGCGGCCGAGGCTGTCGCGGGCCATGAAATCAATCTTAGGTCCGTAAAAAGCCGCCTCGCCTTCTGCTTCAGCGAAGTTCGCACCTCGGTTCTGCAATACTTGCCGCAGTGTGTTCTGCGCGGTATGCCAAGTTTCTACTGAACCTAAATATTTTTCGGGCTGCTGGGAATCCCACAAAGAGAGACGAAATGACAATCCCAAATCAAAGACCGCATAAAACTGCTCGACAATATTGATTATCTTGTCGATTTCTGCCTCAATCTGGTCTTCGCGGCAAAAGACGTGTGCGTCATCCTGTGTAATCGAACGCACGCGCGTGAGGCCCTGCAACTGCCCAGCTTGCTCGTCTCGATACACGGTTGTTACTTCCGCCAAGCGCAGCGGCAAGTCCCGATAGCTGCGCTGCCGGCTGGCATAAATCTGGGTGTGATGCGGGCAATTCATTGGCTTAACTACAAATTCATCGTGCGCACCCTTTACGTGAAAAAGATCGTCTTTGAATTTTTCCCAATGACCGGATGTTTTATACAGCTCCGGCTTGGCCAAATGAGGGATATTTACTTCCTGGTATCCAAACGGACCCTGCAGCGACCAGATGAATTTCTCCAACTCTTTTCGAATTATTGTCCCGCGCGGTGTAAAGAGCGGCATGCCCGGACCAACCAGCGGCGAGAAAGTAAATAGATCCAATTCTTTGCCCAGCTTGCGATGATCACGCTTTTTCGCTTCCTCAAGCATGGCCAGATGTGCCTCAAGTTCCTGTTTGGAGGAAAACGCTGTGCCGTAGATGCGAGTGAGCATCTGATTCTTCTCATCCCCGCGCCAGTACGCGCCGGCCAGCGATAGGAGTTTGAAGTGTTTAAGCTCTTTGGCAGGATTAGCAACATGCCCGCCGCGGCACAGATCGGTAAAATTGCCGGCAGTATACAGGGTGATCGGCTCGCTGCGCTGGGTGATTTCATCAATCAACTCCAGCTTAAACGGATTATTTTTATATAGCTCCTTGGCTTCTTCGGGGGAAACTTCCCGGGGAGAAAATTCTTTCCAGTCAGGCAAAAGCTCCCGCATTTTCTTCTCGATTGTAAGGAGATCACCCTTCGACGGGTTCGACCGGCTCACCGCTGTCTGGCTCAGGGCGACTTTGCCGAAGTCGAAGTCGTAATAAAACCCGTCCTCGATTGCCGGGCCGATCGTCGGCTTGGCATCGGGCCAGAGTTCCATTACAGCCGCCGCCAGCAAATGTGCGGCACTATGTCGCAGAGCATCGAGCTTCAATTTTTCATTTTCACTCATGACAACTTGTTGTACCACCCAAGTGTAGCATAGGCAAGATTCAACGGGCACGATTCACACGAACATCAAAGGTCACCTGCTCACTACGCCGGCAGCCCCAGCGAGGCTGCCGGCTGCAACATCGGCCTCACTCACTCGCTGCCGCTCGTACCTTGCCCGCTCTGCCTCAGATGCCGCTCGCAGATAACCATTGATGTTCTTTGGAGGGAATAGAGAAAAAAAAGCCCGCAACTTCCTGTTGCGGGGTTGGCTTGAGCTAGTCTTCCCGATCTTCATCGGGTGTTGCAAGAACGTGCCCTGGCGGCAGGGTGATTCCCCACGCTGCTCGCTCCTCGAGCTCCTCGGCCCACGCGTCGGGATTCTCGCGGAGGGCTTGCGCCTCCTTGATGTGCCGTTCAACAAACTGTTTGATCTCATCGTCAGAGATTTGCATGGCCTTCCTCTTATCAATTTGCTCTTCTGACATGGCGTTACCTTTCCCCAATGAGTGGGCGGGATTGCTTCTTGAGAGGCTAGGCTGCCTCGAAGCAAAGTACGTATAGTGGCCATGCTTGTGTCACTAATCCATCAGTTTTCAATGTGCATGACGATAATACCCGCTATCACGGATTTGTCAAGTAAAGATCTTGCGCAGGAGCGGTGTGTCCTGTGAGCGGATTCTGAGGCTGTTTTGGCATGGTCCCCGCCGAAGCGATAGCGAAGGCGGGGCAAAGCAGCCGAGGCCTCAGAGCGAGGCGCTGGCCGAGCGAGAATGAGCGAGCGGGATATACCGCTCCGGAGACAAGTTACTGCGGCTTGTTCGCGATGACAATTTCAATGGCTTGTGGCCGTGAGGGAATCGAGCGCACCCAGAAGGGCGAGAAGGAAACTTGCGCGTCTTGCACGGCCGGGAATTTTTTGAAGTGTTCGGTTGCTTCCGTGGCAGATAAGCCAGCCAGGTTTTCTGTGCTCAATATACTCGGGCCAATTTTACTGGCGAATGTGCCGGAAAGCTTTCCTGTCACCTGTGTTTGTCCGCGTTCGATATCTGCTTTGGTAATCGTTAAATCAAATGAATCCGGATCATACGATAAAAATTCCTCATCGGCCGTTTCCTGATTGCGCAGAGCTAACAGAGTTAGGCTTAACAGATCGTTGTTATCAACTACCAGTCCGCGTGCGCGTACGGTGATATCAACGTCATAGCCGGTGGCATAGCTGCCCGGCGCGGCCGAGATTTGCTCTAAAACAACTTCGGTTGTAAGGAGTTCCGGCCGAATGCCGGCCCCGCCTGATTCCAGCGTGATCTCGCCAAAGGCTTTTTCCTTAGCCGCATTTATTACTTCTTCTTTGGTTTTATTAATATCCGCTGCCGCGAGAGGAGTGTCTGAAGCCACCCCGCCGGTAAACGCTTGCGCGCTCTCACCGTATACAACCGCCTGCAGTGAGGTGGGCAACTTGTCAACAATAAATTTTCCAGCAGGAACGTTGCCGGCTGGGCCGGCCTCTTTGGCGGTTACAAGCGTCGCTACCTCGCCCTGTGGGGGAATGGTTACTGCAGTGTCGGTCAAGAAAAAAGTGCCGCTGGCCTCATGGCGCAGATGGGTCTTCGGCAGGAGTGGCTGTTCTTCACCCTGATCGTTTTTGAGGGTGATTTTGCCTGTGGCGAAATCGTCCCGGACATTGGTTGCCTCCCGAGTTATATGCTTGGCCTCCCGCACTTCTTTCTCAACCAGCTTGGCCGGCAAGATATAGCGGATAAAATCTGGCTCTTTTGCTTCCGCCGAGAGGATCATGGGCTGTTCAACCGAACGGCTGGAAATTTTGGGATGCACGGTAATGTGCGCCCGAGGAAGATATATAAAGGCCAAGCTGCCAGCCACGGCCAGCACCAGCAGCGCCATGAGCAGCAACAGGGTACGGCGAGGAATAACGAATTGAATTGGCGCTTGTTGGGGCACAGGAGTTTCTGGCATAAGCATTGTGACGGTATGATATTGGAAAAACGTCGTTCAGTTCAAACGGAACTACAGAGCGCCGCGCAACACATCCTGTGACCCTCCTGCACTTTGCCTTATAGCAAGGCTTTGGACGGGCAAGGGCGGCCTAGTGATCTGGGTGAGCGCTGCGCCCCGCGTAGCGCCGCAAGTTGCGGTGCGAAGTGGGGAGAATGAGCGAATAGGATGTGTTGTGGCAGGCGCTTTCATGTGTGTGAGGAACAATGGTTTAGGATATTGTTATGGCTTGCCTGCCCACAACCCGGGATATGCCGGCAACAACAGCCGGGTTGTTGGGCAACCGGAAGGAAGTGGTCAGGCGAGCGGGGACGCCGTTACGAGTCAGCACAATTTCTACTGCCATCGGCGCAGCATTATTGTGGAAACCGGCCAGAACTGCTTGCAGATGTTTGAGGTCCTCACGCGAGATAGTTGGCGGCACACTGATGCTGAATATGCGCCTGTTAGCGGTCGGGCGGACAAATAAATTTCGATTTTTCTTCGCCTCTTGCCCTAATTCCGCAATTGATTCCGGCGTCAGCGCCCAGGCTTTATCCGCCAGTAACTTGGCTTCGCCGTCTTTGTCGGAAAGCTTGCCGGAAACAATGACCTTGCCTCCTTCGGTCCATAATTGTGAACTGGCTGCAAGCAGGCGGGGGAAAACTAACGTCTCCATCCGTCCGGTTAAATCTTCGATAGTGGCAAACAGCATCGGCTGTCCCGTTTTTGTAATAATTTTATTAATGCGGGCAATCAAGCCAGCCACAGTCAAAGTTGGCTGCTGAAATGAAGGCATATTGTGCTGGGGGCTAATATCAGCTATTGGAGTAATTAATCCTTCGAGCGATTTCTGCAGCTCGCGCAGGGGATGTTCGGAAATATAGAGGCCGAGCAGCTCCTTTTCCCATGTGAGGCGCTCGTCTTGCGTGGCCGCAGTAATCGGCGCCAGCTCCAGGCGCGGCTGAACAGCAGATGTGGACTGACCGAACAAATTTTGTTGCCCTTTGTCTGTTTTGCGGTGGAGGGTGCGATTGAAGGTAAGCAGTCGGTCGGTGTTTTCTAAAATGGCGGCGCGCTCGCCGACGCTGTCGAAAGCTCCCGCCTTCGCCATACTTTCCACTGTCTTTTTGTTTATGTCTTTCGAATCAAGCCGCCGGAAGACATCAAACAAATCCCGGAACTTGCCTTTCCTCCTCCGCTCGGAAATTAAAGCGTGGGCAGTGTTATGGCCGACATTTTTTATGGCGCCCAAGCCAAATCGGATGGCGGGGTTCTTGCCTTTGCCGTTTACGACTTGAAAATCATACTCGCTCTCATTGACGTCAGGCGGCAGGACTTCGATGCCTAAGCTTAGCGCCTCGGCGACTTCAATTGCCTGCCGGTCGGTGTTGCCTTCATCCGAAGTTAAAAGCGCGGCCATGAATTCGGCCGGATAATGTGCTTTTAAATAAGCAGTTTGATAGGCGATGATGGCGTAGCAGGCAGCATGGGCGCGGTTAAATCCATAGCGGGCAAACGGCTCGATAAAGTCCCACACTTTCTTGGCCGTTGCCTTGTCAATACCGCGCGCGGTGATAGCTCCATCGATAAATTTTTGCCGCTGTTCATTGAGCAGTTGCTTTATTTTTTTACCCACGGCTTTACGCAGAATATCTGCCTCGGCGTAGCTAAACCCAGCGAAATCCCGGGCGATCTGCAACACCTGATCCTGGGTGACAATCACGCCATACGTCTTCTCCAGAATCGGTTCAAGAATTGGGTGAAGATACGTTATTTTCTTACGACCGTGCTTGGCGGCAATGAAGTCGGGAATGGAATCCATCGGCCCCGGGCGGTAGAGAGCTAGGATAGAAATAATATCTTCAAATTCCGTCGGCTTAAGTTCTTTGAGATAACGCTTCATGCCGGATGACTCTAACTGAAAGACGCCGACCGATTTTCCTTCTTGCAACAGCTTGTAGGCTTTATCATCATCGAGTGGAAGCGCATCAAGGTTAATGTTGATGCTGTGCCTCTCGCCGATAATACCAATTGTCTTCTGAATGATGGTCAGGTTCTTAAGTCCCAGAAAATCCATCTTGAGAAGACCAAGTGATTCCACTGGGCCCATCGCATACTGGGTGACAGTATCTTTGGCTTCTTCCGAGGTGCTGGATAGTTGCAGGGGAACATATTCGGTCAACGGCTCATCAGTAATTACCACCGCCGCGGCGTGAGTGGAAGCATGGCGGCAAACCCCTTCAAGCTTACGGGCAGTGTCAATAAGTTTTTTTGCTTGCGGGTCACCGTCATACATTTGTTTCAGCTCCGGCGACTGCTGCAGCGCCTGTTCAAAATTAGTGAACGGCGGGATGGCTTTGGCAATGCCATCACAAAATGTGTACGGGTATCCTAATGCCCGTCCGGCATCGCGTACCGCGGCCCGCGCGGCCATTGTCCCGAAGGTAATAATTTGCGAGACATGTTCAGCGCCGTACTTTTGCCGCACGTAATCTATAACTTCGGCTCGCCGGTCATCAGCAAAATCAAGATCAATATCGGGCATGGAAACCCGCTCCGGATTCAGGAATCGCTCAAAGAGAAGATTGTACTTGAGCGGATCCACGTTCGTTATATTCGTGACGTAGGAGACCAGGCTGCCGGCGGCGCTGCCGCGTCCCGGGCCGACCAGAATCCCTCGGCGCTTGGCCTCGTTAACAAAATCAGCCACGATGAGAAAGTAGGGAGCAAACCCGGTCTTCTTAATAACCTCAATTTCATATTTAAGCCGTTCCTGTAATCCCGATGGCGCGCCGGCCGGGTATCTTTTATTGATACCCTCTAAGCACGCTTCATGCAGTGCCTGATCAGGCGTTTTGCCCTTGGGCAGCGGGTATGGAGGCAGTTTGTTCACGCCGAACTCTAGGCTTACCTTGCACATCTCGGCAATTTTTTGCGTGTTGGTAATTGCTTCAGGTAGATGTCGCCACGCCTGCTTAACCTCTTCTTGGGTTTTTAGGGAATAATCCTCGCCCAACATCGAGAGGCGGCCAGTCTCCTGGACAGTCCTGCCTGTTTGCACACACAGCAAAACATCTTGGGCTTCAGCATCCTCCGGCTTGATATAGTGGGCATCGGCGGTGGCAACCAGCGGCAGGGAAAACTGCTTGGCATAGCGAATGAGGATGTCGTTCAGTTTTCCCTGAATCGGCAGGCTCGGGTGATCCTGGACTTCCAAATAAAACCGGTCCGGTCCAAATGTCTCCATGTGCCAGCGGATGAGCGTTTGCGCATCTTCGGGCCTGCCTTCCGTAATCGCCTTGGCAATATCACCATTTAAACAGCCAGAGAGCACAATTAATCCTTCGCTATATTGCTTGAGCAATTCGTAATCAATCCGCGGCCGGTAGTAGTATCCGTGCAGGTGCGCCTGGGTCGTGAGTTTAATGAGATGTTTGTATCCGATATTGTTTTGCGCGAGCAATGTCAAGTGACGGGGGCTCGTATCGATTTTTCCGCGCTTGTTTCGATGGCCGTTCGGGGCCAGATAGGTCTCCATCCCAACAATCGGCTTAATCCCATGCTCCTGACAGGTTTGAACGAACTCAATAATGCCGTACATAACTCCGTGGTCGGTTAGCGCCAGCGAGGTCATGTTTAGCTCTTTGGCCCGCTGCACTAAAGCGTCAATTTTTCCCAGCCCGTCGAGCAGGGAATAGTGGCTATGAACATGCAAATGGGTGAAGTCTGACATGAGAATTCAGTATAGCGCACAGTTTTGTAATCGGTAACTCGGTGTACTCGGCCTGTTGTTTAAAATCCTTGTGGTCCGTAACTCCCGCCTGGGATGGGCATGTTTCTTGGTTACGAGTTACAATGTATCTCATGTCGTTGCATCGCACCCTCAAAAAAGCATATTACGCGGCTGCGGGCGCAGGGTTTCTGGCGCTGGCTGTTGTCATTGCTGCATATATTAGTGTGCCGGAGGCGCCGCCGGAGGTAACTCCAACCGTGGCCGAGTTTTTGCCCATTGAGGTTCAGTCCACGGCTGTTATTCCGCAGGCTCCGATCGGCGCCCGGACCGAGCGCAGTGTCGATGTGGTAACGAGACTGCGCAATCCCAATCTTCGGGCCGGAGTAGGCAATTATCGTCTCAAGTTCACGCTCCTTGATACCAGCGGTGAGCAGATCACGTCGGTCACTGATTCAACCTATGTGCTCCCCGGTACGATTCAGTACGCCGCTGTTCTTGATATCCGCTTTCCGGCCGATCGGCGCTTGGGCCGGGTGGAAGTTGTGCCTTTAGAAGACCCTACGTTCATTCGACTGCCCGAGGTGGTTGAGCTGCCGCGATTTAACCTTTTCTTGCAGGAGCGCAGCAGTCGGCTGGCGGGGGAGCACATGATAGATATTCAGCGCGGGATTGTGACAAATACCAGTACGCTTGATTGGCAGCGTGTGGAAGTAACGGCGGTGGCACTGGATGCAAACAATACTATTATCGCTGTCGGCCGGACATTTGTCGGCAAGCTGCTAGTCGGAGAGCAGCGTGAGTTTTCGGTTGAGTGGCCGAAGTCCGCGACCGCTATCAGCCAAGTCATCGCCCTGCCCAGCACCAATATATTCCGCGAGGATAATACAGTCGAAATAATAGGCGATCCGGGCCTGCTGCGGTAGCTCGTCATCCGTCTTGTCATGACTTTCCGGGAAATTTTTCGAGAACTTGATTGGATATTGCTTGGGGCAGTGCTGCTGCTGGTGCTGCTGGGACTGGCGATGCTAGTTAGTGCCAGCCCGGACGACAATATATTATCGCCCTTGTTCCTGCGGCAGAGCGGCGCGGCCACGGTCGGGCTTGGGCTGTGTCTAGTGGTCACACGATTGCCGTACCACGTGTGGCGACGGTGGGCGCCGTTTATTTATATTGTCGGCATCGTCGGTCTCCTCGTAGTGACTGTGATGGGGGACATCATCCGGGGTACGGTCAGCCGGCTCGAGTTTTTTGCCTTTCAGTTACAGCCTTCTGAGTTCATGAAAGCAGCCTTAGTTATTTTTCTGGCGTGGCTTTTGTCAAGATATAAGAACTTGTTGTGGCGCCAGGTAATGGTCAGCGCCTTGATGGTAGCCGTGCCGGTGTTTTTGGTGCTGCGAGAGCCAGACGTAGGCGTGGCTGCTTTAATAATAATGATTTGGTTTGGTCTCGTGTTCTTTGTCGGCCTGCCTTGGCGCAAGGTATTGATGGTAGTATTGGGGGGCTTGCTGCTGTGCGGTGCAGCCTGGCAGTGGTGGCTGCTGGACTATCAAAAAGAGCGTATTGTGACTTTTCTCAACCCGGCGGCTGATCCGCTGCACTCTGGTTACAGCATCACCCAATCTATCATCGCGCTCGGCTCGGGCAAATTTGCCGGCCGGGGTTTGGGACACGGACCGCAGTCTCAGCTCAAATTTCTTCCGGAGCGGCACACTGACTTTATCATAGCAAGCATCGGAGAGGAGCTCGGATTTGTCGGCATCGTGGTAACTCTATCACTGTACGCCGTCCTGCTTTGGCGGCTGCTGATCATTGCGAACGTTACGCAGGATTCTTTTGGCAGTCTCTTGAGCATCGGAGTCTTTTTTATTTTACTCTTGAGCTTACTAGTCAGTGCGGGTATGAATATGGGTCTGGTGCCTGTGACAGGAATACCCTTGCCCCTGGTGAGTTACGGCGGATCAAACTTGGTAACCACATTCTTGTTAATTGGCTTAGCCGAGTCTGTCAGAGTGTACAGTCGATTTGTTCAGCGCCCACCATCAGAAATCAGCACCATCATATGAATTTTACCTGAACAACAAATGTGTGCGGAAGAACAAATTAATAAAATGACAAATGGAATAAATTAAATTATCATGTAATTACACGCTATGGAGTTCGATGACAATATGCACTTTGTCTCTCGCTGCCCCTTCTGCAGCGCCGAGTATGATTTAGACGGGGCGAAGGTAATCGGCGAGGAAGACGATGCAACAGTGGTTTATGTTACCTGCTCTAAATGTGAGAGTTCGATTGTGGCCATGGTCGCCATGACAGGTTTAGGTATTGTCAGCTTGGGGTTAGTGACGGACATGACGGCTGAAGACACGAAGCAGTTCTTTGGCAGTAAAGAAGTTTCCAGTGATGAACTGTTAAATATGTATGAACTCCTCAAAGAGGATAAGAACGCCATTCAATCATTAACCCTGCATGGCGCTCCGGGCGATCAACATGACGCCAAGCGACTGCAGCGCCGCAGCGGCAAGAGTGACCCATTCGGCTCAAGCCCAAGGTCAAGCTAAGCTTCAGCCTAGCTTGACGAACCAGGCCTGGTAAAATAGACTAGGCCTTAATTAGCGGAATAACGGACGATACAGTCCGTTTTCCCGTTTAGTAGCTACAGAACATAGTTTTATCAATATGGCGGAAAAACTGCACTTAATGGGCCAAACACGGGAAAAGCACGCTGGAGTGACCCGGCAAGAAGGAGATATTCCCGCGGTATTGTATGGTCGTGGCATTACCTCGAAGAGCCTCAAAGTGAAGCGGAAGGAATTTGAGAAATTGTTCCGGCAAGCGGGGATGACATCGCTTGTGTCTCTTAGGCTTGATGATAAGGACGACCACAACGTGCTTATCCGTGAGGTTCAAATCCACCCGCTCAAAAGTACTGTCGTCCATATAGATTTCTACCAGGTGCGGATGGACGAGCCAATCCGGGCAAAAGTCCCGCTGCGGTATGAAGGAGAATCCGCTGCGGTCAGAGATGCCGGCGGAATTTTAGTCCGCAACATGGATGAGGTGGAATTGGAAGCCCTGCCGAAAGATTTGCCTCGCGACATCGTCGTTGATGTTTCCGTGCTGGATGCTTTTGCCAAGGCGATTCATATATCCGATTTAATTTTGCCGGCAGGGGTAGAGGTATTTCATGAGCCGGGGGACGTCATCGCTCTCGTTCAGGCGCCGCGCTCACAGGAAGAACTTGATGAAGAACTGGCTGAAGAGGTTAAAGAAGACGTTGAAGCTGTTGAAGGCGTGAAGCCAGAGGAAGTTCCAGCCGAAGGCGAAGGTGTCGCTGTCGAAATAAAAGAAGGCGAAGAGCCGAAAGCAGAAAGCGCACCTGAACAAAAATAGGAGACAGTCACCAGGGTTAATCTAAGCAAGGTTTGGCCCTTCAGGCCGGAGTGAGTCGAAGATTGACATGCCGGTTTTTACGCGCTATCCTTTTGGCAATTTGGGTTGTGAACGAGTTGTTCGTTGGCTCTATAACAATTGGATTGAAAAGGAGCAGAAAGATGGAGATCCCTCGCTGGGAAGGCTGGCCTCATGTGTTAGAGACACAACAGTTTTCAGTCGATGTATTAGAGCCCCTCATGGAGCACATGCGTCAGGTGGAGGATAATTGGACATCAGAGTTTCTACGGCCAAGGATCAGTCAACCATTCTCAACGAGACGAAGGCTGACTTTTTACCGGGATGAGGCGAGCACGCGTACCGAGGCAACATTCCGCGAGGCGGGGATTCATCTCGGCTATGACGTGTATTTAGTGCTGGGACCACTGTCATCTGCGCTGAAGGGCGAATCGATCGAGGATTTGGGAATGGCTCTGACGCAGGTCGGGGGCATGGCTCATCGTCTGACAGATATGTTTGTCATACGATCCAAGGAAGATGGAGCTGCCCATCGCGTGGCCAAAGCGATTGACGATGCCAATAGAGACGGAAACTCACGGAGCCTCCTGCCCGTACTGAATGCCGGAGACGGCGAGGACCAGCATCCAACGCAGGGGTTTGTAGATCTTCGCACGCTTTATCGGGAAAGAAAATGTATCGGCCACCCCTTGGAAGACATCACTCTTGTTATGGCCGGCGATATTTCGCACAGCCGGACCATTAATTCGTTGTGCCACCTGCTTGGCCGGTTCAGTCCGCAGTACCGGATACGGATTATCTTTTGCTCTCACCCTGCCATCGGGCCGAAAGAAGGCATGATCGGGTACCTTAACCGGCATGAGGTTGCGCACGAAGTACGAGAAGATTTTGCTGAGGCAATACGAGAGGCTGATGCGGTCTACATGACGCGTATTCAGCGAGAGCGGTTTACTAAGGAAGAGGAGAATCTTTACCGCCAAGCCAAGGGTACGTACATGTTCAAAAAGGAATACCTCGAACTTCTTAAACCAGGGGCCTTCGTCATGCACCCGCTGCCGATAAACAACGACCCCAAAGATCCTCCGCCCGAGATTGATCTGGCGCTTGCACCCCTTGCCAGACGCAATCACCCTCAATGCGTTTGGGGCCGTCAGTCGCACAGGGGTTTGTTTGTTCGCTATGCCTTGCTCGATATCATCGAGGCAGGCATCCAGCGTGATATGGGCTTGCTGCCAACTGCTTGAGAATATATCTTGGCAACGCGGCCGCCGGTCGTTTCCAGAACTATGGGACAGCCGGCTTTTTTAATTTCTTTGATGTACTTTTGGCCGTCTATCCCGCCGTCGAGCGCTTGGCGAGGCTCGAATGTTAGACCGACGGTGGCGGGGTCACTCGCCGCCCGCGCCAGGGCGGGAGAGGGTACATAGGGTGGATTGCTTACTATGAGATCAACATGCCTGCCAACGAGGGGCTCGAGCATGTTGCCGCGCCGGAATTCGATGTTGTGTGCAACACCATGGAGTTCAGCGTTTTGTTGCGCAACGGTTAGCGCTGCCTCGGAAATATCAGTGGCAATTATCCTTAATTCATGATTCATGCCGGCCCAGATAAGCCCGGCATTTTTGTGGGGCCAAGTTAGGATTCTTGGTTCACATTCCTTGAGGAGGGTAATCGCGATGCAGCCAGTGCCTGTGCCGATATCGGCGATCACGAGTGGCCGGTTATCGGCCGCATATTTTTTCTTTATAAAAACTAGCGCTTGCTCAACGAGTTCTTCGGTAGAAGGGCGGGGAATAAGGACATTGGCGTTGACGATAAACTGCCGGCCATAAAACTCCCATGCTCCCAAAATATATGCCAGCGGCTTGCCAGATAGCCGCTCGCTCATTAAGTGGGCAAATTGGTCTTGCTGCTGATGAGAGAGTACATCTTCCGGACGCGCCCAAAGCCAGCTGGCCTGATAGCGGCCAAGTACATGGAGAAGTATACGCTGTGCATCAATATCAGGCGTATCAGATATTGCTGCCAACTGTCTCCTGGCGACAAGCAAGGCCCGGGCGAGCATCATATCAACCGTATTAATGATTCTCTGCCGCCTGCTGCAGGAGCGCCTGCCGGTCAGCTTCTGCCAAAGCCTGGAAAATTTTATCAAATCCGCCATCCATAACGGCGGGGATATTGCTCCAAGACTGCCCGATACGGTGATCAGTAATTCTGTCCTGCGGAAAGTTGTAGGTGCGGATTTTTTCTGAACGGTCTCCGGTACCAATCTGGTTGCGCCGCTCCGACGCCTCCGCGCTTCGTCGCTTCTCTTCTTGCGCTTCAAGCAGGCGAGAGCGCAACAATTTCATGGCTTTGTCTTTGTTCTTATGCTGACTGCGCTCATCCTGGCAGGCCACAACGGTATTGGTGGGCACATGGGTAATTCGCACTGCCGAGCTGGTTTTATTGACGTGTTGTCCGCCGGCGCCGCTGGCACGGTAGGTATCAATGCGCAGATCTTCCGGGCGGATGGCAATATCTACCTCTTCCGCCTGCGGCAACACGGCTACTGTAGCTGTAGAGGTATGCACGCGTCCCATTTTTTCTGTCGACGGGACGCGCTGTACCCGGTGTACGCCGCGCTCAAACTTTAGTGTCCCAAAGGGACCGGAAGGGCGCTCTGAGCCAGTTGAAGAGCGGAGTGGGGCGCCGATTTCCGCAATAACTTCTTTCAGCCCGCCCTGTTCGCTGAACGATGAGCTTAGCTGATGAATATGCCAGCTTTGCTGCTCGGCAAAGCGTGAGTACGCGCGGTACAGCTCTGCCGCAAATAGAGCGGACTCCTCTCCGCCCGCCCCGGCGCGGATCTCCAGGATAACATCACGGCTGTCTTTGGGATCGCGGGGGATTAACTGCTCCTCAAGGTTTTGCGCCACCTTGGCCCCCTTGGCGTCCAGCCGCGCCAGGTCTTCCTCGGCCAAAGAACGAAGCTCTTCATCTGATTCAGTTTCTATCAGTGCCCTTGTTTCCTTAAGGT
>CAYJWL010000016.1:0-19032 GCA_964373855.1 uncultured Candidatus Saccharibacteria bacterium
AGAGGCAAAATGAGACATCATCCTCCAGCAGGTTATACTGGCGCGAGAAATTGTGCAGTCCGGGATGGAGCAAAAACACGCCAGCCATATCTACAATATCGATGTATTCTTCTCCGCGTATAGCCGCTTGTGATAATACGGTATATGCCAGCTGCGGCATGGTTAGCCGGGGCACCACCGCCCCAATAACGGTTTGATAGATATCTGCCTCACTCACCTCCAGTCGCCGGAGCAGCTCGCTCACCCGACTGTCTTTCAGCAGTGCACGGAAAATATGTTGAAGCTCTTTTTGGCTTTGATCGACCAGATGCCGCCCAATAAAAGCCACGAGGCGATAGTCAAAAGCGTCAGCGATATTCCGCGAAGATGTATCGGCGCGCAGCAAACCTGTGGTGGTTTGCGGAGGAGCCGCGAACGGCAACGTGGTAGAGGCATACGTAAAGAGCAGCAGTAACCCTCCCGACAGGCCTGAAAGAATCAACGCGGCGCCCGGTAGCAGAAAATTGTCTCCGGCCACCGCGACTGCCGCCACCCATAACAAGGCCGCCGCCAGAAAAGTCAGCAAGAATAGAGCGATCAGCAGCGGCGAGCTCATCATCTGATTCATCCTCACCTGCCGAAAGCGGCGGGACGCATCAATGTAATAGGTAAAGATCCGGCCGTCTTGCATATAGGCTCACATCAACATGATCGTGCCCACAGTGAGAGAAGCTGCAACCAGCCACGGCCAGGCCATAAAAAAGATAAGCAGTACGAGACTAAGGAAAAGTAAAGCGCCCGCGACCGCAATCCAGCCAGCCAGCACAATAGTGCGGATGAACATTCCGACAGCGCGGGAAATTAAATTCCAAGCCAAAGCGAGGGCGATTTTGCTAATGCCGCCTCCGTGATACGGCACCGCATCTTTATGCCAATGTGATATCAGCGTACGCAACATGAAAGACGCTGAAAAATATCTGGCGAGCGCCCGTTGCGCCGTCAGGGAAAATGTAATGAGCCACGCCGGCCCGCTAACAAACTGCCAGTATAAATACCTTCCTGTCATTACAGTAATATACCATTTTCCCATATAAGAGACGTAGTAATAAAACATCCGCCCTTTTCGTGGGCGGATGTTACTTACTTTTTTATTGACTAAGTCTTACTTGAGTTCAACCTTACCTCCGGCGGCTTCAAGCTTTTTCTTCATTTCCTCCGCCTCTTCCTTCGGAACATTGTCTTTCACTTTGGTTGGCGCTTTGTCGACCAGATCCTTGGCATCTTTCAAGCCAAGCTGGGTGACTTCACGGATAGCTTTGATTACCGCAATTTTCTGGTCTCCGGCGCTGGCTAGCTCAACCGTAAATGAGCTCTTCACGGCCGGCGCTTCCCCGCCTGCCGGCGCTCCGGCTGCCGGGATGGCCGCCACCGGCATGGCCGCGCTGACACCGAATGTATCTTCTAAAACTTTTATCAGTTCTGACATTTCAAGCACCGACATTTCCTCGATCTGCTTGACCATATCTTTAAACTTGGCAGGCACTTCGACTTTCTTATTTTCTTCTGTTTTCGTTTCAGCTGCCGTTTTTTCAGCCATAGAGATTTTTAACAATTTAAAAATAAATTATAAATCACAAGAAACAAAATCACTTTTTCTGATCGGCTATTGCTTTCAACACAAACACCATAGCCCTAGGAACGCCCGTCAGCGCCCCAACCAATCCGCGCATCGGTGCGGCCAGAACACCAACCAGTTGGCCCAGTAATTGCTCACGGGAAGGAATCTGCGCCAATGAGTTAACTTGCTCTAGCGAGATGAGCTCCTTCTCCAACGTTCCGGCCAGCAGTTGAATCTGCCCGTGCTTTTTCGCGAATTCGTATATTGTTTTGGCCGGCGTAACCGGATCCGGCCCCCAAATAACGGCCAGCTGCCCTGGCTGTTCCAGCGGCTTAAAGTCCAGCTTGGCGTTGCGCATGACAAGGTTAAGCAGGCGCTTGGGCACAACGTTCATGCCGCAACCAGCCGCATGCAACTGATCGCGCAAGGCATTGACGTCCTCAACGTTGAGCGCATCGAAGCTCAAGAACACAACCGAAGTGGCTCCGGAAATGTTTTCGCCGAGCTTGGTTACTACTTTTTCTTTTTGTGGACGGGTTAGTGGCATGAATTCTGGTTACTAGGTTGTAGGTGGTAGAGAGTTGAAATAAAAATGACCGCGGTCAGCCGCGGACTTACAAAAACCATGTCTTTTGCCCTGCGAAGCTCGCAGAGCGAAGGTCAGGTCCTTGCTGCAGTCTGATTGGCATTGCTGCAGGTCTTTGGATGACTGCATATAAGGTTACACGCCGTTCAGGAAAATGCAACTATCTCAGATATTTGACCTTATTGGCATTATGCTCGTCGTTCGTTTTTGAGAATATCGTCTCGCCGTTTGGCGCAGACAGATAATAATAAAATTCTGATTCTTGCGGTTCTACGGCAGCCATAATCGCCCGTAATCCGGGATTACTAATGGGTCCGGGAGGTAAGCCGCGATATGTGCGCGTATTGTAAGGAGAATCCGTCGCTAAATCGTCAACGGTAAGCGCTCCGTCCCATTTATTGAGGGCGTATCGCACAGTTCCGTCCGCATCAAGACCCGCGCCGTCATCCAATCGCTGCCATAAGATACCGGCAACGACAGCCATATCTTCATCACTTAAAACCTCACGCTCTATGATGCTGGCCATAATGATTATTTCATCGAGCGTGCGGCCGGCTTCGGCAGCCTGTAGGCGCAAATCAGCGGTTAGCCTGCTATCAAAGTTGGCCAACATTCTGGCAATAACATCGGCAGGAGTATCATCAGCAAACACCCGGTACGTATCCGGGAAAAGATACCCTTCCAGCGATCTGCCTTCAGGAATATTCGCCAAATATGTAAACTTGTCAGCAAATGCTGATGGTGACGCCGCGGTTAAATATTCTTCTTCAGAACCGATGCCGCGGGCGGCAGCGCGCGCGGCTATCTGCTGGAGAGTAAATCCTTCCGGGAATGTCAGGGTGAGCTCATCCGGCGAAACATCGCCGATAATAAAACGGCGGACTACACCCCCTGCCTTCTCGCCTGCCTCCAAACGATAGATTCCCGCCTGGATTGATGTAGCTGCATCCTGCCGCCAACCTTCATACTGAAAAGGCAGACGGCGGCTGGCAAATCCCTGATCGGCCAGAGCACCCCAGACACTGGCCGCACTGCTCCCTGAAGATATTTCAAATTCACCGCTGCGCTGGATGGTTCCCGTTCCCCACGCGCTCACGCCCGCAATCAGAACAATAATGCCTAGTATAGCGAGAATAAAAAATATAAACCTAATGGGACTGGTAATCTGGAACATCTAGAAATTAGAAATCGGAAATTAGAAATTTACAAATATTCCTTCTTGCCTTCATCTTCCAGCCGCTGGACCACATTCTTAACCTTATGGGTGTGTTCGCGGTTTGTTACCAGCACCGCATCATCGGTCACAACGACAATAGTATCTTCCAAGCCAATGAGTGATACGGCGCGACTGGTGGCGTTGTAGACGTAATTATTTTGGGAATCGACATGAATATGATGCCCGGCCGGCATGTGGTCCCCGTTTGTCCCAAACACATCTTTTACCGCCGCCCAGTTGCCAACATCGCTCCAACCGTAATCGCCGGTTACAGCAATAATATCCGGCGTTTTCTCAAGGAGCGCGTAATCAATGGACAGACTGGGCAACTGGCGATAGAACGAGGCAGCCTCCGCCACATGGTTGACTGCAACAGCGGCATCATATTTTCTCACGCCGGCAATAAGCTTGGGTGAGAATTTCTCAAGCTGGCGTAAGAGAAAACTTGGCTTTACACTGACATACGCCATGTTCCAGAAATAGTTTCCGGCAGCCACGTACCTTGCCGCTGTCTTCCGATCCGGCTTTTCCTTGAAGGCGCGGACATGGAATGCGTCGTTATACCCTGCGACCGGTGCGCCCGCTTCAATATAACCAAGGCCGGTTTCCGCCGAGGTTGGCACATGTCCGATGATGATTACGGTTGATGGATGTTCCTCAATAAGCTTCGAAATTTTTCTCAGATCGGTCAAGAATTCTGGTTCATTCGTGAAAATATGATCGGACCACATAAATATCGTCGGCTCATCGCCCCTTCCCCGCCGCGCTAAAGCCATGGCGGCTGCCGCGAATGCCGGAGCCGTATCCCGACGCTCCGGTTCATAAAACATATTGGCTGCTCGTACTTCCGGGAGCAATTCCTTTATCTTGTCGCGGTACTGCACGGTGGTAGCAATATATATATCCCGGTTGTCTACCAGAGTGCGCGCCCGATCAAAGGTATGTTCGAGCAGGGTTTTACCTGATCCTAAATCAAGGAATTGCTTCGGTTTACCCCGGCGAGAGAGCGGCCACAGCCTCGATCCGCCCCCTCCCGCCATAATGACGATGTTCATAGATAAAGTAACTAGTAAATCGTAATTGGTAATTCGTAAAGCGCAATTAAATCGTACTATATGTTTCCCATGCAGATGACAAACTACGAGTTACAAATTACTTATCATATACTCTACCCATGAGCATCACCGCTCGAACCCTACACGGTATCAACACCTGTCTGATTCCGCTGCCGGACAATGATCACCGGCCGCTGGTGTTGCGCCATCGGCCGCTCGCTTGGCTATCTGCCCTGCTTGTTATCAGCAAAGTGCTGGCCCTCGGGGTGATCTCGCTCATCCCAGCCCAAGCCGAGCTTTCGACAATAACCGTCAATCGCATCGTGCAGTTAACAAACGCCGAACGGGAGAAGGCAGATCTACCCGCCTTGGCAGTAAACGCCAAGCTGGCAGCGGCCGCCCAAGAAAAAGGGCAGCATATGCTGGCAGAAGATTATTTTGCCCACATTTCCCCCTCTGGCGTTACTCCCTGGTTCTGGATCAGCAAGGCCGGATACAGTTATCTTGTTGCGGGGGAAAATTTGGCAATTGATTTCACCGAAGCAGAGGATGTCGTGGCCGCCTGGATAGCCAGCCCATCGCACCAGGCTAATATGCTCAACGCTGAATACACCGAAACAGGCGTGGCTGTTGTCAGCGGGGAGTTTGAGGGCAGCACATCAATCATAGTCGTGCATATGTTTGGCAAGCCACCATTCTCCAGTGTGCCGGCCAAGGCACAACCAACAGCGACACCCGCACCAAAACCGAGCAGCACACCGCAGCCATCAGCTACACCTTCACCAGCGCCGGCGCCGGTCCCCATTCCTTCAGTGCCGCCGGCGGACACAACACCGCCGCGCGTGCCGCGGATCGCATTGGCCGGGCCTTCAAATATTGTTGGCAACACCGTCAGCGTGCGCATCAGCGGCGACACCGATACCACAGCACACATTCTCATTAACAACCAGCTGCAAACATCGGCTGATCTAACAGCAGGGAATCGCGAGCTTGAACTCGCGCTGGACAGCCTTCCCGATGGTTCAATTGAATTGCAAGTATACGGCACAGATAGTGCCGGGAATAAAAGCTTTATATCTGAACCGCTGGTGGTGGAAAAGGATACTCAAAGCCCGGCCTTGCCGGCAGAAGACTTTAGGTTTTTTATCTCACCGGCCTTTGATGCAGGCGAGCTTGCCTTCTTCATGCCGGCCGGAGAATTCGAATCCATTCGAATTCAGCAGCAAAATGATGTGCGGCCGCTTACCGCCGGCCAATGGGCCGTGCTGCCGGCAACTGACCACTTTACTATTGAAGTAACAGATAGCGCGGGCAATACAGCTGCACTTAACAATATCGCCGTCACCCCGCAGTTTGAAGTTGACGACAACATAGTAGAACTTGAAGCGCCGGCGCGCTTGGCTGCACTCACACGGCGGCTGACAACAGCCATCGCCGTAGTGCTGGTGGTTCTACTGGCAATGGCTGTACTCATTCACATCAGAATCCAACGCCCGGCGCTTATTGCTCATGCCTCCCTCGTCATCTTTCTGGCCGGACTGCTTCTTTTGCTGTAAGTATTCATGAGCTGACGAGCGAATTATCAATGACAAGCATGTATTGAGCTTTTAAGGCGTAAAATGGTAAAATTGCTCCGATGTGGATAATTCATAATCAATGGTCGTGAAGGAGGTGTACACGTATGAGTGACATATTAGTTGTGGCCAGTAAAGTTCGATCATACCTTAAAGGAAAAGGAGTGAAGATGTCTGGCGATTTGCCTGGAGCTTTGAACAAGAAAGTAATGATGGTATTGGATGAAGCTGCCGGCCGAGCTCGAGCCAATAGACGATCAACCGTAAAGCCGCAGGACGCGTAAGCGATTATTGTCTTGCGTACCCAAAAAACCGCCTACGAGGGCGGTTTTTTGGGTTTGTTAGCCGCTATACACTACTCCATTCTTTCCTCAACAAAGTACCGTACCGGCTCTTGGGGAATGTTTGGACGACCGGACAGAAGCCCGCTCCTGATGAACATTAGCCACACAATGGCAGCGATCAGCACTACGCCAGCGATAATCCACCTCGGTACAACTCCGGAAACCATAGCTTTCCTAAAAATACCCCAAAAAAGAGAGTTGACAAAATAATAAAATAGATATTAAATAGCAGGTTCGCATAAACCACTGTTTTATGGTAACCACCACTGCAACAATGCCGGAGCACGGACGGAGAAGGCAATTTTCACTGTTTGTCGGTATTTTTGTATCGGCATTTTTGCTTATCTTTGGTTTGATTGCGGGCACATTGATGTTTTTGCCGGTTTTATCCAGCACATATCTGGCCACATCGCATCAGCCCATGCTGCCAGTCAGCGATGTACGCTCTGAAGAAATTTTTGACATCAATGCAAACCGCGGCAAGCAATTGTATCCTGCTCTCAATTCCATTGAGCCGCCGGCCGCTGCCGGAGGTGCCGCCACAGATTGGATCCGGATTCCAGCCATTGACGTAAATGTCCCGATCGTTATGAGCGCTTCGATGAATGATAAAGATGTTGTGACCACCCTTAATCAAGGCGCCGCACTGTATCCAAACGGCATTGTTCCCGGACGGCCTGGCAACACCTTCATCGCTGCCCATAGCACGGGTGAACCATGGAAAGGTAAATACCGCTTCGCTTTTTTACGCATTGGCCAGCTGCAGGGCGGCAATGTCATGCATATTGATTATAAAGGAACACGGTACACGTACACCATTACGGGAACCGAAATTGTTAAGCCCACCTCTGATACGTGGCTGGCATCCGATCGTCCCATACCAACCCTGACGCTCATGGCTTGCTGGCCGCTGTGGTCTACGGATAAACGCATGCTTGTCAAGGGAGAGTTGACGAACATCACACTACTGCGGCCGTAATCGTACTGAACGCAATTCAGTCATTTGTTATTAAAAGGTAGTGCTCTTTCCTCCGCAATTTGCGCGTTGGGTAGAGCAGGTGATAATTTGGTTTTGAAGGGCACTAAGGCCCAGGTTAAGGTTCTGGCCGCTGGCCTCCGAAACGGCATGGGACTCAGAGCAACCTCAGATAAGAGATTAAAATACCTCTTTCCCACGTGCTTCCAGGCTGTTTGCTCTCCATACGCCAGTGCATGGTTGCGGTAAAAGTTCCGCAGAGTAGTATCACGCAGCACACGGATTAAGGCCTGTTTCAGAGCCTGTCGATCTCCAAACGGAACAAGTACCCCTCTACCTTCGGCCAACAACTCCTGGGCATGAATATATGGAGTTGATATAACACAACAACCCGCAGCCAATGCATACGCCAACGTGCCGCTGCTAGCCTGATCAGGATCACGATAAAATGTTACATAAATCTCGCTCGTCTGGAGATTCTCCATTATTTCCTTCACTGAAAGAAAGCGACTGACAAACACCACATGCTCTTCCAGACCAAGGTTTCGCACCAAGGTGCGCAATCTCTTCAAGTAGAGTGAAGCACGGGCGTCAGCTGGATGAGGGCCGCCGAGAATGCAATATCTGATAGTGGGATAATACTTGATCACATCGGGTAAGATATGGATAACGTCATCTAATCCTTTCCGCTCCCCGATCAGACCAAAGCTGGACAGGGTTAGCCAGTGCTCTCTGCCCACATCCCTGTTTTTTTCGGGTTCTACCTTGAAGTCTGTGACATCGGGTGTGCCGTGCGGAATATGAACGACTGGTGTGACAATGCCGTTCTGAGCAAACTCTGCTTCCAGGTGGTGAGCGGCCACGCCGCTGATCATGGTGACGGCATGAGTCAGCTTGCCAATCTCCCGCAGGATTTTTGCTTGATTGAGCTGGCGCTTTTCCCCACGGCGAAAAGGATACGTATGAGCTACGGCCAACACCGGAACAGTTAGATGCTTAAGAAGGTTTAAAACATACCGGCCCTCTGGGCCGCCGTAAATCCCAAATTCGTGCTCAAGTAGTACCACATCAGGCCTTAGCTGATTGATCATACGCGCTGCTCGAACGTATGCCTTTTTGTCCTCTTGAGGAAGAGCTGTTATAACAGAGTCTGGGTAAGAAAAATGCTGACCGGGCCGCTCCATGGCAATAGTATGGACCCTCGCACCAAGCCGCTTGAGCTCCCGGGTCACATCCCCATTGAAGGTTGCTATGCCGCAACGTCGTGGCAAGCTTGTACTAATTGTGATTATGTCAAATACTTGTCTAGACATGTGGTTTAACTAAGAATATTATCACTCTGCCACTTTTCTCATATGATTACCAGATTATCGCTGCCATCACTTGAACATTTCCGTGCTTTGGTAGGACCCTATGGACTCTATCAACATGCCAGGTATGAGTCCCCGCGCCTTGAGGAGGGATATTGCACAGATGATAATGTTCGCGCGGTGCAAACTCTGGTGGAGATGAGAGAGGTCGCGGACACTAATGTAATCAGACACACCGAAAATCTGCTAGACTGTTGCTGGAAATTTACTTGTGAAGCACAAACATCCAATGGAAAATTTCGCAATTTTCGCAGCTCAACCGGCACCTGGCTTGATGACCAAGGCTCCGAAGATACACAGGCGCGGGCAGCGCGATGCCTCGCAACAGTCATTGCCCGGGACACTGATCTTGCCCGGCGGACCCAGGCCATGAGGATGTTGGAAAAGTTGCTTCCATCACTAAACAGACTAGAACAGCCACGTGGTTTAGCCGAATCGATTATCGCCCTTACAATTATCCGTTCAACCAAGCTTCCAGCAATCGCGGATGCCGTGATAAAGCGGGCAACGAGGAAACTCCTAACAACATGGTCCAAGTACGCTACAGGCAGCTGGCCCTGGTTTGAAGGACAGCTAACCTACGCTAATGCTCTGCTGCCGCATGGTTTGCTTCTGGGAGCTATGTGGCTAAATACCTCATCGGAAAAGCTAGCACGAGTCATCGCGTCAAGCGCTCGCTTCCTGATTGCCTCAACAGTCGAAGAAAGTATGTTCTCGCCTGTAGGCAACAGAACATGGTACAGCCAAACAAAGCAAAAAGCAACGTATGACCAGCAACCGATAGAAGCGCATACAATGTTTGATTTTCTCATTACTTATTCCCGACAAACAGATGAACGAATGGCACCGGAGATCGTGGCAGCCCCCTATCTTTGGTTCTATGGCCACAATACCCGTCAAGCTTCTCTTGTCCAGCTGCACAGCGGCGCGTGCTGTGATGGTCTGACAGAGGTCGGTACTAATAAAAACCAAGGTGCCGAATCCCTTTTGGCATACCTTAGGAATGAACTACTGATACGGCAGGCTGATCTTCCAGTTAAGAATTATGCTGGGAGTCAGCAAGCGGATCTAATACTTCAGAAGGCAGCGATAGAATCCCCCACATGATTCTTGTGTCGGCCGCACCCCAAAAAATTGCGAGATCATTTTGCTTTTCATCCTCCTGCCACACCGCTGTGGGGAAGACTACTCTCGGCACCGTACCCTCCATCTCCTCGAGTTCGCTCGGTTCAAGTAGAGCTCTCTCAGAACGATAAGCTACGATAGTCGGATCATCATGAGGAGTAACAAAAACGCCCACATTATAGCGACGATGTCTTCCTTGTGTAAAGCCATGGTAAATATGCACCCACGCGTCCCGTAAGTGGATGGGCGGCACGCCGGCGCCGACTCCGCCGTTTTCCCACTCGTATTTGGGTCCGAGCAGCAAACGATGATTATCCCATGGGCCGAGCAGGCTGTCGGCTTCCGCGTACCAGATAGCCCGCCACGGCAGCCCGAGCTGATTTGCTAGTAGCCGTCCAAACATCGGACGGTGCAACAGCGCATACCGGCTATTAATCTTTTCCGCAAACAAAACTGTGTCTTTGTTGGCAATCTGATTAAAGTCGATTAATTGTCCACCGTGCGTATGTTTGGCAAATACCATTCTCCCTTGGCGCTGCCATGTCAGGCCGTTCTCAGATGTAGCAACAGCCACAACAGGTGTTTGCCTCTGAAAACCTATCGCCCGACCATACCCCGTGTAGAACATAACAAACATTCCGTCAGGCAATTGCGTCACCCGCGGATCCTCGATACCTCCACGTTTTTTCTTGGTAAGTTCATAGGCTACCTGCGGCTCTAGGACAACCCGATTCATCTTCTTAGCTAAAACTTTTACCCCCTGACCGTTTGACCGCTTTGACAGCTTAGCTGCCATCAGCCGCGAAAAGTTTCCTCGCCCAACAGCTCGGTACAACAAATAACTTCCGGCTACCGCCGGATTCAAAATACCTTCAGCCTCTCGGGGATCATTTGGATCAGGCTCTATTAATAGCCCCCCTCGAGTTATGACATAGTCTGCCGAAGATACCATGCCTGCATTGTACTCAAAAAACAGCTGTCTGGAATGGCCAGCTATCCGTGAGTCTTATCCCGAGCGAGCTTGCTATGTCTGCTCATATTTTCTCTTTAGGAGAATATCGACACCATTTCCGAGATATCATCAATCGCATGATCAGGATTAAAGGTCGCGAGGTGGTCCTTTGAACTGAATCCATAGGTAGCCGCAACCGTTATAGTGCCGGCACTTTTCCCAGCTTCGATATCGCCAGGAGAATCTCCTACCATCGCCGCGTCTTCCGGGACAACATTGAGCTGCTTTAGCGCTTTGTCCAATCCCTCGGGGTGAGGTTTAGGATATGTAACATCATCTCCGGCTATCACTACATCCAAAAAAGGCAAGAGGCCGCTATGCGTAAGACTTCGCAAGCCAGTCTGTCTATAGCGATTAGTAACTGCTCCCATTTGTATTCCTGTTTGTTTCAGTTTTTTAAGCGTATCCAGCGTGTTGGGAAACAGCTGGCCAAGATCCATATTTTGTTCCTGAAAAGTTCTATGCGTTTTACAAAGCACAGCAGCCTCTCGTTCCGGCGCCAAGATTGCATAACAATCCTCTAACGACTTGCCGCCTATAACCAACACATCTTCTCTGGTAAGATGCGGAAGATCATGCAAACGGAAGACGTGCTCAAAGGCACGAAAAATAAACTCCCGTGTATCCAACAGCGTACCATCAACATCAAAGAGTATTGCTTTCACAGAAACTTTTTAAACCATCTGGCTGAATCTGCAAATAAATTTTCTTCTGCTCCTGCTTCGGAAAATACATGGCCGGCGCCGCTGATAACAGAAAATGATTTTTCCTGTTGCACCAATTTATATAATTGTTTACCTGCTCTAGCCAGGCCGGATCGTTCAGCATAAATAAATTTCACAGGCACTCGAATGCGCTTAATAACCACATCCCACTTGAGCATCTTTGCCTCATCATACATTTTCTTGCCAATGAGAAAGGATGGCCCGTATTCAAGACGATGAAAATCCGTTCCCTTGACAGGTATTGCCTCATCAAAAACAAATTTATGGGTGCCGTCCCATAGTACCATTGCCTGCAGGTGCTTTTGGCTTGAGAGAATAATACTCGGTGCACCATAGCTATGCCCGACAGCAAACATCTTCTGCGCGCCTTTCCGCTTGAGAAGATCTACTACCGCATCAACATCGTGAGCATGAGTTTTCAGCGTGCAGTCAACCAACCGCCGGGCGTCTTGGGGATAATCATAGAGATTGAAGCGCACAGATGAAAAACCCTTCTTATAGAAATATCTTGCTCCGTTGTAAAACTGGTGCTCGTCCCTGTGTCCAGTGAGTCCGTGGACAAAGACAACAATGGGTTTGCTCAAACTACCATATTGCTTGGCATAGATCTTGAGCTTCGTGCCAGGAATCGGGATTTTGAATTCTTTTTCAAGACGCATGGAATTCTTCTTACATCACATTATTCCTCAATCCCTATACCCTATCGGAAAATATTTGCGGCGTAAATAAAAAGAACCCCTTGATTCAAAGAGGTTCGATTAGTGCGATGCAGAAGACGATACCAAACTATGCCTGCCGCCTCACACGCACTGGGTTGAGCTTGAGTAAATACCTTACTGTGGAAGGACACGGAGGGAAATCAACAGTATCTTGCTGCTCAACTTTCACATCCGTTTGTCCTGTCCGCGTATCGAGAAGACATGATTGCAAGAATTCTAGCCGCTCTGGATCCAATAGTTCGGGGCTTTTGATTGCTGCAACCATGCTTTCGCATAGGTCGTCCTGTGGAGTTAAAGTAGCATACTCGGTGATGCATCGTTCGGGTTGTTGACAGACGTGCGTCTGCAGCATCCCGCCCGGCATTGTTTCTGCTGTAACCGCTGGCCGCCACTCGAATGCTTCACTCCATCTATTTTGTAACTCCGTTCCAATTAGATGGCTGAACTCGTGGATCAACGTTCCCTCAAAATTTGACGTGGCGCTGACGCGATGAGACCTATCAACCAAGGCACTTGGGAAGACAGTAATCAGACGTTCGCCGGCACCACAGTGTCCGTTTGTCGAATCACCTGATTGTGGATTGCGATAGTCAACATCATCACACACGATATAATCTACCGACCGCAACAGATAGCCTTCCTTGATCAGTGCAAACTCTTTGATCACAGAGCGAAGCTCATTTAGATGTCCCATTCCCAATGGAGACCCGAAGTTATAGACTTCGAGGTTGTGAACAGGACAACTTGCTACAAACCTTTCTGAAGGCGCACCTTTATCCTGCCAGTACCGCTGTAACCACCAGTAGCGGGATATTAACCCTTGAATAACTCTTTCTCGAACATCGGCAGCTGTATCAGCCTCATTGCAGGTTATTGCCAGCGCTCCCTCTCTATCCTGCGTTTTCTCGAGCAGGATTTGCTCCACTAACAGAAGAAATGGCTCTGGGTCAGGAAATCCAAGAAATTTCGGCATTGGCGGACTCCTATTCTTTTTCTGAATGTACAGAGATAAGCCAATCAGCACGCGACCATCCTGGTAGTAGTAATTATACACAGGAATATATGGACCAAGCTTGCCCGCCGTGTTGGCGGGTTAGAACCCTATTTCATCCCCTTAACCAACTGCTGGGGTTCCCCAACCATTACAATCAAAACTACACGCTCTAACTACTGAACAGCTGCACTGATTGTGACAGCGTAAGCGAGTACACTGATAAGTACCACCACAAGAGCAATTATAATAATTAACAGAATGGCTGTAGACAACCGAACCATGCGCGGCTGCTTGCCGGTGCTTACAGAATTATATGCAGCTTGACTGGTGACTGATCATTCATAGGGAATATAATAACATAGAATACTTTGATTTCTAATTAAAGTTGCACAAATTCAGAAACATGTGAGACTCCCGGCAAGGAGTCTTTAGTGCAGCAATTCAACAAATTCAGGCACACCAAAGGGTTCAGCACGCTGTGGTAATACGTCGTACGCTTCCGGTATATGATCACCGAGGAAGCCAAGAGCAGAACGAAGATTTTAGCCTTTTGGGAGCAGTATGGGGAAATGGCAGCGCACGACACCTAATACCACTTGCTAGGTAAACACCCCCGCGAGCAATTTGCTAACGGGGAATTACATTGCAAAAAGCAGGGGCGGAGAGAATCGCTCGCTATTTCAGCGGGTCTCCACCAACGTAGCGGAAACTTATACAAATTTATCAGCAGCAGGGGTAAGATCGCAATACTAGGTCCACCAAAAAAAGTATTGACAAAGCCTACTGAAGCATTATACTAGCAGTTACTAAAACCACCCGCCCTAGCTTGCTACGGCGGGTATTTTAGTACCTCGAAAGTGGCTCTTCTAAGGCAAAAAATGTTCCAAGTCTTCTTTTTTGAATAATGTTCGAATGTCTGAATGCTTCATAATTCCAAAGGATGGTCTGTGGCTAAAACCAACATACTCAAGCTTCTTTCCTTCTTCCCTTGCTGCCTTGATTGCAGGTATCAAATCGTTATCCGATGATACCAGCACGGCAGTATCAAACTCATTGCGGTAAGCTCCGCGAACAAGATCAACTGCCATCTGAACATCAACACCCTTCTCATGAAAAACACCGTCACTTTTTAACATGTGGCCGTACTCTATCTGCCAGTTGCAGTTTCGGAGGCGTGCCGTGAGACGTTGCTGATTCGCACGAAGTTGTTGACTTTTCTGGCTACCATCAGTTCGTATCCGTCCAATATAATAAGTAGCAGAGACAATCTGGCGACCACGAGCTAAGTATTCCCCTAACCTTTGGTAATCCAGTTGCAGTAACTTGGTGAGCTGCAGTTCCTTGGCGTAGTGATACATGTTACTTCCATCTAAGAGAATTGCTATTTTCTCCTGCTTTGTCATCATGGACTTACCGTAACAAAAACAACTGCATATTCAAGCAGTCATGTCAAAAGCAGGGGCGGAGAGAATCGAACTCCCGTCGTCTCTTTTGGAGAGAGACATCTTACCACTAGACCACGCCCCCGTAATCGAATAATACCCACTCTACGGACAGAATCTACCCCCGTAGCAGAAAGCCACACTCGGTTCAAAAGGGTCTCTGGCTTTCGCTACAGGGTTTCGGCCTAATGCACGCTGGAGAGTTTATCTGTTATCAACCCTATATATAAGTAAGCGCGCATCTACGCCTCATTTCTTGGCTTTTTCCACGTGTACCTGATGCTTGCGGCAGTTCGGGCAGTGTTTTTTCAGCTCTAACTTATGTCCGTCCTGCTTACGCAGGTTACGGAAGGTGTGATAATTGAATGACTTGCACTCTTTACACTGCAGTCTGATGAGAGTGTCTTGGCTCATAGCGAATAGAAAATAGAAATCAGAAATTGGAAATTAGCGGCCTTAGGTTGGGACTATAACGGTTTCCTTTCTATTTGTCCAACCTCTGCTTGAGGATCCATTGTTCAAGGCTGCTCTCCCACTCATAGAGCCGAACCGGCTTGGGATCAGCTCCCCCGGCTCCCTGGACCTTGTGCCACTGCCCCGCCGCCGGTTCGTATCTGGCTCGGATCGTCCATTCCGGGTGAACAGCATCAATGATTGTAACCAATATCCGCTCCTGCTTTTCATAGCCAATAGCAGCCTCAATATAAACAGTGTTGGGCCGATCGGTTATCATTATTTTCCGTGCGACAGCATCCGGCTCGCCCGCCATCTCTGCCACGTGCTTGTCTATGAACGCTATCAGCTCGCCATCGCTTAACTCTGATATCGCACCGGCGACTTCTGATTTTTCTTCCTGATTGGGTTGCGCTAACACAACATGCACTTGCTGCCCAAAGGCAGGAACTAACCCCATATCTTGGGCTTGGCCGGTTGTCAGATCTAGCGCATAGAGATGGGTTGAGGGCACATCCGCCGTCAGCGCTACGTATGTGCCGCCGGGATCGCCCTGCGCCGAACGCAGCACGCCCCGCACACGGGCAATGGGCAGATGCTGATTTCCTCTGGCCTGCCAAAAGATGATTTCTCCTCCATTATGGATGGCATAAAGGAGCCGCCCGTCCTCCAACCATTGTATGTATGGAATCATGCCGCGGATGAGCTGTGATTGCGGCTCCTGCCCATCCTGAACGACAACAAGATCGCTGGCCTCCCGGCTGACCTGCTTGCTATACGCTAGCAATGTTCCTGTCGGATCAATATCCATGATGCCTCGGTCTGCTGTGTCCTTCAGTGTCTGCCAATCAATAGATTGAAATCTGGCGGCAAGGCGATTCATGTTCGTATCTACCACTGCCAGCTCAACTTTGGCTCTATCCTCTTGAGGTTTTTGCGATGGACTGCTGTCAGCCAGAAACCACATCATATTCCCCGTTCGATTCCAGCGCACTCGCGTCAGGATATCTGGAGCTACCAGTTTCTCGGCCAGCAGTCGAGTGCCGCCCGCGGCAGCGTCGAACATCCACAATTCAGTTAAGTCTGCATCATCAGCGATATTGTCAAGCCAATAGGCCACCTTGCTGCCGTCCGGACTGATGATAAGGTCACGCGGTTCAACCAGCGGAGTTTGTTCGATAATTATATCGCTTTGGCCGTTGGCCAGCCACGTTCGCGCCAGCCTGATGATTGCTTTTCCTTTTGCATCCAAATCGCTGACGTAGTGATACCAGGATAGCCCATCTGTCACTGCTTTATCTGGTCCTTCAGCAGGGATTCTCAAGGCTTGACAGCCAGCGGAAGCGCAGCGTAACACCCGCCTTTCTTTTTCTTCTATATCTACCTGAACAAGCAACACTGTCAGTTCAGGCACGGACGACTGCACAATCGTCCGGGTGGGCAAAACCTCTGGAGTTTTTTGGGTATCGAAATTCCCCGGCCACAGTCCAAAGTCCCAGCGAATAACGGCGTATCCGGTTGCCAGAAAAAGGAGCAGGAAGAAAATCTTCCGTAAAAATCTGAACATAGCTTGAGTGTAGCAGGGACGGAGCCGATGGGGAGAATCGGACTCCCGGTCTTCCGCTTACCATGCGGGTGCTCTGCCACTGAGCTACATCGGCTGATGCGCGTATTCGCGACGTCCTTCTTTATTATAGATTTTGTAGGACTTTGTCGAGTTCCTTTTTCTTGACCGCTATTTCCGGCTTGGCAAAATGTTCTCGGACAGGCGCCAGCAAATCGATCAGCTCCCGAGCTACCGTGGCTTTCAAATCCAGCGGATGAAGCTCACCGGCTGCGTAGGCTTTCTCCAGTTCGTCGTATGTTTGAAGTTCAAGGTTGCCTCCATGTTCTTCTTTCCTCGTAACCACAAACGGCTTCGTTCTGTTCCAAAACAGGAGGTGCCCAGCCCAATTAAGAATCGGGTTATATGTTGTCTCTCTTTCAGGACAAAATGCTTTATTGACTTTTGCCTCTATGTCCCCGGGGGAATCATGAACCCAGATCGCGGAACTGGGATCAGACTTGCTCATTTTCATTTCTAAAATAACTTCTTTCTGGTCAACCTCCGGCGGCAGCGGCCATTGAGATGGTTTTTGCAAGCCAATCAATAGCGGGTGGTGTATCACCACTGCCTTTTTCTTCCCTACCTTATGTGCAACGTCGCGCATAATAACATGGGCTTTGCGCTGGTCCATGCCAGCATGCACCACATCAAGGTCCTGATAAAAAATATCGGCAACTTGCATGGCAGGATACAGCGTCTTGGCATGATCAATCGATTCCCCAGCCTGGCGACCCATAATATCGATGCTGCGCAGGATACGGGAAAGTGACGTGTGTTTACTTACGGCCACGACCGTTTCCCAAAATTTCATGGCATCTTTTCCATACCACTGGCTGGCAAGACGAATCTCCAGTTTTTCCGGATTCCCCCCAACCGCGATAAAACTCGCCTTTAAGGCTTCAGTAAAATATCCCTTGCCAACTTTTTGCGCCGTTTCTCGCGTGCCGTCCAGCTTTTCGTTAATCCATGTGTGCCAGTCAGCCAGCCACACGGTGCACTTCACTCCCAAATCGGTTAAATCTTTCATCACCAGTGCGCTCATGATCCCTGTACCAATATGCACATAACCCGAAATCTCGAAGCCGATGTAATGGGTGAGCCCCTCCCCCGAAGCTAACCGCTCCCGCAGCTCTGTTTCCGTGATGATTTCAGCACTGCCGAGAACCAGCCGGCTGATGATTTCTTCCCTGTCCATATCAGCATTGTAACAGAAAGCACACTATAAGCGGATTTAGTGCTACGGGCGCACACTGTCCGTAGAGTCAGTTCTGTCCTTAGAAACGGAGGGTTAGTGAGTGATACCGTTGAGCAAGTGCCACCGCATGGCTCCAGCCATGGCTGGCTCGGTTGATTTGTCAGGGATGCGCGTCAGCCAGTATTGATTTTCGGAAACTGTCGGCTCGTGATGATAAACAGATCGGAAAATAGAGTTAATGAGCGGGACCAGATTGAGTGTTGATGCGCCGGCTACGGCACCCAGTGTCTGACCAGGCATACTTTGTCCTTGACTTCTATGCCACTGCATAGCTCCTTCTAGAGCTTCCCCTCGCTTGTCACGACTGTGCCAGTATGCCAGTTCGGCTGGTGTGCCACCTCTGCCAAAGACATATAAAAATGCCTGCGACACTTGGGGATCAGCCGAAGTACCGGTATTGCTTGAAGATGATGTAATTGATCCAACACCGGCACTACCGTTTCCAGAAGATACTGGTGCGCCGCTGCCACCCTCATCAAAGTCGCAATTGCCGCCGTTGCATGCCGTTACTACATCAGAACCGCAGGGACCAATATTACAGCGAGGATCGCTGCATAATACAATTTGAATTGGTGCCATGCACGCCGGGCCTCCACTGACATTCAAACATGCATCAAAATAGCACTGACCTTGCTCTTGTGATTGTATGATAGCGTTAGGGTCAGCATGGATATTAAAGCTGTCAGTTGCCGTAGCTGTTTGGCTGCCATCGACGGACTTGAACGAACCAGAAACTGTATACTGACCCGGCGGCAGAGGCTCGCTTTCCAGGCAGCCCCACTGATCGTTTGTGCACTCATCAAGATTCCAGCTAAAGAGTGTTTTTGTCTCCCCGGGATTGATTTGGTCGAAGAAAACAAGGTCACAATGGGTACCGGGCGGTATAATAAATGTTTGATTATTGGCAGTGGTATATGTCATCTTGCACGCCTCATATATGGGGTTGTAGCGATATGCGACATTGCCCACGTTTTTAATTTTTA
>CAYJWL010000017.1:0-18162 GCA_964373855.1 uncultured Candidatus Saccharibacteria bacterium
ACGAAGGTGATATTTGAAGTTTGGGGCACACGTGATGGCCGCGAAGTCACAATCAATGGACCGTTTGTCACGAGCCGCCAGCCTGATGGATCCCTGACGGCCGCAGTGGCGCAGATTGTCAGCCAGAACAAGAAGACCATTCGGGAAGAGAACTTCGTTTCCCATTATCAATCACCGGATAAATTTCCAACCATCAGATCAGCCAACGGGGAGCGATAATACAAGCTGGCTTGCCCGCCGACTTGTCCATCATAGCTTTAGCGGCGGTGGAAGCCTTGGCGAAGGCGGTTAGCGGGAAATCCGTCAGTTTTTAATAACAAAATGATGCAGCAGAATCTGGCAGTTGTTGATACGTTTGGTAACGCGTACGTTCTTTCCCTATCCCCAGTTAAGGAGAGTACGCTTGGCTAGAAACAACGGTACGTTTAGTCCCTTGCCCCGCTTGGATCCTGCCGATCCGCGGGATCGCGATTTCGCCCGGCGCGAGTACCACAAGCGCAAACTGCGTCTGGACAAAGTCGAGGGGCATCTGAAGTCATGGAGCTGCCCGTTGAACCCGTCGTGGCATGCCACGTATTGTCACGGGTGCCTCAGGCAAAAGCCGGGTCACTTCAACAAAGTGGCATTACAGGCAGAGGCGGAATTCTTACGGAACGATGTGAAGGAGCTGAAATGTTTCTTGCGGAAAACGGATGGACAGATGGACTGCAATTAAGTTCCGCACCTGGGGGACCAAATCAAGAGGTATGTCAGTGGTTTTGCTGGCGTACCTCTTTAATTATGTGTGCAGAAAAAAGGCGATGAGTAGAGTATCTCATCGCCGTGCGGTCTAGTGCTTGTGTTTGTACAGGTTTTTGAAAGGGGGGATATCACCGTATTTTTCAGTGTAGACCTCGTCGCGATCAACTTCTATGCCTGGGGCAACAATGCCAATCCGTACTTTGCCGCCGCTAATCTCAACCGGCCCGAACCGCAGCAACACTGGTTGCCCTGCGGCCAGGACACAGTCCAGCAGCTGGCGCAATGTTGGTTCGTCAAGCCGAGCTACAATTCCTTCCTCTTCGCCTCTTGCGAGAACAAGCATGGCACGTTCCTTTCTTCTCGTCGTGATAGTGCCACCTTCTCCGTTGGGTCTCCACGCGCGTGGACTTCCTTTCCCTGTTGGAGAGTTGTAAAGAACACTCGCATTATGCAGTATCTGCGCATGTATTTCAAGAGAAAATCAATAAATACCAGGCACTAGTGCTGCTGTCTTTTTAAAAGCATTCTTTGCGCGAATGCCAAAGCGTTGCGGCCATGAATAAGAAAAACCACGCTGTTCACCAGTGCGACAAGTATGCCAAAGGCAACAATCGTCCGGGCGCTGAACGCGCTGGCCATCCACAGGAGAAAATTGATAATCGGTGTGTGCGGATCCTCGCGCAACTTTTCGGAGAAAATGTCAAAAACGAGCGATACCGGCCCGACATAGGCGGCTACGATAACCAGCGTCCCGATTATTATTCCTCCGAGGCTGCCGATCGCGTTCAACGAGGCTATTCGGCCGCTGCGGGCGGTCGGCGGCACGGCAGAGGTTTCCAGCCGCCAGCGCGCCGCCATAATTTCTGCCAACATGCGCGCGCGAAACTTCAGCCCCTCTAACCAGCCATATTTTTGCTCTTTAATAGTCTGGGCTAACTCGGGAAACACGGTATAGGCCAGTCCGCGTCCGTAATGGATAGCGTAAAAGTTGAGGGCGGCTTCAATTTTAAAGTGGTCTTTGTACCAATCCGGCACCTGGTGCCAGAGATCCCGGTTAAGTGCCCGCACTCCGCCCAGCAGGGGAATAAATGTAAGAATAAAACGCAGGAGATAAATAGGGCGGTTATGCATGCCGATAAACATATCGACGCGCTGTTCTACCACCGGGCGGATAACGCGATCGAGCGCGGCATGCGTTAGCCCTTCAATATCAGCATCGCAGAAGAAAATAACCTCTCCCCGGGCTGCCCGCACACCATGGTCCATGGCTCGCCCTTTGCCCTGGTTGGCCGCCAGCCGCAGATACCGCGCGGGCCAGCGGCGGGCAACACGGCTCGTGTTATCGGTAGATCCATCATCAACAACAATCACCTCGTCGAAAGCCGGATAACTGGTTAACACTCGCAGGACCGCTGCCAGGCGCGGCCCTTCGTTATAGGCCGGGACAATGGCCGTTATCTTTTGCCGAGAAAACTCGTGAGCCATAACGCTAATTTACTAATAACCACCACCAGTACGAGGCTGATGAGAAGTTTCTGGGCAGTATCCACGACGGGAATGAAATTTGCAATGCCTTTGCCCGCGAGCCAGCCAATACCGATAATTAACGCCAGCCAGATCGCGCTGCCGATCGTATCAAAGACAAGAAGATTTTTCAGCGTGATCTGCCGCCACGACAAATAAATGATGGTGATAATGCGCGTGCCGTATAAAAACTTGATAAAAAGCAGAACCAGGAAAGGACGCGAGCCAGCCAGTTTTTCCAAATAGGCCAGGGTGGCTTGGTATTTTGTACGGTAGCGCTCCCAACGTCCGGCGTATCTCATCAGAAATTTGCCTCCGTAGAACCAGCCAATATCGGAAAGAACGGTTCCTGTCAGTGACAGGCCAAACAGCGGCAGGAGCGGCCAGCCGAACTGGGCGGCCAGGAACGAGGCTGTGATAATGACGCTTTCGCCAAATAAGAAAGCGCCAACAAATACGGCTGGCAAATAATAGACGGTTAACGCATGTTCCAGATCTACCATGTCAAAATCTATCATAGGTCTAGTATATCTATTGCCGAACAAGCATACATCTGGTTTGTCTCTGCTCGCCGCCGCTGGAGGATTGTGTAAGAAATCTGGTATACTATTGCTATGGAGCACCTGACGTAGGGTGCTACAACGTGTTCTTTCAAAATTTCAGGCAATGAGGACGTGCGATGCAAAAGTTGCAAAAGCTGCGAACAAGGCTGGCACCGGCCGTGTGCTTGCAGTTGATTGTCATCACCCATGGGTATCGCCAAGATCAGGAATTTCCGCAGTGGGTGCCTGACATGGCGCAAGCCATGAATCAGAACTTTCCACAACCTGATGACCCAGACAAGGTGGCGCAGTCAATAGTGAACTTTCGGAGCAGGACAAACCCGGACGGCTCAATTCGCTTTATTCTGTATGATTGGGCAGATTGGAGCCGGAAGCCAGGGGCTGCCATCAACGGGCTAGTGACTTCGAGGTTGTACCAAGAGGTGGCGCAGCGTGTCCGGAAGATAGCAAAGACAAATGCCGGCCAGCGTGTTGACGTTCATTTCATCGGCCACAGCCGCGGGTGCTACGTCAATCATTCTGTACTTAGACAGTTGAGCCAGCCACCCACTAGATTAAAGCTCGGCTGTGTGCACGTGACGACGCTTGACCCTCAAGGTTGGGATGACGGGGAAATTACCTCGAACCCCGGCGGTATCGTTGACTGGGCGGAAAATTTCTTCCAGAAAACCGGTTCAGATGCAATTACGGAGGGAGATCCGATTAAAGGAGCTCTCAACGTAGATCTGACGGAAATTGTCAAATCCTGGAACGGCCGTGCGGATAAAAAATTTCCGGGAATAAACAATCATAGCGAAGTCCATGACTGGTATCACTGGCTGCAGGACTGGGATGATTATGCGTCGCAACTAAACCGCCGACTGCAGTTGTATAACGATGGAGCGATACAAGAGCAGGCTCGCCAGCTCGCTCGGGAGTTAACCGACAAGAACAACCACTTGGCTACTCGCCTTAACCTTTATGCCAATCGGCCCCATATCAATCGATTTGAGCTGCCGGCATTCAGCACTCTGCGTCTCTTTGGCAGCGCCAATACCTACGACAGAGAGCTGGAGCTCACCAGCAGTGATGTGTGGCAACACGGCAGTGCTTTCACATCCGGTGGTTATCAAGGAGACCTGATTGTCCAGTTTAAGTTTAAAATGGAAGACAAGAACAGCTTTGCCGGCGCTGACGGACTAACGTTTGCCTTAACTGACGCCAAGCAGACGAAAAAGTTGGGCGATAATGGGGGATCGCTTGGCTACGGCGGGTTATCCGGATTAGCCATCGCCTTTGATACCTACCAGAACCATGAACACGGGGATGCGGCTAAACCGGAGCTGCAGACCAGCATCCGCTACGGGGGATCTTCCCACTGGGAAAATCTTGATCAGATAGCAGCACTGCCGGAAGAACTCAACAGCGGCAATTGGTTTTCGGCGCGCATCAGCCTCTCGGCCTCTCGTCGTCTGATGAGCGTTCGACTTTACTCTCATGGCAAGGACGACACTGTGCTCATTCGGCACGGGTTAAAGCAGGATTTCGATTTACCTTTGGTTCGATCGATCGGCTTTACTGCGGCAACGGGTACTGGAGGTCAACGCCATCTCATAGATGATGTGCTCATCTATGTGGATCCGAAACATCTTGATGATTTGGATCCCGCGCCTGCGCCCACACCCCGGCCCCTGCCGCCCGGCGTGAGGCCTTTTGCACTATCCCGAGAGAACTGAACGCTTTCTGCGTGTTCTTAAAGGGAAACCGAGTATGACGCTCGGTTTTTTTCTTCATTCTGTAAACTAAACTTTACAAAATAAGTACCCAAATTGTAAACTATACTTTACAATATAAGTACATATGGAATACATCCCGCGTTTACTAGAAGAAAAGTTGGAAGAGAGGTTAAAAGATCAAAAAATACTCCTGCTTCTTGGCGCGCGGCAGGTCGGTAAAACAACGCTCATCCAGCACATCCTTGAGTCGCATCCCGGCCAGCTGCTCAATATGGATTTTGAAATTGATCGCAAACAAATCATAGCTGCGTCTAAAAAAGATACGAGCGGAGTTACACAAACATTTGGCGCAAAAAACCTGCTCGTCATCGATGAAGCCCAGCGCCTCAAGGATGTCGGCCGTATCGTGAAAGGATGGTATGACAAGCAGGTTGATCTCAAAATGATTTTGCTTGGCTCATCCAGTGAAGCTCTCATTAACATCGCCGCCTCGGAACTGGTCGGGCGTAACGAGAAGCTGTGGCTCACGCCGCTTCTCTTCCGCGAAATATTGGTTCAGCACCATTGGTTCAATCGAAATGACACGCCGGAAGAAATTCACAAATTCTTTACTGATCAGATAAAAGCTTTGCTCATCGAGCGCATCGTATTTGGCAGCTACCCTGAAGCCTATCTGACACCTGACCCGCGGAGATATCTGCAAAATTTAACGGGTGACTATCTGCTCAAAGACATGTTTACCTCCTCGGCCGTCCGCTCCCCGGAAGATGTCCGCCGCCTGCTCATCGAACTGGCCAGAGAAATTGGCCATCCCATTTCCGTCAATCAACTTGCTACCCGCACTACGCTCTCTCGTCAAACAGTCAACCGGTATCTTGAGCTGCTTGAAGGTATCGCCGTTATTTTTTCCGTTCCAAGCTATGCCACCGACCCCGGCCGGGAGGTAAACCGCAGCCACAAATACTATTTCTGGGATACCGGGGTGCGCAATGAATCTCTGCGCGAGTGGACAGTATCAGAAGACCGCAGTGATATCAAAGCATTGTGGGAAAACTGGATGATGGCCGAGATTGCCAAATTGAGGCTTACCTATTTACGCCAGGAAGATCTCTATTTCTGGCAGTCGAGGGGCGGCAGCACTGTTGACCTTATAGTTAAGCGAGGTGATACCCTTCACCCTTTCGACTTTCGTTTGGCACCGAATAAAGCTAGTTCATCTCGGGCTTTTGAAAATATGTATGGCCTCAAATCTCAAACTATTCACCCAGGTAATATTCTGGACATTTTGCTGTAATTCAAGCGTTCATTGAATTGATTGGACAAAGAAACACCCAGCTTACGAAGGGGGGTACTTAGCAAGCTGGGGGCCGGTAGCACGTCTGCGGTCAAACGGAGATCTATTGTTGCTTTTTACCGAGCTCGGAGAATGGCAGAAGGATTATCCCATGCTTTGGTGTGAAGAGCTCATCCCTGTCCACGGCGATAGCTGACGGGGCATCCGTACTGATACGGACTTTATTGCCTTGAATCTGTGTTGGTCCGTAGCGGAGCAAAATCGGCTGCCCTGTTTCGCGCACCGCTGCTAGCAACTGCAACAGTGTTGCCTCATCGAGCAATGCAACGATTCCTTGCTGTTCACGTCGATCAAAGCTAAGCATGGCACGCTTCCTTTCGTCTCTTCGTGATAGTGCCACTTTCCTTCGCCGCTGTGTGGCTTCATACCACAACAACTTACGGCCAAGGCTGTGAAAGAACCATTTACACCATACCAAATGAACCAACAGCTCTCAAGTTCTTAATGGTTCAATAAGCGTTAGTTTGAGAAGCGGTCAAAATAAAACAGGCCACTCGTCGATCCGCCCCGCCTAAAGGCGGGGCGGTATACGCAAGTGGCATCAGGGCTGTTTTGATGGACTCCGCTGCTCTTACATAGGCCTTTTATCCCCGCCGCTCCGCCAGCCGGCTGACAGCGGGGTATTAATAAAAATGCACGCCGGGGAGTTCGGCGTGCGAAGAGCAACTGTTTTGTCACCGGTACGAGAGTTTCCAGAGGTATATACTCCACTGTCCATCCGCATCCTTACGGAATGCAAATGAGGCCAGCGACAGGGTTTTTCCGTTGAGGTTAGGCCAGCGTTTCGCATCATGCGTACGTTGGTCGAACCATAGCTTGCGTAGTTTTTTGTCTAGTTCGGGAGGGAAGATGTGGTAGATTGACTGTTGCAAATCAACATCATTCCACAGTCCTGCCCAATCTAGAATTTGGCGTGACTGCCAATATCCTTCACTCCGAGCGCCCTTTGGACCGCGACCATTTGGAGTCAGATGGAGTAAGTGTTTTGCGTCCGAGCGCTCAACTTGATTAGGAAGACCAAAGAAACGGAGTTGCCATTGGGTTTTCTGCACGCCGCCATCAATCAGAATTCTCCTTTCCCATTCGTAGGAGGGATGAGGCTGTAACATAGTTCCGTCTTGCGTAGGCATGGCAATGCGGATATGCAACGACGAGACGAGGGAAAGGAACTCGCTTGCATTGACGGACGGGAAGTAAAACTCATAGGCTGGCCGCGGTATGTCTGCTCCGGGCGTACACAACGGGCAGAACTCTTTTTGTTCCTCAAGTTCGGCCCAATACACTCCTTTCACGTCAGAGCTCTTGGCCAGCGCTCGGGTGAGATCGAGCAAATGGTAGGCCAAGCGCCGTTCTGCCCGAGCAGTGTTTAGCGATGTAAACAGACGATCCAAGGGCCGATCTTGTTCAAGTGCGACCTGCAGCTTAAGCGGATCGTGCGCCAGCCAGTGAATCATCTCGTTCGGCAAGTGCTGCGCTACGAGCGTCACATACCCTTTGTTAATCCGCAGTACATTGATGCACGGTCCATATTCTCCTCGATGTACTGCTGCCTGCCGGACGGGATGTGCTTCGATGCTCTCAGCCACTGTCGAAAAAAGTTCCTGGTCATCCACTTCGGCTTTGACAAAGATATGGCATCCTGCCGGTCTACCATCGAGGACGACATCTTCTTCACTGGCAGCATATACGGCGGCCTGGGGGACAAAAGCTTGGGCAACAAACACGGCCAGACAGCGAAAAGTGCAAACGCGCAAGCGAGTCATGCTAACACCTCTTCTCGTTAATTTGAAGTGAACGGTCAGTGCTTTCCCACACATACAGTTTGCGATGCTCATCTGTATTGTCAACTGTCTGTACTGGACCATAACCATATGGTCCGTCTATCGGGTACCTGTGCTTTCTTGTCGTACTGGCATCGCTCCTGTAGACCGTCACATCTAACACCTAGTGTTAGCGATGTGTTCAAACATGAAGCAGTTCATGTTCTCGAAATACCCTTCGATTCACCATTGGAGTTATATCGACGAAAAATACATCCAATGGGTGTATTTCCTGTCGATGTGATGTGTACCCCTGATGTGTACCCTGATGTGTACCCCATTTAGTAGGGCATCAAGGTGTCAGGTACCTTGATAGCGGCGAGTTCGACAATTGTCTTTTGTAGCTCCAAGGGAATCCTCCTTACCTGTCGTTCACTTCATACCTACTGGTACATGGCTCACTCCTCTTAATTGATGCAGCCTCACGGGGAATCGAACCCCGGTTTGCGCCTTGAAAGGGCACTGTCCTAACCATTAGACGATGAGGCCATCTCGCAAATCTGCAACGCCTCTGACAATACTGAATTTTTATTCTATCTGCAAGGTGAAAGGCGGCTATTGCAATTTCTGGACTAGCTGGCCAACATACCTTGTTCCGAGCTGGTTTGAAATACATACTTGGTAGAACCGCAACAATATGGTGCAAAAACTCACATATATTGCAATCACCGTCTTATTACCCGTGCTAGGGACCATTGGGGCTAATAGCGTCGAGGGCGGTTTTATGAGTAACCTGGGCTTCGCAGGGGTGCCATCCTGCATGCCACGCTTAACCCTGTTTGGCCAAATCTGCGATCCGGTTCCGGCAGGGCAGGACATAATCTTCCCCCGACCTATCGTGCTCCCCACACCCAAGCCAATTTCTTTTCCTCACCCGACAACTAGGCCCGTTCCCGTGCCCTCCCCCCGGCCCACGCCTTCTATTTGCGCGTTTGACCCGTGTGTCAACAGCGGCCCGATTCGCTGTCTGGTGCCGGCCTTTATCGTCGCCTGTGATGATCCGCGCTGCAATGTCGGTCCATGTCAGCCGCCGGTCCCGACGGTGCCGCCCTTTGGCACCGGGCTTCAGCAAATTCAGCCTTTTGCCGGCACGGCGGGATCCTTGATACGCATGAGGCCGCTTGCGCCGTTTACGAATGTGCCCTCGTGCATGCCCTTCATGACTCCATTTGGACCGATGTGCCAACCCCTCCTAATAATGAGCCATGCCAACCTTACTAGCCTTTGAAACATCCTGCGACGAGACAGGAGTTGCTCTTGTGCAAAAGACAGGCGGCGGCGTTCGTGTGCTGGGAGAGGCCATAGCGTCGCAGATAGACATACATCGAGCGACCGGCGGTGTTGTGCCCGAAGTTGCCGCCCGGGAACATGTTTCTGTTATCCGCCCCTTGATAGAACGGGTGATGCACGAAGCAGGATGTGAGCCTCGCGATCTCGATGCCATGGCGGTAACAGTCGGACCCGGACTGATGCCCGCCTTATCTGTCGGAGTAACGGCTGCGCGCACGTTAGCGTATGTGTGGGACAAACCAATCGTGCCGGTGCATCATATTGAAGGCCACATTGCTTCGGCACTCTTAAGTGCCGAGGAAAGCACAAAAACCAAAGCACAAATTCCAAACAATTTCAAAGTTCCAAATCCTAAGCAAGTTTTCCCCGCGCTTGCTTTAATTGTCTCCGGCGGGCATACGCTGCTTATCCGTGTTAGCGGGCATGTTCAGTACAAAGTTATAGGTTCAACCAGAGACGATGCCGTCGGCGAAGTATTCGACAAGGTCGGGAGAATGCTTGGTCTTCCGTATCCGGGCGGGCCGCATGTGAGCCAACTGGCGCAGCAGGGCGATGCGGCAGCCTTTCCGTTTCCCCGGCCCATGCTGGCTTCCGGCGATCTTAATTTCAGCTATTCCGGTCTAAAAACCTCAGTGTACTATGCCATCCGCCGCCGGCAGCAGGCACTATCTGAACTTCCGCGCCAGGTGAAGGCGGATATCGCCGCCAGTTTTCAGGCGGCTGTGGTAGATTCACTTCTGGCCAAGCTTGAGGCAGCCTCGCGGCAGGATGAGTATGCAACCATTCTCTTAGCTGGGGGAGTGGCAGCCAATCGCCTGTTGCGGCAGCGCCTGGGCGAATTTGCCAGCGCCCGCAGTCAAAAACTGCAGATCGCACCGCTGCCACTGTGCGGCGATAACGCTGTTATGATTGGCCTGGCCGGACTATTTGCTTTTGCGGCGGGCCGGCTCAAAGTCTGGACGAGCACCGACGCTCGCGCGCGCGTTAGCATTGAAGATTTTACTGAAGCCTTAACTCAATCCTAGAGTCGGTGGTGGCTTAGCGCCGCCGGGCTGACGTTGTCACGAACACGCAGCAAGAGGGCGCGGCGCAGCCGAGCGCAGCTCTCATGCGGACAGTGAGCGAGATGATAGGCAATCGTGGCGAAGTTCTGTGGCAGTTTTAAATTTACGATCTTGTTCGTACGGTAGAGGAATGGCTGGATATGAACGCATCCCAGTAGGGCATCCTCCGTGAATAACCATTGAAGCTTGAGGTGCATGCCTTCACGAACCTTTTTTCGCAGCGATGAGCAATCGCGCTTGCGGCAGGCAAGGAGATGATCCAAAGCCGCGCGAAAGCCCACTTGTCCGGCAATACTGAATACGAATGAGGGCATGCATCCCCGGTAGGCCTCGCGGCAGGTGAACTCACGTTCAGCCACAACACTCTCCGGGATTACTTGCAATGATCCTATAGCGATCGAATAAGCCATTTCTCAGTAGTCTACGCCTATCCGCTCTCTCCCGCCAGATTGATTTTGCGTAATTTTATCGTATAGTAAGCCGCTTGGCCGCAAGTAAGCTATACTTAAGCAATATTATTGCCTTCCGTATGTCACACCCGGCCCCTCAATATGATCCGCATCAGCATGAGCCATCCATATATAAGAAGTGGGAAGAAGCCGGTACTTTTGCGCCCAATCCGGAGGCCATCGAGGCCGGGAAAAAACCCTTCACCATCATGCTGCCCCTGCCCAACGTCACGGGTAGCTTGCACATGGGCCATGCGTTGCAGCATACCCTGTCTGATGTGCTCATCCGCTACCACCGCATGAAGGGAGAGCCGACGTTATGGCAGCCCGGCACAGACCATGCCGGCATCGCTACCCAGAATGTCGTTGAAAAAGAGCTGCGCACGGAAGGTTTAACCCGGCACGATCTGGGCCGCGAGAAGTTTCTGGAGCGGGTGTGGGCGTGGCAAGAAACATACGGCAATCAGATTGTTGAACAAATGAAGCGCCTGGGCGCCACGTGCGATTGGAGTCGGTTTCAATTCACCATGGATCGCGCCTATGTGACTGCTGTGCAGGAAGCCTTTGTACGGTACTACAAGCGCGGCTATATTTATCGGGGAAACCGTATTGTAAATTGGTGCCCGCGCTGCGCCTCGGTCATATCGGATTTGGAAATCAAGCACGAGGAGGCGGCCACCCAGCTCGTGACGATGCGCTATCCGCTGGCGGAGGGCACGGGCTCGATTGCAGTTGCCACTACGCGTCCAGAAACGATGCTCGGAGATACGGCCGTGGCTGTTCATCCCCACGATGAACGATACGCCAGCATCGTTGGTAAAAGAGTAGCCTTACCAATTGCTGGCCGGGAAATTCCCATTATTGCTGATGAGCGGATTGATCGAGCGTTTGCTACCGGTGCGGTGAAAGTGACGCCGGCCCATGATCCGCTCGATGCCGATATTGCCGCCACACACAATCTGCTGTCTATCAATGTCATTGGCGAGGATGGCCGCATGACACCAGCGGCTGGAGAGTTCGCCGGCATGGAAATAACCAAAGCTCGGCAGGCGATCATTATGAAACTGGAAGGGGAAGGATTGCTGGTGAGCTCCGAACCGTACCGGCACAACATCGCGCGCTGCGAGCGCTGCGGGACAGCCATTCAGCCGCTCATCTCGCGCCAGTGGTTCGTGGCGATGGGTAAATTGAAGGACGAAACAATCGCTGTCGTGGAGAAAAATTTGGTTCATTTCCATCCTCCTCGCTGGCGGAAGCACTTTCTGGATTGGATGAGCAATGTTCGTGACTGGACCATTAGCCGCCAGCTGTGGTGGGGCCAGTCTATCCCCGTCTGGTGGAAGAGCGGTACGCGCGGTACAGCCAACGAGGAAGGCAATTATGTTGTGTCTATACATAGACCGGCGCAGCCAGCCGGAGCCTCGGGCGAGGGCTGGGAAGCTGATCCTGATGTGCTTGATACCTGGTTTAGTTCAGCGATCTGGCCGCTGGTTACCTTGGGCTGGCCCAAGCAGACCAAAGATCTGCAAACCTTTTATCCTACATCTGTCTTGGCTACCGCCCGTGAAATTCTCTATTTGTGGGTTGCCCGCATGATTTTTTCCGGGCTCGATTTATTGCAAGGGGAGGAATACGGGCACCGGCAGCCGTCTATGAGAATTCCTTTTCGCGCTGTCCTCATCCACCCGACGGTCTTAACCCGCACCGGCCAGCGCATGAGCAAAAGCTTAGGCACCGGCGTTGATCCTTTGGAGCTGGTGGAAAAATACGGCGCTGACGCCACGCGTTTCGGATTGATCTATCAGATGAGCTATGACAGCCAGGCTCTCAAATTCGATGAGGCTGCCATTGTGGCGGCCCGCAACTTTGCCAATAAAATTTGGAACATTGCCCGTCTGGTAGATTCGCTGCCCCAACGCTCGCGCTCTTCCATAGCGGACGCGTGGATAGCCGAGCGGCTGCGGCAAACGGCGGCCCAGGTGAGCGATCTGCTCGAACAATATAAGGCCGGGGAAGCTAGCCGGATCCTCTATGATTTTGTCTGGAAAGATCTGGCTGACTGGTACATGGAAATTATTAAAATTGAAGGATCAACCAAAACTGCCAGGCAGGTATTTGAGCAAACACTCAAGCTGCTGCATCCTTTCATGCCCTATGTTACCGAGGTGTTATGGCAACGCCTCGGCTATGACACGATGCTTATTAGCAGCCCCTGGCCGGATCCGAAACCAGAGAAGGTACCCGAGTCGGATGAGTTCACCAGCGCCATGGAATCTTTCCGGGGAATAGTGGTAACTATTCGCAGCGCTCGATCGCTTCTTGGAATCAAACCAGGCAGCACCGTGGCTGTTTTTACCCCAGAGCCGCCTTTGCCCAAGGCCCTGGCGGCCATGGCGCGCGCCACTATTATTGAGGCGCCCTCTGCTAACGCGCGCCCGTTCCCAACGCCAGGCGGGAAGGTTGTGCATATTGATTCTGAAGAAATCACCGCGGCCAGTGTTGCCAACGCACGGGAAAAATTGGATCAAGAGCGTCGGCAACTGGAGGAATTCAAATCCCAGCTGCAAAAGACGCTCGAGCAAATGGCAGACAAGGCTCCGTCAGCCAGGATTAGGATGAAAGAAGTCGTTCTCAAGGAGACCGAGCACCGCTTAGCGGAAGTAGCCAATAGCTTGAAAATGCTTGATCAATAATGTATCGCCGGTGCTCTCGTACAAGGTAATTTATATGATATAGTATCCACAGCGGCCTTGTAGTATGATGGGGTAAAGAGCCTGTGGGTTTACCATTGAAGTTTTAATGCTTGCGTTTTACACTTTGATCTAACCAAAGCGAATATGCCCGAAGAGCCACGAAGCTTTTTTGAAAGATTAACTGGCGCCCGCGTTATAACTCCCGCCGGTTCCGATGATGCCGACAAAGCGCCCGAGGAAGAAGTGCGTGATCAGCCCTACCAGCCTGAAGTTGATGAACAGGATATGAAGGAAGCCACGGAAGAGGCAGACGTGCATGTGGACAATGAATACTCCGATGAAGAAACCGGCGAAGCTGCATCGGCCGAGGAGCAGGAAGGGCAACTTACGGTTGATGTCTTCCAGGATGACGAAAACATTATCATCCAGAGCACGATTGCCGGGGTCTCGCCTGACGACTTGGATGTTTCAATTACAAATGACATGGTTACTGTCCGCGGCGAGCGTCGCCAGCATTTCTCGGTTGATCCCGAAGATTACTTCTATCAGGAATGTTACTGGGGTACATTCTCCCGCTCGATTATCCTGCCGGTAGAAATAGATGCCGATCGGGCTGAAGCCAAAATTAAAAATGGCGTGCTGACAATTCGCATTCCCAAGGCAAACACGGCGGTCACAAGAAAACTAAAGGTCAGAGCCACCTAAATTACTACCGACTTTATCCAGAAACCGTCGGCCCTCCGGAAAGACATATGGATTTGTGGCTTCTGGTGCTGCTTGGCGGATTGGCGGTCGGGATTCCCACTGCCTATGCCGGTTGGCGCGGCGCGCCGTACGCCCCCACGCGCAGCGCTGCTATTAAAAAGGCGTTCGGCGTTCTTGATATTGGATCGAAGGACGTCGTGATAGATTTAGGGGCGGGCGACGGCAAAATTGTGTTGGCAGCCGCTAGGCAGGGAGCTCTGGCGATCGGGTATGAACTGTCTCCGCTGATGTGGTTGATTGCGTGGGTTCGCTGCTTGGGGGAAAAACGGGCTAAGATACGCTTTGGCAATTTTTATAGCAAAGATCTTAGCGCCGCCACGATTGTGTTTGCTTTTTTAATGCCCCAGAATATGCCGCGCGTGCGGCGTTTTTTACAGCACCAGAAGATACCTCATGGGAGACTCTTTGTGTCATATATGTTTCCGTTTAAAGATGAGTCGCCCCGGGCAATAATTCGCGAAGCCAAGTGCGGTCCGGTGTATGTGTATGATTTGCCGGAACTTACCAAGCCATGAAGACTTGGCAAATTTCAATTCTCAATTTACAATTTCCAATCAATTTAAATAATGCAATGTTATAGAATTGATGAAAAAATTCTACGTCACCACCCCTATTTATTACGTGAACGCTAAACCTCATATCGGCTCGGCCTATACCACGATTGCCGCGGATGTCATCGCGCGGTATCACCGGCAAAAAGGGGACGACGTGTTTTTTTTGACGGGTACGGCCGAGCACGGTACGAAAATGGCCAATTACGCTGCCGAGGCAGGCAAAGACCCCCGGGATTTTGTTGATGCCAATTCAGCGCTATTCAAAGAGGCTTGGCGGAACTTGAATATTTCCCACGATCATTTCGTTCGCACAACTGATCCTAACCACGAAGAAGCAGTCAAGGAATTTTTCGTGAGTCTCCAGAAATCGGGGAAGATATACGCCGGAGAATATGCCGGGCTGTATTGCGTGGGCCATGAAGCCTTCATCAAAGAATCCGAGCTTGATGAGCAGGGGTTATGCGCTGATCACAAGACTGCTCCCCAGAAAATTAAAGAGAAAAATTGGTTTTTCAAGCTGTCCGAATACGCGCTGACCTTAAAAAAACTTATTGCCAGCGATGTATTGGTTATCCGTCCGCCGGGCCGTAAAAAAGAAGTTTTGTCATTCATCGAACAGGGCTTGGAAGATATCTCCATCTCGCGCCAAAACGTCGAATGGGCCATCCCGCTGCCGTGGGATGAAACGCAGACCATTTACGTGTGGCTGGATGAGCTGTTCAATTACTGCTCTGCCATCGGCTATGGGCAGGACGAGGCAACATTCAAGCGCTACTGGCCGGCTGATCTGCACCTCATCGGCAAAGACATTATTAAATTCCATGCCGTTATCTGGCCGGCGCTGCTGTTGGCTGTTGGCCTGCCGCTGCCAAAACAGATATTCGCGCACGGTTACTTCACAGTCAATGGCCAAAAGATGAGCAAATCGCTGGGAAATGTCATTGATCCCGTTGCCGTGGCAGCTGAGTACGGCGTTGATGCCCTTCGCTATTTTATTCTGCGCGATATTCCTTTTGGCAGTGACGGGGACGTTTCGTTAGATAGACTAAAGGAGCGCTATAATGCGGATTTGGCTAATGGGCTTGGCAACCTTGTCTCCCGCGCACTTACCATGATTGAGCAGTTTGCACCTGATTTTAATCCGGCTGAAAAACAGGAACTGCCCCCAGAAATCTCTTCAACCCTGGCATCCGTTGATGGCTATATTGAAAATCTTGCTTTGGATAAGGCGCTAACCGCGATGTGGGGGGCAATGAGGTGGGCCGACGGGCTGATCGAAGAAACCAAACCATGGGAGTTGGCCAAGAGGGGCGATACAGAGGAAGTGGAAAAAACTTTAAGCGACGTCTATAGTGTTCTGGTTGCCGTCAATACCAAGCTGGCTCCGTTTATGCCAGCCACAAGCGAGAAGCTGGCGTTGCTTTTATCTTCCCGGCCGCTCAAAAAGCCAACCGAGCCGCTGTTTAAGAGAAAATAAATTTGACTTATTGTATGTCCCTTGTATATAATACGTATATATGAGTAAAACTGTCATCAATTTCAAAACGGATTCCACGGTTAAGAAGGAGGCACAAGTGGTTGCTAAGAAGCTTGGATTGAGCTTAAGCGATGTATTGAATGTCCTTCTGCGGCGGTTTGCACGTGACAAAGAGCTCTATGCTTCGCTTGTACCAACTCCCTATTTAGAGCGGGTGCTTGAGGATAACAAGCGAGATATTGGGAAAGGGTATATGTCTCCAGGTTTCGATAATCCTGATGATGCGATCGCGTGGCTAGATGATCCAGATGCTCGCTATGCAAATGGACGTAAGGTACAGTAGGGATTTCATTAAGGGATATAGAAAGGCAAGCAAGAAAGTTCAGAAGGCCTTTCGGCGACGACAGGAACTATTGATTGATGATCCTGAACATCCACTACTCCGTAACCACCCTCTGTCGGGGCGATATAAAGGAATGAGAAGTATTAATATTACGGGTGACTGGCGTGCTGTTTATTCAGAACATGTGCACAAACATGGGAAGGTAAAGCAAAGGAAAGTAATCATCTTCGTGACAATAGGTACCCATAGCCAGTTGTACAAATAAGAGGGGCGGGAATTGCATTCATTGCTCAATCGGGCATTATATTCTTGGTATATGGGCAAACTATTAGTTACCGGTGGTGCAGGGTTTATCGGCAGCAACTTTATTCGCTACTGGCTGGCACAGCATCCGGATGATTCTATTGTGAATCTGGATCTTTTGACATATGCCGGCAACCTGGAAAGCCTGGACGACGTATCCAAGAACCCGCGTTACAAATTTGTGAAAGGCGATATCCGGGATAAAGATGTTGTTTATGGGCTTGTGCGAGAGGCTGATACCGTCGTGCATTTTGCTGCCGAATCTCACGTTGACCGTTCAATACTGGGGCCGGAGGCCTTTGTTGAGACAAACGTGAAAGGAACATTTGTGCTGCTTGAAGCCCTTCGACAGGTTCAACAAGCGCACCGCAAGCAAGCTCAAGGTAAACCGCCAAAGCATTTCCATCATGTTTCCACTGACGAGGTGTTCGGCGCTCTGCCGCTGGGTTCGAGTGAAAAATTTACCGAAGCAACCTTGTACCAGCCGAGCAGTCCTTATTCGGCTTCGAAGGCGGGATCTGATCATTTAGTGCGGGCGTATCACGAAACGTACGGCTTGCCGGTAACAATTACGAACTGCTCAAATAATTTCGGGCCGTACCAGCATCCGGAAAAATTTATATCGCGGATGATTACGAATCTCATCGACGGCGACAATATTAAAGTTTATGGTGATGGGAAATATGTCCGGGACTGGCTCTATGTAAACGATCACTGCCGGGCCATAGATCTGGTGCTGCAGAAAGGGAAAACAGGTGAAACTTATCTTGTGGGCGGAATGACGAAAGATGTTAATAATCTGGAGGTAGCAAAAAATATCCTGAACATTATGGGATTGCCGGAAGATCGGATCGAGTTTGTGAAAGACCGGCCCGGCCACGATCGGCGCTATGCTGTCGATTGGAGCAAAATAGAAAGCGAGCTTGGTTGGAAGCCCGAACACGATTTTGCCGATTGGCTGCGGCAAACAATTGACTGGTACAAAAAAAACGAATCCTGGTGGCGTCCGCTGAAGCAACAAGCAGAGCAGCTATATAAGAGGACAAACCAATAAACCGCGATGGTCTATTACAAACAAAGCACCCTGAGCTTGTCGAAGGATGGCATCCACTCAAGGAAGAAGCAGAGAGGATATATGAATAGTCCGGCAAGAAAAAAGCCTACATTTGTGTAGGCAACCCATTTTTTTGATGCAAATCATCCATCCGGACCGGATTCTTCCTTCAGATTAAGCTTTGGCAGCGCGTCAACGCTTTTTATTTTTGGCCGGGCAGGAAGGGTGTCGCTGTCACCTGGCGCTGCCTCGTGGGGGACTTGAGTTAACTCGATAGGATTAAATGCCGGCAGATCGTCCCTAGTATCAGGTCTAGTATCAGGGTCAGACAAGAACTGCTCGACGGTTCTTGTCCGGCAGCCGCAGTTTGTGCAGGTGACCGGTTTGCCGACAGCGGTATCAAGTATAAACCATTCTTTCTTGCAGTACGGACAGGTGAATTTCTTTGTCATG
>CAYJWL010000018.1:0-16349 GCA_964373855.1 uncultured Candidatus Saccharibacteria bacterium
TGTGGCTCGGGTTAAGCCGGAATCTGTTAACAACTCGAGGTAAACGTACAATTACTCTTAGGCTCTTTTTTTGGCCGCGTCTCTTACCTCGAAATGTTGCAATTCGCGACATACCGCTACCGCATCCACTTCATCAACATTGCCCTTTCGGTAGCCCACTAGCCACATCGCCTTGCCTCGACTCTTTTCATCCATCACAACTAAATCCGGATACTGATGGCTCAAATACTGCAGCCGATTCCATATATGAAGGTCCTCGGAATAAACCGGGCCTCTCCCGCGCAGACATTCCACCAGCGGCCTGACATCAACAAAATCAGCGGCGCTGTTCGTGCGATTCCCCAAAGAAAACTCCGCCGTGCTCCCACCCGTCCGCAGAAAAGGTATGAGGGTTGAGTTGGCAGTCCAACCCGCGAACACAGCGGCCAGCACCATGGCCGAAGCAAATTTGAGATGAACCCTCTTCACAAATATTGTCTCGAGCAAGGAACCAAGACTGACGCCGGCAAGCAACCACATGGCCAAGGCGGGTATGACAAAGTACCGTAATGAAAACCGATCGATCATATAAAGTAACACGGCCACTTGCACGGCCAGACCAAGCCACCATGCCCACCATATTATTGAGCGCCAATTGATAATAGTACCCACCAGCAAAAGAAGAATTATTATACCGGTCAGGAGACTTATGAGAACCGGAGAAAATTCAATGCCGGTAAACGAGGCAACATACGATGAGCCAGATAGGTAAACCGGCAGCGCCGGCCAAAAATCGTGCAACCGCTGCCCCAACATTTTGGCTACAGCCGTTAGGTCACCCTGATCTTCTTTAAAAAGCATAAGAACAATAAATTGCAGGCTAAACCCAGCCCAAAAACCAACTATCAGCGGCCATAGGGATAGAGCTCGCCCTACCTCTCTTTTTCGGCTCATCAATTGCTTCAAGAAAAAGTCTATTCCATAGACAGAGCTGGCGGCCGCGATACCCGCCAGAGTGGGCAAAAACAGAATATGATTGGATAAACCCACACCCGCTGCCAGCCCCGCTAGCAACCATTTGTTTCGCCCATGACTTTGGCTGATATATAAGATGAGTAAAGCAAAAAAAGGAATGAGCGTGATTGCCCAGCCCAGTCTTTGCTGGGTGAGATACACCGGAGAAAAAAACAGGCCAACCAGTCCGAAAAGAGATGGCCAATCTCCAAACATCTTTCGTAAAACGACAGCAGCCAGCCAATAGGTCGCCAGCGCAAAAACCAGGACAGCGGCACGCAAACCTAGGGCAGTGTAACCGAACACAAAAATAAATGGCACCCGGAGATAATCAATCAGCGGGCCAATGTAGGAGCGCTCTCCCTGTAAAACTAAGGTGTGGGACTGCAAAATTTGGTATACATTTTCGCCTTCAGAAGCCTCGTCACCGATCAGACCGGGTACCCGGTGCAGCCAGGCAGCGTGCGCAATCAAGAAAAAAATAAACAGGGCAATGTGGGCAGCGTTTAGCTGGTTCATAATCCTACAATACACTGGTTGGTTTCGTTACCAGAAGGGCTTTGTATGTGGCTGCTGCCGCTTGATATACTGCACCTGATGGCAACAGGAAAAAAAATAATTATTCTTAGTGCCGCTGCCATTGTTCTAATTACCATTTCCTGGATTCCCGTTCAGCAGACACGGTTAATATCGGAAGGTGTCGACAAGTTTGAAGCCCATCGCCAGTTATACGGAGACCGTCTTCTCCATCAGGAAATTAAGGGTCAAGGGACTATCATTGGCGCGGCCTTTATTCTGGTCCAACTGAAGCCGAACGGGCAACCAGCAGATGTTGTCGTGCGAGCAAAGCGCGCGCCAGATGGACAAGAACTTGCCCAAGCTGTCATTCCGGCGATAGCCATACAAGACGATACTTTTGCTACGGCCATATTTAATCACCCAGTTGAAACCAGTGAGACGGTTATATTAGAATTGTCCGCACCGGCTGCTGCGCGCGAGGACAGTATTGGTGTAAGAACTGATCCGACAGCTCGTAGTGATACGCCAGTCTTTGCCAATGGCCAGGAAAAAGGTGGGATCCTAGCGCATCAACTTGTAGAAAAAGTGCCTTTGTGGGGGAAAGTCAAGAACGATATAACCGCTCATCCGAAACATTGGAGAAGTTTGTCGCTGGCTCTGCTCATAACGCTTCTGCTTGCGCTTGCGGCCAGCAAGCCCGGCTGGGGAGGAAAATCCCAATCGTGGCAGCGTACTGCAGAGATCGGCATTATCATTGCAATCGCTTTGTTCGCGTTTGTGACTCGAGCCCAGATAATCTCCCGCTTAGGTGGCGTGAGCGGGGGTGACCCGTATAACTATTTGCTTATTACTAAAAGTATTGCTGCGGCCGAGGACCCTTGGCAGGCAAAGCGGATGCCTGGATACCCGCTGCTGCTCCTACCAATTTACCTCGCCGATTCCATTGATGATATCGCCGCCATGAGAATCATATCAGCCGCCAGCGGGGTAGGGACTATTTTCCTGGTTGTTGTGCTGGCACGAACGTTACATTTGCCATGGAGCGTACAGCTCATGGCGGCCGCTCTCCTGGCCTGGCAAAAAGATTTTTTTGTCACCTCCTTGCGGCCGGAGCCATATACCCTCTATGCCCTTTTACTCCTGGCCAGCCTTATCTTATTTTTCCGCGCTGCCAAGCCCTGGCAGCACATACTATTTGGTATTGTTCTCGGCTACAGCGCGATGATTCGCCATGAAGGATTCGCTGTCGCCCTTATATTATTTGCCGCATCGCTCCTGAAATATTTCTGGCCTCTGATGCGCAGGAGGATTTCACCGGCAGCATTTAACTGGAAGGCGGCGGCCAAGAGCTTGCTTCTGATGTATGGTCCAGCCTTCATAATCGTGCTGCCCTTCTTTATTAACAACACTGTGAAGTTCGGCAATCCTTTGTATACCCGATACTTCGCGGGGGAGCGGCTGCAAATCGTTGACTCATGGCACGCTGGCCAAGCTGCTATGGCAGCTTCCTGGGGAGTAATTGGGTCTATGTTCAAGCCGGTATGGGATGAATTGGAAAGAATACCAGTGAGCGAGCCACTCTTTATAATTATTTTCCTGCTTGTGGCCGCGCTTGCCCTGGCCCGGTTTACGCGCAAACGAAGCGGCAAAAAAATAACTATCAGTTTCATTATACTGTGTGCCGTACTGGCTGCCTTGACAGTGCTGGCAATGTTCACGGCACCGCACCGCGTCTTGAAAACAACCATGACAATATCCGCCGCCGTTCTCCTGGCCAGTAGCATTCCTTTCGTTTCCCTGCTCCAGTGGCGCGGTGTCCTGGTCGCTGCGGTGTTGCTCTCTCAACTTCTCATTGCTACGTGGTTTCATCCTTTTCCCAAGCATTACCAACAATCATATCCGCTCTTGATCATGCTGGCCGCAACAGCACTGTTGACTGTGCCAGCTCTATCGCCTGACGGCCACACCATGAAATGGAGTCGAGTATTAACTGTGGCTGTCGTGATTACAATACTGCTGCCAATTACATACGCTCAATTACGACTCTATGAACATGTAACACTTGTAATCGATAAAAATAACGCAGTCGGAGCATTAGATTCGGTTACCTACCGGGCCGTGCGGGCAGCGCGCCATCTTAAAGCACCCTACGGCGTAAACGCGGAATCACTCCCCGCGCGACTGTACCTCGGCGCAGAATCAGTTGCCTATCCTCACCGGGAAACGTCTGATCCTGCATCTGAAGCGGCCTGGCTTGCTTCCAGTAATATTCAGACCCTCATTCTCACCAATGGTAATAAGTCTTTTCAAATCAAAGATCCGGCATGGGAACAAGCGGCTTATTTCAAGTCCGAGGGCAAAGATGAGCGGTTATACGAAAGCTGGGTCTATAAAATTAGCAAACCCGGCAACCACTAAACGCGTGGCAGGCGATACCCAATATCGCCTGCGCGGAAAAAACTGCTATTCGTCTCCGCCGGCTGCAACTGGCGGCGCCGGATAAGCGCCTCTCCGGGTTTACGGTCTACTCCCGTGTAGCGAACAGCTACCGCATTACCGGCTGATGCGTCCTCACTCCGCAAAGCGACATAGTATGTCCGGCCAGCGGATCCAGCAATTGGATTAAATGTAAATCGAGTCCAATCCTGATCCGCTACAGCCCGGGCATCGATTGTGGCAGTCCGTAGATCCTCCGAGCTATCCGCTGAATTACGGATGCTCATGATGAGATGGCTGGTGTTAGCCCGGCCAAAATTAGCCAAGGCTATATCCAGTGCCGACCAGCCGTCCTCATGTATCACAACTGTCTGCCCCACTTCCATACCCGGTAAGAGTTCGCCACTATGCTGTGGAAAATAATAGGGGCTGATTGTCTCATAGATCCGGGCATAAGGCTCCCCGCCAATGGCCACGATATATTCAGGGGTAACATCCCTAAATTCGTGCAGAACCGCAGTGGCTATATCATCCGGTTCTCTTGCCCCCATGTTGCGATATGTCACGACATAAGCGGTACGGTGATCATCTCTTGAGCTTAGGCTCAATGTCTTCCCCTCAAAAAATGTCTGCATGACACTGGGGTACCATGAAGCAATTGTCAGCTCGCTGGCGCCGGGTTTGCTGTTAAGCCAGCGTGCCGCCCCATCAAGCCCCTCGCCCCAACCCTGCTGCGTAAGCGAACGAACCTCAAAGAGCGGGCTATTATAAGCGATTGTGTACGGGGCCCAAACAGCGGTTTGTATAATGACAAGCAGCCAGAGAGCCGCCGCCGCAGAATAGATAATCTTTCTGGGGCGCACTATACACGTATCCGAACTTTTAATTTTCAACTGGTAACTAATAACTGAACCCACCCCCCATCCGGCCAGCGCAGCTAGCGGCAGCAAAGCGGGCAGCGCGTATCGGTCTGCCTTTTTTGCGGCCAATGTAATCAAAATGAAAAAGCCAAGCGCAAACAACGCTAACCAGATGGCATCAGGCGTCATTGGCCTTGCTCGCCAGCCTCTGGCCGACGCTACCATCACAGCCAGAGCGAGTATTACGACAAAAGGGGTGGTTCGTCCTAAAAGCGTGCGCGCATAAAAGCTCGCGGGTGCAATCGGCTCGGCAGATTCCTGAACCGCAATATGTTCCTGCGTGACTACGGACGCCACATCCTTCACAAACGACCGGCTGATATCATCACTAATCCACAGGGTTGGCCAAGCGATGTAGAGCGTACATGCGGCCGTACCGGCTATCAGCATCCAGATGCGTACGCTACGACCTATATTCTGCCTGATGTTTCTCACAGAATAGGCCAGTATATGCCCGCCGAAAAAAACCAGCAGCCACAGGGCCGGCAGAAACTTTGTCGCCAAAGCCAAGCCGGTAAACACCCCTGCCGTTATAAGGTAAGGGATAACCCAATTCCCCAAAGCTTGGTTGCGCCTGGCCACAAGATATGACAGGAGGCCTGCCAGCATGAATATTGCAAGCAGAGCATCAAGATGCACCACCTGACTCATGCCGACAAAATAAGGGTCGGCAGCCAGGAATATGCCGGCCCATGCTGCCGGCCACAGTCCCGCTATTTTGGTTAACAGCCATGTGCAGACAGCCACCATTGCCGATACCGCAGCCGCCACCGGCAGCAGCGCGGCCAGCCGGAAAAGCCGGGTGTTGGACGTGTCGATATCAATACCCAGGCGGCTTTCCTGCCCAAAAATACCCCCGCCAGCTATCCACATTAACGTCGCACCCGGATGTGTAGTCATGAAAGTGCCTCGGGGATGCCAATCACGCCACATGGCATGCCAAAAGCCAGCGCTGCGCAGCATCCAGTTGGCCTCATCGACCGTCATAAAAGAACCCAAGCCCTGAAGCCGCAGGGATAAAGCCAGCACAAAGACGAGGCAAACAATCAGCAGATTTTTTTTATAAAGGCTCATATGCCTTATAATAACCCGTAATACCATCCCGGCCTATTATTGAGAAGCAGGCCCGGGGTGGTAATTATATTAATCTTCAGAGATAATGGGCAGATTGGTTATGTCTACACCTTGCAAGCTGTGCGGCCGCGCCAGTGCTATCCGCCACACCATTAAAAATGTCCCCTATTATTATTGCCGGCACTGTAATTTTCTATTCAACCTCTATTGGAAAAGCAGGGACCATACTCCGCAGGAGCAGATTGCCGCTAATGATGAAGCGCGTGAGGACCGATGGCATGACGGCAAGCCAGAGTATATGCGTGAGCAGGGATGGCTGGCGATCGAGCTTATGGCTTGGCTACCGGCCTGGTGGTCGCGGCGGCTTCATGCGGCTCTTAAAACCATACCCGGCTATAACCGCGTGGTGCGGGCCTACTTGAAAAAAAACTTACCTACGATGCTCGATTTCGGCTGCGGCACCGGCTTGAGCGTGCAGCAGCTGCGCGCCAAAGATAACATTGATATCATAGGCTTGGATCCGTTTAGCCCGACCAAGGACCCCAATATTTTGCGGATTGACTTGTTCAAAGCTCATTTTCCAAACGATACCTTTGACGGCATCTATGCTGTCGAGACCATGGAGCACATTGATGACGTGCTCGAAACTTTCCGGGAGTTGCACCGCATTCTGCGCCCCGGCCGCACGCTCCTAGTCCAAACCCGGCGTCTGGAGGACGCAGGTTACCAGCGTGATCAGGACCAATGGTATTACGTGCAAGACCCCTTAACTCACGTTAGCCTTTACAGCCGGCCGGCGATGAAACTCATCGCCGCTAAGACAGGGTTTTCTTCCGTCCAATTTAAAGGGGTCCGCTTAGCCCGATTTAAAAAATAACTCACCCCGGTAGACATTATCGTACTCGGCGGTAGAACGTCAGCGTATTAGAGCCGTTAGCTACGCCCTGAACGCGCTCAAAATCCCGTTCCAGGCCGGATTCAATTTCCGAATATTCCATCAGGAAGGAAAATCCTGTTTGCTGCTCAAACAGAAACCATTTAGCATCCCGAAAGGCCTGCACCATATTCTCCGCTGACGGCAAAAAAGTTTGTAGTCTGGCCGTATCCTGGCGCGTAAATTCGTAGGCGTACCAGCGCGGATGCGCGATGTCCAGCACCACCCGATGGCCGGAGACATATGGTATGGCCGCCGCACCGGTGAAGATAAAATCCTCCAAAGGTATCGTAGCCCGCGCCCACGAAGCTGCTTCCTCGATCGCGCCCAGCTGGAAGGTTCCGGTGTGTTCAAATAAAAATGTTATGTAGTTGGAGATAACTGCCGACCAAAGAACAATTGCAGTTATCGCGACGACCATAACGCGGCGCAGGACTTCCAGGAAGGGATAATCCTTAGCGAGAAAGATGCCCGGCTGCAGGCGGCGGTAGAGTGCAATCACGCCGAAGGCGGATAATACAATCAGCGGCGGAATGAATTCCGCCAGGTAATTGGCATGAAATTTTATCCAATTGCTGTAGAAGAGGGTGAGGCCGGCTATCCATAGCGGAGCGAAGAGTGCAGCCGTTAGATGCCGCGCAACGCCCGCCGGTTCTTCTGTTGTCTCTTTGACGGCTGGCGTTTGCAGTCCAATTCTCCCCGGTTGAGAGCTGGCCGCAACTAGCGGCGGCTGCTGCCAGACGATCCGCTCACTCTTCGGTCGGGGAATTATTGTCAAAAGCGCGAGCAGCACAGCAAATAAATACCACAACCAAGTGATGCCATACGCCATGAAAGCCGCGCCTTCATACTCAAAGAAGAACTGCCACGCCCAGGCAAAGATTGCCCAAGGCGCGATCCATCCCAGCTTCGGGATAACATGATCGACGGTGATGGCAAAGGCGCGCGACGGCGCGGTTAGCTTAGTACGCCACACAGTTCTTATGAGTTGCTCACAAATGATGCCCAGTCCGATGAGCGAGAGCAGGATAAGCGGCAACGACTCTCGAAAAAAAGGCGTCATACCGCGCAGTGAATAGGCGCGCGCATTGTCTGCTTCTGCCGGATCAGTGCTAAAAATACCGTCCTCGGCCGAGTTGTAACCCAAAACTTCCCACACTCCTTCCGCTCCATAGATCCAGTAGGCTGCCCCAACTACAATGCCTACTACAATTAAAAAGCCGAGGCCAAAGACAATAAGATGATGGATTCTTAATTTAATATTTTTTCCTTCCAGTAAAATGAATGCGGCGGGAACTAAGCCTAAGGCCAACATGCTTTTACGTGAGGCCACAGCCATACCCATTAATAGTCCGGCCAGGAAGAACCAACCATCTGATGAGGGGGCTTTAGGCGTGGCTAGAAATGACAGGCGCGGCGTTGTCCCGCGCAAGGCCATGAGTAATAGACTTAAGGAAGATACGGCCAGGAACACCGCCAGCGGCTGGGTATGGACATAAATATTGAAAACTATCGCCGCACCGACTACGGCCCACATGGCTGCGGCTACAATTCCGACTCGGCGCCCCCAGCCAGCTTCAGTCTTCTTCAGTCTGTTTTTTTCCGGCTTCAAGTACGACGTTATCCAGTTTTTGGTAACGGCCTTTGAGCTCCACAGTTCGCGGCATAGAAGATAGAGCGGATACAGTGTCAGGGCGCCAATAATAATTGAAGATAACCTGCCGGCAAAAATCGTATTTCCAAGCAACATCTGCCAGAGAGCAATCCAGAATATTACGAACGGAGCTTTTACATATCCGTCCCCGCCGGCCAGCACCCCCTCACGCAGCATCCGGGCATCATACAGATAATTGCCTTCATCATTTGTTAACGGCAGTTCAACCGCATACCAATATCGAATGATAAGGGCAAAGCCAAAGAGCAGAGCCAGCAGCAACCACGTGAAACTTTTTTTGTTAAACTTCTCAATCAGCTTAACGTACATCGATTGTTGAATAAGTATGATAGCCAGCAGCCACGCCAGCAATGGCATCGTTACCTTCGCCCAGATGCTGTAAATTACTTTTCGTTCGCCCCACGTGCTGACAAATCTGCCGTAAGCAGCGGCTCCTTTATCAAAGATCGCCTGGCGCAGCGAGACAGTGTGATACGTGGCAAAGGCTACATCTATATTCTGTTTGCCCGACCGCTCCACCAAGTCGCTGTTGAATTCTCCCGGACGTACGCCGCGGGCCAAGTAGGCCGATCCGCCCGGATGAGGATCTCTGGCATCAATGTCTACCGCTACCGCATTACCCCGCGTGGCGGTCGGAGCCTCGACAAAAAAGAAGTACTGCTGGCCGGCGGAATCTGCCACCGGCGCAAATTCAAAGCGATAAAATTGATTGTCGCCAAAATCCCGCGGTTGCGCCGTGGCTGAGCGAATGTCCTGCGTATCTCGCACAGACGAGCGTAAATGAAATCGAACTGGTTCCGTATTATTTCGCCCCGAATACGTGGCGAACATGACACTGACGCCGGATAAATCATTACCTCCGGCCGTGAAGGTTTGGCCAACCAGCACGTCGCCCGCCACCTCGCCGCTGTTGGCAGTGTATTTGGGTTGCTCAATAGCCACCTGCCGCACGCGAATAACCTGCGCGGCTAGGGCGGCGATCAATACAATGATTACCAGGACAGACCAGGTGATCTTACTAATAGGAGACATACAAGAAGATTAAAGCGTAAAGCGCAAAGCGTAAAACACAAGATAAAAGACTTGGCTTTTATCTTTTAGCTTATCGCTCTGGGCTTTACACTACCTCGCTACCAGTAATGCTCTCGGTGCTGGCGATAGTAGTCCACCATTTGCCTGATACCTGTCTTGAGAGGTACCTGCGCCTGCCAACCACAGGCAGTCTGAATTTTCGTGGTGTCGGCCACGTAATTTCCTGTCTCATTTTTTTCATAATGCACCGGCCAGGGAATGTGTTTTTTGCTGCCGCTGCCCACGGCCGCCAGGACAGCATCTACCATATCAACAAATCGTACGGTTTCGTCGGTGCCGATGTTATATACCTCTCCTGGCTGCGCCTTGGCCGTTAATAGCAGGCAGGCGCTGACAATATCGTCAATGTACAGATAATCCCGCTGCTGGCTGCCGTCGCCGAAAATTTCAATTGTCTTGCCTGCCATCGCTTGACGCACAAACCAGCCCACGATCGAATACTTGCTGTGCTTCATCTGCTGGCGCGGACCGTAGGGATTAGGAATCCTTAAGGAGGAAGCGGCAATGTCGAAACTGTCGGCATAATATCGGCAATACTTTTCACCAAGGAGTTTGTGGATACCATAGAGCGACAAAGGGTTGGTTGGATGCGTTTCCTTAACTGGCGTGGTTGAAATTTTTCCGTACACAAGGCGGGAGGAAGAAAAAAGTACCTTGGCTTTTGAATTGTGATGACGCACGGCCTCAAGCAGGACAAGATGTCCGCGGCCGTTAATATCCAAATCAAGAAATGGTTCATCCTTGGAGTCGATATAGCTCACTTGGGCAGCCAAATGGTAAATAATGTCTGCGCCCCGGACTAATTCCTGAACTACTTTATTGTCACGGACATCACCTCTAATAAAGGTAATACTGTCTCGAATGCCGGCGAGGTTAAATTCATTACCGCCGTATAAAGGCAGCATCGCATCAAGCACGGTTACCTTGGCGCCAAGGGCAACCAGAGCGTGCGCCAGCGAACTGCCGATAAAACCGGCTCCGCCCGTGATAAGAATTGACTTCTCTTTGTAGTAGTCCCCAAGTTCCCCGAGCAATGATGCGTTTGTCTGCATATCCACATTGTTATGTATAATCGGTAATTTGCCCGCTATCTTAGCCTTCGACTCCGAGGCTCCGGCTGCCCTAAAGCCCGTCGTATGGGCAGAGTCGGAGACAGGCACAAGGAGCGGGTCAGCGCCACTTCAGCGGACTCGCCGGACTGGCAAGCGCCATTGGCGGATAATCTGGACACAGTAATCTGTTTACGTATTACCAGCCCCATACCTGGCATATAGTCTGTTATATTTCTTCATAATGGTGTGCCAGTCGTACTGAAGCGCAATCTGCCTGCCGGCCGCTCCCAGGCGGCGGCGCAATTCACTCTCACTAATCAATTGCGTAAGGCGAGCAGCGAGCGTGGCAATATCATCCCCCTCTATCAAGTAGCCATTGACCCCATCATGCACTATTTCATTGTTGCCGCCCACATTGCTGGCAATGACTGGCAAGGCGCAGGCCATCGCCTCTAAGATAACCGAAGGCATACCCTCTGATAATGAAGTCAAAACAAAAATGTCGGCATACTGATATGATTTCTCGAGCCGGTCATACGGAACCAGGCCGACATAATGAATAAGGTCGCTCACGCCCAGATCTTCGGACAGTCGTTCCAGGCTCGTCCGATCAGCACCGGTTCCGACAACCTCTATTTCAAACGGGTGGCGTGCTTTCTGCCTGACAACCGGCAGAGACTGAATCACCCGCTGAAATCCCTTGCGCGGAATAAGTCTGCCAATAAACAATATTTTTACTTTTGGGTTTGCTGGCCGCTGGATTGGTTTGAAGCGGTCCGTTTCCACGCCGTTGGGAATAAGAATAAAATCTCCCGCCGGATCCGCCTGCTTGCCCAGCCGGACTAACTCCTCAGAACAAACCGTGCGGAATTCTGCTCCCCGCCAAATCATCCGGAGTAATGGGGTAATCAGTGGATAAATGTTTTTGAAGCGGGATGGGTTGGCACCCGGAATATCAGAGCCGCCAAAATATACACCATAGGGAATTTTATATATTTTATTGACTAGCCAAGCCACCCATCCGGCCGGAACGGCAAAATAGGCTTGAATGAAATCAACGCGGTGGCGGCGCAGATGCCAAAGCCCGTAGATGAGAGCGGACAGACCAAAGGTCACCAGCTCCCAGGGCGCACAGTAATCGCGATAGCGGCGCACAGCCGGAATCCGAATCACGGTACCGCCATCAATCACTTCGCGCTTCGGCAACCCGCGCCAGCGCGATGTTATTAATGTTACTTCATGTCCGGCCTTCGTCAGGTACCTAATGGCATATCTTGTCACCGTAGACCCGCCCCCGCCTATGGGCGGGAATTCGTTGTTAATCAGGAGTAGTTTCATTTAGAAACCCTTGGTCTCTTTGATGCTGTATGGCTTTTTCTGCGCATAATATGTATGAGCAACAACATCAGCCAGAACACCCGTTAAGAGAAACTGGAATCCCAGCAGAACCAGCAGGACAGCCAGCAGGGGTGTCGAGCGCCCGGCTAAGCCGATTATCCGCAGCAACCATAATGTTCCGAGTATAGCCCCTAATATACCGCCGGCTAGAATAAAGATGGCACCAAATGATCCAAAAAAATGCATTGGCCGCGCCGAGTACTGGATCCAAAACTTTACAATGAGAAGATCAAGAAAACCCTTAAGTTTTTTTCGTACGTTGTATTTGGTATTACCGTGACGTCGTGGATGGTGCCGCACCACCATTTCGCCAACCTTGAAACCTTTCCACGAAAGCAGCGCGGTAATGTAGCGATGCATCTCGCCATACAATTCAAGATCCTTTAGCGCTTCCCTCTTATAGAGTTTAAGACTGCAACCGTGATCGTGAATTTTCTCGCCTGTCACCCATCGGTGGATGACATTTCCGATTTTGCTGCCGATTTTCAAAGCACCGTTATCTTTCCGGTCCTTGCGCCAGCCGGAAACAACATCAAGATTCTCCCGCCTTAGCTTCTCCAGCATCGCCGGAATATCGTCGGGATCATTCTGCAAATCGGCATCCATGACGATAACAAATTCTCCGGAGGCATGATCAAAACCGGCCGACCAGCCGGCCGTTTGTCCAAAACTGCGGCGAAAGCTGATAGTTTTTACCCGCCGATCCTTTTCTCTAAGATCTCGCAAGACCTGGCCGGTTCCATCCGTACTGCCATCATTAATGACTATCATCTCCCAGTCTCCTTGGAGTCTCTCCATGACAGCAGAAACAGCTTTATAAAGCCGCTGGAGGGATTGTTCTTCGTTATAGGCCGGGATGACAAGGCTAAACTTCATACATCAGAATAAGGAATGAAGAATCATGAATTAGATTCACAATACCCGAGAACAATACACTAAATGCTGTACGATATGCAACTCAAAGAGTCAGATTCACTCCTGACGAATACGATCATTCACATGAAAGCTCCTCTTTAGTTTGGCACCCGATCCCATCGGGTGCTTTTTTTATTGCCGGAATTATCAAAGGGGGGCTGTAACTCCACATATCGATACATCAATAGGTGGTACAAGCCTGGGAAACCTACAAAAAATATTCGCCCCGATGAGCAGAAATGGGAGGATTGGCCGGACCGCGTGACGCTATGGTGAGGACGAAGCCATCAAAATTAAATCAAAAATAGACTGGGTATCCTACTCCCTACTCTCTTGCTTGCGCTATCTCCATCAAATAATTACCGTAGCCGCTTTTTGTAAACTCGCCGGCTAATTCCAACAGCTGCTCTTTGTTGATATAGCCCATGCGGTAGGCAACTTCCTCAATGCAGCCGATCTTGAAGCCTTGACGCTCTTCAACAATCTGAACAAAATTACCAGCCTGCAAGAGTGAAGCGTGTGTTCCTGTGTCAAGCCAGGCGACGCCACGGCCAAGCACGGTTACCTTAAGTTTGCCTTGCTTCAGATATGCTTTATGGACATCAACAATCTCCGTCTCGCCTCGAGCCGATGGTTTAAGATTAGTTGCAATAGACGCTACCTGATTATCAAAGAAATAGAGTCCGGGTATGGCATAGTGCGATTTCGGATGCTGCGGTTTTTCCTCAATCGAAGTAACGTTCCCAGCCTCATTAAACGCCACCACGCCTGATCTTTCCGGGTCAGGCACGTGATATCCAAAAATCATACCGCCGCCGTTTTTTGTCACGTGCTCTTGCGCCTCCCGCAACACTCTTGATAGTCCTCCGCCATAAAAAATATTATCTCCCAGAATAAGGGCTACCCGGTCATCGCCAACAAAGCTCTCGCCCAGAACGAAAGCCTGCGGCAGGCCTTCTGGTCTGGGCTGCTCAAGATATTCAAATTTTATGCCTAACCGGGAGCCATCACCTAACAGTGCTTGATAGTGCGGCAAATCACGCGGCGTGGAAATAATAAGCACGTCCCGAATGCCGGCCAGCATTAAAGTCGAGAGCGGATAATAAATCATCGGCTTGTCGTACACCGGGATAAGCTGCTTGCTTACCGCCAGCGTAATGGGGTAAAGCCGGGTACCGGAACCCCCCGCTAAAATGATTCCCTTCATACACTAATCATACCGGACGAAGATGACTAGCTTCACTATGTCGTCTGTCGTTTGGCGCCAGCGGCTGGTGTGGCCGCCTCAAGCATACGATAGACATGGGCTGCGGCGACCATTGTTATAGGGACTGTCACTAATAGCCCAACTAAAAACAGCATCATGCCAGCCAGATTAAGCAGCCAGAGAATAACCGCGAAACCAAGCAGCTGCAACCGCACCCCTTTAGTTATTTCTGCGCTGCGCTTTAGAGCAGCAATAACGCCGAGCCCGCGGTCAACTATTAGATATCCGAAATACTGACAGGCCAGCGCAAACATAATGCCGGGAACAACGAATACGATGAGGCCGATCGTCGTGCCAATGCCGAAAAGAACACTGGCTTCAAGAAACCGCCAGAATGGCTTGATGGTAGAGTAGAGATCTGCCCATGCCGCCTTGCCGCCGTCCGCGAATTTGAGGCTGATAGTAATCATGCCCATTTTGAAAATGACCGAGATAGCCAGAGCAACAATAGCCACAATCAGTGCCGCCCTTTCCCAGACGCTAAGCGCTTGCACCACCGCCTGGACAACGAAAAGCACAATCAAAATTCCTGCAAAAAACAGCCAATTATTGTTAGTCACGTTCCAGCCGTACGACAACGCTTCATTGATGGAAAAACTCTTCATATGCATCAGTATAGCTGAAGTATATAACTAAACCATCCCTATGATCTGTCCTCCCCGAGGTGAAGGTGAGGCACTAAATAGTTCCTGACGTAATCATTAGTTGCGTTTTCCAAGCTCCTCATCCTGGTTTTGTATCCTGCCTCCCGCAGCTTTGAGACATCAGACTGTGTAAAATACTGATACTGGTTTCGGATAGGCCCGGGCATATCAAAGTATTCTATCTGCGTTTCCTGGTTAAGCGCTGAAAACAATGCGCGGGCAACATCATTCCAGGAGCGGGCGATGCCTGAACCAACATTGCATACACCGTTTGCCTCTGGTGATTCCCAGAAGAATAGCGTGGCATCAACCACATCCTTCACATAGACAAAGTCGCGCGCTGATTCCCCGTCGGCGTAATCGGGATGGTACGATTTAAAAAGGCGGATGGGTTTGCCGTCGCGGACATCGGCAAAACGTTTGGCAATAACACTGCTCATTTCGCCTTTATGCCACTCATTCGGTCCGAAGACATTAAAGTAACGCAAACCGGCTACCTTATCCAAATATCCGCCATCACGCGCCCAGATATCTACCATCAGCTTAGATTTCCCGTATAAATTCATCGGTTCTAATTCATCAAATAGCGCGTGATCGTCGCTGTATCCTTTGCCGCCCTTCCCGTACGTTGCCGCACTCGAGGCATAAACACATCTCACGTTACGGTCAACACACCACCGGATCACCTCTTGAGAAAAATCAACATTGGCATCCTGATATGTATTCCAGTCCTTCACAATGGTCGAGCTGATCGCTCCCATGTGCAGAATTCCCGCGATACCCTCATTATCGAAATCACCCTCCTTCAGCCGCCGTCGGAATTCATCACCGCTTATCACAGTGTCATACTTGAGCGGCGCGACATTGTGCTCTTTCTCGTCATGATCAAGAGAATCGACAATCAGGATATCTTCCTCGCCTCGCTGGTTCAATCCCCACACCAGCGCACTCCCAATGAACCCGGCTCCGCCTGTCACAATAATTTCACTCATACCAATACCAAATAGGCATTATTAAAGTATTGAGGAGACTGCGGTAAAAGGCAATTATAAAAAAAGTCCCCTTGTGCCGGACCAGGGGGAAAAGAAACGATAATCATAGATGGCCGGGAATACTTTTGGGCGGAGGCTGCAAGTCAAATTCCTCAAGAATTGATGCACAGGTTCCGTGCTCCCAGCTGCGGACCACAGCCATCGTGCGACATTGAAAGTTCATCACGCCATGGTTAATATCAATCTCCCTGTCTGCGGCTGGCTGTTCTTGCTCTGTTTTGAGGCGAGTCAACGTTATGTGCGGAGCGTATTCAGACATAACGTGCGGCTGGCCGAAGTCTCGAACGTTCTGCTCTTCAACTTTCGACAGCGGCCACTCCGGCCGGCTCTCCACGGTCGTATCGCGATACGGATTTAGCGCCACAACCACCCGCTGAT
>CAYJWL010000019.1:0-15876 GCA_964373855.1 uncultured Candidatus Saccharibacteria bacterium
ATATTGTAGATATGGCTGGCGTGTTTTTGCTCCATCCCGGACTGCACAATTTCTGGCGCCAGTATAACCTGCGGGAGGATGATGTCTCATTTGGCCTCTGGTGGCAGCACACTTGGCAGCAAACACAGAGCCAAGCCCGCCGCTGGTGGGCAGCGGAAAACATGCTTCGTTTTACCGGCATCGGGCTTTCCTGGGCCTCGGGATTCACGCCTTTCGTCGACCAATTCTCGCATGTTCCATCCGGCGACTTGTGGGATGTTCCGTACGGGCACCTCGAGCAGGTTGAGGAACTTATTACCGCGCTGGCCCGGGCCCGACAGAGCAATGTGCTGGTGGTCGGCCATCCCGGCGTTGGCCGGCTGGGAGTAGTAAAAGAGCTGGCCCGTCGTGTTAATGCTGCCACTGCACATCCTGCGCTCAATGGTCAGCGCATTATATATATGCACATTAGCCAGTTACTTGCCCTGGGTGCCTCCGGCGCCGGTCAACTCTCCATGATATCGAGAGCCTTGGACGAGATGGAGCGTGCCGGCAATGTCGTCGCGGTCTTAGACGGGGTGAGCAGCATTCTGGGCGCTGCCGGCGAACAGCAGATCAATCTGACTGATTTGCTCGTCCCGTTTTTCTCTTCGGGGAAAGTGCGCGTGGTTGTGATTATGTCGAGTGATGAATACCACGTGCGCATAAAAAACAACGCTGAACTGCTGCACTTTTTTGAAATTGTCCAGGTACCGCCGCTGGACGAGAGACAGACTCTGCAACTAATGGCGCTGACTGCCCCGACGTGGGAAACTGCCGCCGATATGTTTGTGCCGTACCGGACGCTGCGGGAAATCGTTGCCAAAACTGCATCCATTTTGCCGTTTATTCCTTTTCCCGAGAAAGCCTTTGATCTGTTGGAGGAAGCGGTTGTGCGGGCGCAGGGAAGCGGCGCGAACACTATTACCGTCGCAGATGTTCACCACCTCATTTCGCTCAAGGTGGGAGTTAATGTTGGCGTTATCAGCGGGCAGGAGCAGCAACACCTGCTCCAGCTGGAAGATATTATTCACCGGCGGATTGTGAATCAGGAAACGGCGGTGGCCGCGGTGGCGCGGGCCATGATTCGCTCCCGCGCCGGAGTGCGCAGTCTCAAGCGGCCGATCGGAACGTTTCTGTTCCTGGGTCCGACCGGCGTGGGCAAAACGGAAACAGCCAAGGCGCTGGCTGAAGCGTATTTTGGTTCGCAGGATTATATGCAGCGTCTTGATATGACAGATTTTCAAGGAGAGCAAAGTGTCGAACGCCTGACAGGCGGAGGGTCTCATGAGACTGGCGCTCTGACAGCATTAATTGCCGATCATCCGTTCTCCGTATTGTTGCTTGATGAATTTGAGAAAGCCGATTCAGCAGTTAAGCAAATGTTCCTGCCGGTATTTGACGAGGGATATATAACTGATCATCGCGGCCACAAGTATTCGTTTCATCACACGATTATCATTGCCACCAGCAATGCTGGCGCGGAATTTATTCGAACCGGTGTAAGTGCAACCGGTTCCGTGCCGGCGGATTTTAACGATCAGCTGCGCGAGCATATTCTGCGGCAAGGAATTTTCCAGCCGGAGGTCCTTAATCGATTTGATGGCGTTATAACATTTGCGCCGCTTACCCAAGAACATATCAAGCAAATTGCAACACTGATGCTGCGTAACCTAAACAAACGGCTTGACGCCGAACGCGGCGTCACGGTTGCCATTACCGAGGAGCTGGTAGATTACCTGGCCAGGATTGGTTACGATCCCGAGTTCGGGGCAAGGCCGATGGCGCGGGCGATTCAAGATACGGTTGAATACGTAGTCGCTGAACGGATCGTGCGGGCAGTAGTGCAACCGGGCCAGCAAATAACCATAGACACCCGTTCTTTGCCGGCTGCAGCATAAGCCGGCGGTCGTAGCTGCTAGCCGAGGCATTATCCGGAATTACCAATCCTATTCCAGCGCCAGTTTCAATATTCTTGTGCCATCGAGAGCGTATAAAGTTTTCTCGTCAGGCGAGATGCTTATATCGGTGAGCTTCTGGGCCGCCTCAACCAGAATTTGACGGACCAGTTGGCCAGTTTTTTCGTAGACAATCACGCGACGGTTTGGCGGATCAAGAACATACAGATATTGCATAGTATCGACGGTGAATAATCTGGCAGCAGACGATGTGCCAGGATCTGTTTGCTCTTGGGCAAACTCGGCCAGCTCTCCCTTGAAGAAGCGGCGGATTGTACCATCCTGATGGAGCGTAAAGATGTTGCCGTCGACCGCAATACTTTTAATGTCGCTCGTTGGCGCTTCGGCTTGCGTAATCCACGCCGATCCGCTGCTGTATCCGCGCAGTGTTTTATTGAATGAAAAGATATTGCCGCCGGCTTTGTCATAGGCATACAGCCGGTTGCCGAAGACAGCCATGTCCACCAGCTCCGGTTTGCTGCTGCTGAACTGGATATCCTGCGAGAGGAGCGTTTCGTCCTTGGCGTCGAAGAGGGCAATGCCGGCCGGATCTGTGCCAAATGTAATTGTTTTATCCGGCTGATGCACTGCTCCATGGGTGAGAAAGCCAATGCCTTGCGATGTTTGATGGACAACAACGGGCGCGGAGCCAGCTGTAACTTTTACGATTGAATTGTTTTCAGGATTAAAAGTATACACGGCATCATCAACCAGGAAAATTCTCGTAGGCTCTTTGCCTGATATGAGCGTGGCGACATCTCCTACCACCTCAACTTGTGCGCTCGAGGCGCGTGTAATGCGTTGCAGGCGATCATATTGCGCAGTAATTTCCGACGCCAGTAACGCTGATTCCTCGGCATAGAGCCCGCTCTGGTCCAAGCGCGCCGTTAAGTCGCGCGCTTCCTGCAGCAGACCTCTGGCCTGGTCGCGATTATCATAGATCAGCGCCGTTTCCGCTGCGCCTTTTTTAGTTCTGGCCTCATGAAGGAGTTCGCTCGCTTGCTGGAAATCCCGGTCGGCTGACCGCTTTCTCTGCAAGAGGAAGATGCTGGTGGACAGAGCCAGTAGCAAAACAATTGCGATCACGGCAAACACCTTACTCGAAATAGGCAAGGTTGTTATACCGTGGCGGATTCTGTTCGGTAGAGATTTTGTCCAGGCGAGGAGGCCGGCCCTGGTGCCGTTTTGTACCGGTGCGCCTGCGCGCGAAAAGTAAGGCAGGGTTTTTGCTTTGCCGCGGGAGGCCATTGTCTGCAGATTTCTCCCGGTGGCGCGCGAGGCCTTTATCAGAACGCGGCCGCCTTGTTGCGATCCGTATTTGAGCACGGGCCAGACATACCGACGCATCGACTGCCACGCCGTCACTAATATTTGGGCGATAAAAAGGAATGTTTGTTGCCATGCTGAGCGGTGGATAATTAACGGTTGCCGCGGCGCCAGGTTGGCCTGATGTAAGCTGCTTGTTTGCCGGCGGTCCCGGACGGGAGCAGTTGCAGGTACCGCTGAACGATCCGCCTGCTGGGCCCCGTAGGGCGGCCGCAGAGACACGGTGAGCACTGCCAGCGGTTCGCGATGTCCCTGATCAGAATAGAGTTGCTCAAGTCGCTGTGAAATAGTTGCCGCTGCCTGCTCGAGCGTGAAGCGGCCGACATCGGCCAGCCGAAAAATCCTGCCAAAATTATTTGTGGTAAAAAACAGGATATCGGAGGCAGCAACTTCACCGCTCGCGACTTGGGAAAACGTCTGCAAGGGGTTGGTAATAGGAAAGTGTGCCAGTCCACTGGACGTGTCAACGAGGTGAGTTTTTCGCGCGACGTATACTTTGGCGCCACCAGCCACGCTTAAGTGAAGCTGCTGGCCAATCAACACTCCGACCGCCATATGGAAATAACCCATCCAGTCGCGCACGCCCTGTTCGGCGGTATCATGCAGGATGAGGTTGGCCTGGTGTAATGCCATCTCAAAACTTGTGGCGGTGGAACGTCCCTGATCGCGGTAGTATTCGCGCTGCATAGCCGTCATGGTAGTTTCCAGCAGCTCGGCTCCCACGCCGCCTCTGTTTTCAGCTTCACCGGCCGCAAATAAGTAGCCGAAATCTTCTTCTCCGGGAGAAGGATCGAACATATATGTATCGCAGACAAACCTGCTGTCGCGGCACAAAATGAGCTCAGCAGTGTCAGGCTGAAGGATACGGTGTGGTGAGTGTCTGGACAGCATCACTTTTCTTCATTCTGATCAGATATAGATATACCCAGTAACAATACTTTACCCGGCGCAGCGAAGCGAGAGAAGAGTTGAAGTGTGTTTTATCTGTGCCCGGCAGACCATCGATTTTAGGAAGACTTGTGTGTTGCTCTTTAGTCTATCTGCCCATGGGCAGATAGTGTAAAATAATTGTTGCTGGGCATAGAACAAGTATAGCACGTTGGGCCGTCTTGCTTCTTTCTATCCCCGCCAGTACACTCGAGGTATTCTTAGACTGTGCCGCGAAAAAAGAGCTTGTTTAGATTCTAATACGTACCCATAAAGCCACTGTATGCATCATTAAGGTGTCGAGTATATAGCTGACACAACCATCCCAAACAGATATGACAGTAAGACAATTTCCTTTAGAAAAGATTTTCGGATCACGCACTCGTGTTAAAGTAATTACGCTGTTCACGACCGGGGTGAAGCGACCTTATTATGTACGGGAGATTTCCCGCACGGTCAACGAGCGGCTGAATGCCGTCCGCCGGGAGCTTGGTATTCTGGAGAAAATCGGCATGTTGAAAAGTTACCAGGAACGGCGGCGCAAGTATTACGTTGTGGACGAATCCTTTATGTTATTGAGTGAGCTGGCATCTATTATGCAGAAAGCCGGCCCCGGTATGGAAGATGTGTTATTTAAGCACATAGAGAATGTGGGAGACATTCAGTATGTTTGCGTTTCCGGATATTTCACGGGTGCGCAAGGCGCGCCAACCGATTTACTGATCATCGGTAACGTAGATGAAAAGAAGCTAGAGGCGTTCGCGCGGCGCGTTGAAAGTCAGATCAATAGAGAAATAATATATACGCCAATGACGATGAATGAATATCAGTACCGGCTTAATTTCAGCGATATGTTTTTACGCCAGCTCTTTGCTGCCCAGTACAAGGAAATTGTGAACCGCTTGCCGCAGGATTTGCAGCCGAGCAATCTGATACAAAAAGCTAGCAACATCGTTCGGGATTCTGTAGCAACATGACCGACTAAGAGTTCTCCCGCGTGACTTTTGTTGTCGCACGATCTACAATAAACAGCAGATCGTTTGTGACGCATATTAATTATGGAAGGCGGTGATGACAGTGCCAATTGTCGATATAAATTGGGTAGCAGTTATTGTCGCGGCTATCGTAAGCATGGCACTGGGGGCGTTCTGGTATTCACCAGCTGGTTTTGGCAAGCAGTGGGTGGCCTTGATGGGTTTTACTGATCAACAGCAGAAAGCCATGAAAAAAGGTGCCGGTAAGGCGTATGCCTTGGCATTCATCGGGGCGCTTATAACATCCGCCGTGCTGGCTATGCTGGTTGATTGGGCCCAGGCAATCACTATGATAGATGGCGCAAAAGTCGGGTTTTGGATCTGGCTTGGTTTTGTTGCCACAACTATGGCTGGAATGATGTTGTGGGAAGGCAAGCCGATGAAACTATACACGCTGAACAGCGGATACCATCTGGTAAACTTCATACTCATGGGTGCAATTCTAGCCGCTTGGATGTAGGTCAAGGCGCATGCGCGATCAATCGAACAGGACAGCGCGCCCAGAAACGCCCACGGTCATGGTTTTTAGCCGGATGGCGTTTCTTTTATATTTTTTATTTTTGCTTAGCCTCATCCTTCGCGGGCAATTACCTTACTACGCGCTCTTGTGGGTAGGGTATTTGCTTGGCATCTACATTGTGGCTGAGAAAATCTATGATGTTTTTCGCAAGAGGGATATCAATTTGAGTTTTGCTTTTCCTTTAATAGTTGCCGTATATCTTTTACATCTGATTTCGCTGCTCGTGCGCGGCCAGGAAGAATTTCCTCTCTTGAACCGAGCCGAACACTTTGCCAGTTTTGTCCTCATTACGTATATTGTCTGGATTTTCTTTCTTAAATATTTACCACAGGACGTATGGCAAAAACATCCTTACTACACCGCTTTTCTTGTACTGGCGATTACGTCTCTAGCCGGGGTAGGTAACGAACTGTTTGAGTTGCTTTTTGACGGCATCTTCAAAACCGATCTGGTGGGCGGGCAGTATGATACCTCAATGGATTTGCTGATGAATACTCTCGGCAGCGGTTCGTTTCTGATAGTCCAGCTGATAATGAGTGAAGGAGAGAAGACATAGACTGGCCCTTCGACTATTGGCCAACTTCACTCCTCAAGGAGCTTCCCAACTTCGCCAAAGGCTGCGCTGGGCGCGGCGCTAGCCACAGCCTGCCTGCAATTCCGTAGCTCGGCATATAATAGCCCTACTTCGCCCCCACATCCTGCAGGGGCTACACAGGGCACAACCCTTCCCGAGGCTGACGCCGAGTGAAGGATTGTGGATAAATCACCCCGCCACAGTGTTGTCATGTGGTATATAGCGTAGTAAAGTGGATGTAGGTGGAAAAAAGTGGGGAAAAGTGGGGGGCACTGTGCCAAAGTATAGTGCACAATGCTTCAGTTCTTTTGTTTGTTGCCGTAAATTCGTTACTCTCTCTCTTTACCTTCGCGCTTGGCGGGCACTCTCTTTATGATCGCCAGGCGTGGGGGTAGAGCTGTTCCTTCCTAATTCCACATTCATTTGGATCAAGTTTTGGCAGAGGCCCGGCAGGGGGTTTGCAGCGAAAGCGGGGCCACCGAAAGGAGAAGGTCTGCAAAAACATGGGGGCGCCCGGAGACCGAAGCGTTATTTCCTGACTTTGAAAGATCAGCAGCTATGTTTATCGGAGAGTATCGTCACAACTTGGATAGCAAAGGAAGATTAAGTATTCCAGCGAAATTCCGGCGGACATTACGCCAGGGCGTAGTCATTACTCGCGGTCTTGACCATTGCTTGTTCGCATATCCGCTTGAAGCGTGGAATGAATTAGCAGCGAAGCTGGCCCAATTGCCCTTAAGCCACAGCAATAGCCGGGCTTTTTCCCGCTTAATGCTGGCCGGGGCGTGGGATGCTCAGCTTGATTCGCAAGGCAGAGTCATGGTGCCTGAATATTTGCGCCAGTACGCAAGCTTGAATAAGCCAGTGGTCGTAGCCGGCCTCTTTAACCGCCTCGAACTGTGGGACGAAGGAAGATGGGCGCAGTATAAGGCTAAAACGGAAGAGGCAAGCGATGACATTGCCGCGGCCATGGTAGATTTGGGGATTTAGCAATGACGCAAAAATTGGAACACCAGCCGGTGCTTGTTAAGGAACTGCTGGCACATTTTCAACCGAAACGGGGGGACACATTGCTTGATGCGACTGTTGGTTTGGGGGGGCATGCTGCCGCATATCTACAAGCTGTCGGAGCGGATTCAGCAACGGTGCCATCATCGCAGCGATGGATGGTTGTGGCGCTTGATGCGGATAGCAACGCTCTGGAGGAAGCAAAAAAGCGACTGGCGGCTTACCAGGCGCTGGTGATTTATATTCACTCCAGCTTCGCACGATTGCCGCAGGCGCTTGATGGCGCCGGCATCAACTCTGATCGGGCAACGCCACCCTTTACCCACATTTTGTTTGATTTGGGGATAGGCAGCCATCAATTGTCAGACGAAAAGCGGGGCTTCTCGTACCGTTCAGGCGGACCGCTCTCTATGCGGTACGGACAGACTGAATATCTTCCGCCGGCAGACGTAGAAGTGCTTAATATGCTCGAACGCAGGCTCAACATCTATCCTGATGCGCTCGACATTATTAACGGGTCATCCATTGGGCAGCTGGCCGAGCTCATCGGCAAATACGGAGAGGAAAGACACAGCCGGCTGATAGCGGGAGCTATCAAGGAGAAACTGTCTCCAACCGCCACTGCTGCTGAACTGGCAGAGGTTATTGTTCAGACAGTACCCTCAAACTATGAACGGGGCAGGATTCACCCGGCTACGCGGACCTTTCAGGCATTGCGGTTAGCAGTGAACCGGGAGTTGGAATCGTTGCGGGCGGCGTTGCCGCAAGCGGTCGGCGTGCTCAAGCCGGCCGGGTTGATCGCGGTGATCAGCTTTCACAGCCTGGAGGATCGGATTGTAAAACACTTCTTCCGCCAGGAAACGAAAGATTGCCTGCAGATTCCGCCAGAGTTGATCTGCACTTGTAACCACCAAGCCTCGCTAGAGATCATCACCAAGCGGCCAATCGAAGCAACGGCTGAGGAAGTTTCCCGCAATCCAAGAGCCCGATCAGCAAAATTAAGAGTTGCCATGAGAAAAGAGTGAGTAGCTTGTGGTGCCGCCCTTGGTGAGCCTCGCCGCTAGCGGGAGTAGTGGATAGAGTAAATCCACGGAAAAGGAGCTAAAAGCTTCAATAAAAAAAATTAAACAAACACAAATACCGTGAGACCAAATATTTCACAACATGTACTGCCAAGACAAGCTTCGCGCCCTCGTGCCGCCATTCGACCAAGAGGCTGGCGCAGCCTGCGACGACCCTCTGGGCGCCGGTCCATTGTCTGGGGCCAGCCGCAGCGTCGCAGCCTTTTTCATTACCAAAAAGGCAGTACAGACCATACAACGGTGACGGTAATCTTCGGGTTAATCGCTATTCTTATGGTAGGATTACTAGGATTTTTCTATCTACAGCAGGTAGTTAACACCGCCTCGCAAGGAACAGATGTGCGCGAGCTTGAATCTAATATCGTTGAACTCCGCGAGAGGCAGCGGCAATTAGAATTAGAAGGGGCGGAGCTGCGGTCCCTTCAGGTTGTTGAAGAAAGAGTAAAACAGCTTAATCTGGTTTCGACAGATAAGGTAACATATCTGGCACCGGTCCAGGACCGCGTGGCAGCTAATACCAGGTAAGGCCGGTGCCTTCAACCCAAGGGTACTCGCCTGGCTTGAAGTAAATATCTTTTGATTATTTATGGCCTCGACTTCTTATAACGCCGATCGCCGCATTCGGTTATTGCTGCTGGTTGGATTAGCTTTATTTGGGCTGTTGCTGGCCCGCTTAACCGACTTGCAGGTTTTCCGGTATGGCCATTTTTCCGCGGTGGCTGAAGCTCAGCGCAAACGAGCTTCTGAACTGCTGCCGCATCGCGGCACCGTTTATGTAACAGAAGGAAGAGTGGGCGAAGCCTTTCCGGTGGCCAGCAATCAGAAAGCCTGGATCGCCTATGCTGTACCGCGGGATATGGCTAATCCGCAGCAAGCTGTAGATGAGCTGGCTCCGGCCATTCTGGCGTTCCGTCAGCGGCAACAAGCGCGGATGGGGGATATTATGGCACTAACAGGACAGAAGCCGCTGCCCACTCCCAAACCAGAGAGTGCAGACGTCCCAACGCCCCTGCCCACCCCTTCGCCGGAAGAGGAGCTGGTCATTTTACGCGATGAGCTGATTAAGAAATTTGACCAGCGCACAGATCCTTATGAACCCTTTTTGCGGTCGTATGAAGTTCTGGACGATGAATTCAAAAAATTTCTGGATGAGCGTAAGATCACGGGAGTTATATTGGAAGAGCAGGAAATCCGGATTTATCCGGAAAAAAGTTTGCTGGCGCATGTGCTCGGGTATGTCGGATTTGATACAGAAAAACGACAGGGCCGATACGGTATTGAAGGATATTTTGAAGACCAGCTCAAGGGTGATTTCGGCTGGCTTTCAGGCGAGCGCGATTCTTCCGGCCGGTTTATCGGCGTGGCTAACAATGAGTTTAGGCCGGCGCAGGACGGGGCCGATGTTGTGCTGACAGTAGACCGCGTGGTGCAGTCATTCATTGAGCGGGAGCTAAAAGACGGCGTCGAGCGCTATCAGGCCGAGCGGGGAAGCGTTATTGTCATGAATCCAAAGACAGGGGCGGTTCTTGGTATGGCTACCTATCCCACGTTCGATCCCAACAGCTACTACGCTATCCGCGACCCGCGCGTACAGTTAAATCCTGTGGTGTCTGATATATTCGAGCCCGGGTCAATTCTCAAGCCGGTCATCATGGCCGGTGCTATTGAGGAAGATTTGGTTAAGCCTGACACAACCTATGTTGACAGCGGACCGGTGAAAGTAGCCGAATACACGATCGATACATTTGACGGCCGGCACTGGGGCACACAGACAATGACACAAATATTGGAGCAATCAAATAATGTGGGCATGGTTTGGGTGGCGCAGCAAATGGGCCGGGAGATGCTCTATGATTACCTGCGGCGGTTTGGCATGGGCGAGCGCACCGGTATTGAACTCGAGGGAGAAACCCAAACCAATCTGCCGGAGCCGGCCAAGTGGAATATTGCGACTGTGGCCACGGCCGGATTCGGACAGGGCGTGGCCTTAACGCCGCTGCAGGCTTTGAACGCGATTAACGTGCTAGCAAACGATGGCAAGCTGGTCCAGCCGCATATTGTCGAGAGCGTGAGAGGTGCGGAAGGAGAAGAAAAAGTGACGCTGGCTAAAGACGTCCGGCAGGTAATCTCGGAAGAAACTGCTGATACGGTCTCTGCCATGATGGTTGGCGTTTTAGAAAACGGAGTGGCCCAACTGGCGCGCGTGCCGGGGTATTATCTTGCTGGAAAAACGGGAACGGCGCAGGTGCCGGATGAGGAAGGTAAATACGCCAAAGATAAAAAGATCATATCCTTTGTCGGTTTCGGCCCGGTGCCGGATCCGCAGTTTACGATATTGATCAAACTGGATAATCCGGCAGGGCTTTCCTTCGCTTCCGGCACAGCCGCGCCCATGTTCAAGCACATTGCCGCCAAGCTGCTCAATTATTACCAGATACCGCCCTCATACGACGACAGCATCAAGCAGCCGACGTTTAAGGTAGAGGGAGAGTAAGCGCAGCCAAGATTCTGCACGAAAAAGCGCGATCAATTTTCCCCGCGAGAAAATTGTCGCTTGCGCTCGGTCTCGCTCCCCGCCTGTGGCGGGGCCATGCCCGCTCGACCTGCGCGACATTTTTCTTAGCAGAATCTTGGCTGCGCTTTGCATGAAAACACCTTAAACAGTGGTTGCACGAGAAGACAAAAATGAAAAAACCTCACGTTGTAAAAACATGAGGTTTGCGTGCTGTGGTCTCGCCCTGCGGTATTGTTTTCGCAGGATCCCCACTCACGCCAGGTGCGCTGTGAACGCTTACTAGATACCTGGCGATCAGCTCACTAGTTAGGAAGAAGATACTCAAGTAGCTTGTGCCAGTCCTTTGACCCATCCTCCTTGATGAGTCCAGGATAGCTCGTGCAGAGTACTGTGGATCCTCCGAAGTCGTGAGGCTTGATTCCGCGGCCGATGTCGAAGAGGTCATCGATACAGGCGGAGGCCGGATGGTTATGATGGTTTGTGTCTGTCAGCAGACCCACGTACTTGATGCCCAGCTTCATTGCCAGGAGTACGAGGAACGTGCCAACGGGCATTTCCTGCCCTACAAACTTCATACCTTCCGGTCCCATGGTGCGCCTGCTGGCTGGTAACATTAAGTCGACCAGCACAACATCGAAACCTCCGACGACTATTTCGCCCGCTTTCCAGTGGCTTAGAGCATAAACGGCATCGTCGTAGGTTCCGACGATGGTTAGTTCATGGTCAGCCAACTGAGCGTGCGCGGCATGGCGATGAATAGCTTTGTCGTCAATAACCAGAATCTTCATGGCTTTCTCCTTGTGAGGAAGTTGTAAGGTGCGATAAGGATTTCTCCTCATCCCAATTCCGCGATGGGCGGGACTGGGAAAGAAGGGCGAATTTGGGTATACCGGTATCGCCTTTGTGCTATCGCACACCGGTCCAAGGATTATATTCCAAGATACCTCCTTTCGTATTCGGGCATTGACTCTACATGGTTCTCCTGGCTCAAACGTTCGAGTCCCATCTCTTCCGCCACCTGATGCTCCAGGGCCTGGTTGGCCGCTTCTTGCGTTTGGTACGAAGCACTCCACACCAGACTCCGAGGGTTCTCTTCGCATAAATATGCGAATTCCCCGGACGGGTAGGAAGTGACGGCGCCTTGGTAAATCTTTCCAGTAGGGGGGTGTCGGTACAGCATTGCGGAACTCCTTAAGTTTGTGACTTACTCCCTGTCCCGCACCCTGCGGAGAGGAAGTTCGTTTGGAATTTGAAGGTACTGCCCGCATTATAGCGTAATTGCCTTATATGTCAATATTAATATAATAATATTACTTACCTAAAATTACTAATTACCAGCCTTATTAAGCTTTTAATTAGTGATTTATTTGATTAGAAATTTGTGATGTCAAAAATATTGACATTTAACATTGACTGATATACAATAATAGGGTGGCTCTTCACGATATTCTTGAGCAATACGGCCTGTCTGAAAAACAGGCTGCTATATACCTCGCAACGTTAGAGCTTGGAAGGGCTCCGGTGCTGAGAATTGCCAATAAAGCAGCCGTAAAGCGCCCTACTGCTTATGTAGTGCTTAACGAGCTCCTGCAAATGGGTCTTGTTGAGATTATTCCTCGTGGGAGTACTAAGTTCTATCAGGCAATTGATCCGAAAGCGTTGTTAGAGCGTCTTCAACGCAAAACGCAGCTTCTTGAGCAATCATTGCCGGAATTGCGCGCGCTTCTTAATACCACCCAAGGCAAACCTAAGGTACGTTTCTACGAAGGCAAACAGGGAATCTATGGACTGTATGAAAATGAAATTCTGCAGCAGTCAGAGTTATTCTCGCTTGTTAATTTGCATGAGTTCGCCAAAATATTCAGTGAAAAAGAAATGCTCGCGCTGCTTGATCGTATGCAAGACAGCAACATTGAGACCAAAGAGCTTATTGATAGTTCGGCAGAAGCAAGATGGTATTTGAAGGAAAAAAATAAGCGGAAGTTAGGTGATACAAAAATTCTCCCGAAAAAATTTCAATTCGACGTTGATTTTCTGGTGTATGGCAATACGGTTGTCACTGTTTCTTTAAAGAACCTTGTTGCCGTTGTTATTGAGGACGTCGCCATTAGTAGGGCGCAGCTGCAAATTTTGAATTCCCTTTATGATTCTATTAGCTTCAACAAGAAGTAGTAGCGGTAGTCTTTTAGCAAGCGAGAAGACTGTGGCGCGGCGGGAATTCTGCAAAGAAAAGTATGCCGGATTCGAGCTGGCATGGTCTGTCATAGGCCTTGTTGCCTTGACAGCAGCTCGAGGAGGCCTAAGCGGCAGATTCGACGCTGGGGAATCTGACCGCGTCTTTTCGGGCGGAATTGCCGGCGTGCTCGGGAAGACGAAAAACTGTTATAATATGTGCATGCCCCGTAATACAACATCGCCGAGACCTGTCTTATTCAGCAACGCGATTGCTGTACTAGGATATCCGACTGTTTTTCGGTTGAAACTAACATGTAAGCATCTGCCCCGGCGACGGTCTTTCAGCGTTGCAGGGTGATGTTGATATACGGGGTATGTTTTTGCGAAAACTGGGCGAGAAAGTCCTTTGGAGTCGGGCGAGGGAGTATGTAAAAAAATACCAGCCGACGCTGATTGGTGTAACGGGCAGTTATGGCAAAACGCTGACAAAAGAGGCAATTGCGTTGGCGATCAAAGACGATCGGCAGGTACGGATTTCACACAAAAGTTACAATACGCCCATAGGCGTCGCGTTATCTATTCTTGGCATGCAGGCGGCGGCGGATCGAAGAGGATGGATTCACGTTTTGGCTGATAGCCTGATTCGGGAGAAGGCGGAGGTTGAGCCGGATACAATAGTGCTGGAGCTGGGTGCTGACCGGCCCGGGGACATTGATTGGCTGGTCCAGCAAGTGCCATTCAAGATCGGAGTGATCACCAATGTTGGGTCAACGCACCTGCTGCATTTTGTTAGCAAAGAAATGGTGGCGCATGAAAAGATGTCGCTGGTTGTATCGCTTCCGGAAAATGGGACTGCAGTTTTGAATGGTGATGATCCGCTGGTGCGCGCGATGCGTGAGCACATCAAAGCGCCGGTTATCACGTTTGGAGAAGAACAGAAAGCTGATGTTCAGCTTGTGCGCGCCGACCGGCTGGGAGCAAAAGGACTTGCGCTGGAAATTTCTGTTGGCGGCAGGTCCTACGAATGCGCACTGCCAAACATTATAGGGAGGCATCAAGTGGGAAGCGTGCTGGCAGCACTGGCTGTGGCACACAGCTTGAACGTAAATATTCAGCATGCAATCAACAATCTTCGAACTCTAAAACCGCCGGTCGGTCGGCTGCGCATGTTCGTCGGCATACAGGGATCAATGCTTATTGATGACACATACAATGCGGCGCCGGAATCAACATTAGCTTCCCTTAAGACATTAGCGGCGCCCCCAGCCCGCCGCAGAATTGCGATTTTGGGTGACATGTTAGAGCTCGGGCATAAATCGCAGTACTGGCATCAGGAGATCGGCCGCAATGCAGCCGAAATTGCCGAGGTATTTGTGGCAGTGGGAGAAGAAATGCGTCAGGCGCAGGAAGCCGCGCTGGAGTCGGGCCACAAAATCGATACCCATTATTTCGCCGAAAGCGCCGACGTGGGCAAATGGCTGCGGGAGCATCTTCATGAAGGCGATCTAGTGCTCATTAAAGGCTCGCGTAACATGCGTATGGAAAAAGTAGTCGAAAGGCTGCTAGCAAATAGTCTTCGGGATAAGGATCAGCTTGTGCATTAAAAAAAATCGGCACACCTCACAAGATTCATATGAATCCTCTGCGGGGATTTTTCTATGAGATCGTTTGCGTTTTTGCCATCTATCATTACATTTACTTGCATTGCAATGGCCCGTTCGTCTAGTGGCTAGGACACCAGGTTCTCATCCTGGAAGCAGGGGTTCGATTCCCCTACGGGCTGCCAAACGAACGTAAAAAATTACCCCGTAGTAGTATTCAATAATAGCGAATACTACGTGCGGGGTAAGAAGCAGTCTATGCTGCTGGCGTGGTGACATACTTGGCTAAGCCTGCGCAGCATGTAATTTACCCTTTAGGATCGCGATTGTTTCCATGGGATCTGCCCAGGCGAACACATCAGCAAAGGGAATAAGCGGTGAGAGTGAATCGCGGACAACAAGATCTGCCACGCCAAGTTCCTGTTCGCTTCCCGGGAGTAAGAGGCCGATGCAGGTAACCCCCGCAGCCTTGGCAGCCGCGACACCAGCGGCAGTGTCTTCGAAACTGATTGTCTCTGCGGGACGCACTCCCAATTTCGAGCAGAGAAGATGATACGCGCGCGTCTTTGGGTTCTGAATTTCCCGTGCATTTTGAAAGATCCTCTCATAATCACCAGCGCACTCGGCATACTGGAAACCGCGATTGTCCTCGTACTGCCCAACAAGCCCCAAGACATCTTGGTAGTCCCTCCACAGCGACGAGCCATCGCCCCGCGTGAACTGAAACTGTGCCCACACAGCGCTACTCTCGGTCTGTGTGACAAGCCCAAGTGGAAATTTGTCCCAGTATATCTTCTGGAGAACCGCCGCTGCCCTTCTGAAGAACTCGAGATTTTCGTACAGCGGCTCTGAGAGCCATTCAACCAGCGGCTCGCGAATACGTTCCGAGAGTAAGAGAAGATCATCATTACTCACATGAAAGTATTCCGCTGTTCGCTTCGCTACCTCCTTGCGAGCACCGCCGGCGAATGATCGAACCACATTCACTCCTGCTCCCCGATCTTTGAGGATCTCCGTTACCTCTTCCTGCACTGAGACATCGCGCTGGGCAATCCCGTCAATAAGTGCTTGAGTGACCACGGCATCACGCTGTCGGGGCATGGGGTGGCTCTTCCTCAAGTTGACCGGCAATGACGCG
>CAYJWL010000020.1:0-15072 GCA_964373855.1 uncultured Candidatus Saccharibacteria bacterium
TAAAAAATAGTTACTTCGCCTCTCTATTTACCAGTTTCTAGTTTCTAGTTTCTATTAATTCCACTTTCCCTCCCGCCGCCTCAATACTGGCGCGGGCTCCCGCAGAAATTGCGTGCGCGCGCACTGTAACGTTTCTGGTCAGAGGCTGTCTGCCAATAAATTTGATCATCTGGCGGCCCGTAAGCAAACCGGCACGGCGCAATCTGCCCGGTCCCACAATGCTGCCGGCAGGAAAGCTCTCAATCTGGCGAATATTGATGGCAATTGGCTTGACTGCCTGGGAGGCAAACACCTGTTTTGTTCCTCGCCCTTTAGGCAAACGCATATATAGGGGAGTTTGTCCTCCCTCAAAGCCTGCTTTCTGCCTGTAACCCGCCCGCGCCTTTTGTCCTTTCATTCCTCGCCCGGACTTGGCTCCTCGCCCGCCAATACCGCGCCCCCGGCGCTGAATTCTTTGTTTAATTTTTACCAATTTCATATGTATTACTTACTGGTTGCCTTTATCTGGCGTTGCTTTATCCAGCGCGGTCTTGGGTGCGGGCGAGGCGGGCTGATTGATGTTAAAATCCTGCAGAGCGGCAACCGCCGCCAGGGCATTGTTGATCCGATTTGCCGACCCGTAGGTTTTCGATACCAGATCCTGAATGCCGGCTAAATCTGCGACGGTGCGTACCACGCCGCCGGCAATGATACCGGTGCCGGCGCGGGCCGGACGCAGCATGATAGAGGCACCTTTATAGTGAGCTTTGACGGCATGGGGTATTGTCCCGCTGCGCAGCGGAATAGAAATAATATGTTTGGCCGCCTGGTCCTGACCCTTGCGTATCGCCTCCTGCACATCTCGGCTTTTGCCGATGCCAAATCCTACCTTGCCCGAACGATCTCCAACCACGACGCTCGCCCGGAACCGAAAACGACGGCCTCCTTTTACAACCCGCACGACGCGCGCTATGTCAAGCACCTCATGATCGTACTGAGAAGCATCCCGCCGGCTGTCAAATGTTCGCGTCGGCCGGAATGATCTTTTACCAACATCGCCTGATTGTGAGCCAATATGCGCCATACTGTATATGAAGATACTACAGCTAAAACTTCAAACCGCCCTCTCGTAAAGCCTCGGCCACGGATTTAATCTTGCCGTGGTACTGATACCCTCCGCGATCGAATACAATCTGATTGATATGTTGTTTTTTGGCAAGCGTAATGATCTTATCAGCTACGTCCTTTACCTGCCCGGAAGCAGCGGCTAAAGTCCGTTGGGCCTCATCATCAATGAGCTGCACGACTATCCGCCGGTTACTGCGGTAGACACTGGCGCGGGGACGGTCGGCCGTACCGGAAATACGGGACCGGATGCGCTCATGCCTTCGCTGTCTCTTGGCTTGATACATAGTATTAGCCTTTTTCTGTGCCGGCGACCTTGCCAACCTTGCGGCGGACATGCTCGCCAACATACCTGATGCCCTTCCCTTTATAGGGTCCCGGTGGCCGGATCGCTCTGATATCAGCCGTCACCTGGCCAACCCGGATAATATCAGCGCCCTCAACCGTTATAATATTCTTCTGCACGGAAAAACTAATGCCTTCGGGTGCTGGCACAGTCACTGGATGAGAGAAGCCAAGCTGCATCTCCAAATCGCTCCCTTTCAAAGCCGCCCGATAGCCAACTCCGTGTAACTCCAGCTTCTTCTGGAAACCTTCCTGCACACCCGTGATAATATTGTTCAAAACAGCTCGCGTCGTGCCCCATAACGCCGAGGCCTGTTTGGAATGGCGCGTGACCGAACAGGTGAGTATGCCGTCGGCAATCGCCACCGAGATGTCCCGATGCACGCGGCGAGAAATGGTCCCTTGTGGGCCTTGGGCTGTCACCATATTCTTGTCCACCGTGACAGTGACACCGGCTGGAATCGTAATCGGTTGTTTGCCAATGCGACTCATATGCAAATCGTTATCACCATATGGCGCAGACCAGCTCCCCACCTAATTTCTCCCGGCGAGCCTCATTATCATCCATCAGTCCTTTCGGCGTAGAAAGAATAATAATGCCAAAGCCTCGGTAATTATTCGGAATCTTGTCTTGCTTAACATAGAGACGCCGTCCCGGAGTACTTAAGCGGCGCACACCTCGAATTCGCGGCGTGTCGTGTTCGTCATATACCAGCGTCACAATCAGCTTCGCCTTGGGGCTGGCTTGTAGTCGGACCTTGGCTATGATTCCCTTTTTCTGCAGCACATCAAGCATACTTTTTGTAAAGCGGGAATAGGGAATAGCCGCCCGCTGCTTCCCCACGCGCTGGGCGTTATTCAAGGTTGTTAACATGTTTGCGATTGGATCCATATTTAAGAAACGTATCAAAACATAAACTTTACAAACCTTCCAAACAAAAAACAGCGCACAAACTCCTCAAAACACCATCTGTTTGTGCTTTGCTTTTTGCTTTGTGATTTGTTTGGAATTTGGTCATTTGTGCTTTGTGAATTTTTTCACTTTTACCACGAAGATTTGCGAATGCCGGGAATATTACCTTCTTCAGCGTTTTCCCTAAAACAGATCCGGCACAGTCCAAAATCACGCATCACACCGCGGGGTCGTCCGCATAGCTGGCAGCGACGCACGACCCGAGTCGAAAACTTTGCTGGCTTTCTGCTTTTAGCAATTTGTGATTCCTTCGCCATACCCTGATATAAACTAACTAAAACCCAAACCTTACAAATACTCTAAACAAAGCACAGCCGGGCACAAACTCCTCAAAACATAATGTGTTGGTGCTTTGCGCTTTTCCCCCTTTGTGAATTGTTTGGAATTTGGTCATTTGTGCTGTGTGCTTTTAATTACAGAATACTGCAACATACCAGAATTTTTACTTCTTTTCAAGCTTCGGCTTGCTCGGCTTGACACCTCCTCGATCCCGAGCTTGGAGTCGATGGGTGCGCTTGTCGAACGAGTCAGGTTTTTTACGCTCTTGCCCTGAATTTCTTTGCGGTACAATCAGCTCGTCCTCATCAGCTTCAGACCGGAAAGGGAAACCAATTGCCCGGAAGAGGGCTTCAGATAGAGCGTTATCGCTGGTTGAGGTGACAATCGTTATTTCAACCCCAAAAATGATGTCAGTCTTATCCATGTGAATTTCCGGGAAGGGCAGCTGCTCACGCAAACCGATGCTTAAATTGCCATGGCCATCCAGGCTTTTGAGTGGTATGCCGCGAAAGTCTCTGACACGAGGTAACGTGATATGCACGAATTTCTGAATGAAATCCGACATGTATTTGCCGCGCAGCGTGACGCTATATCCCACGATATTGCCACTTCTGACGCCGAAGCCAGAAATAGATTTTCGGGCCAGCCGCTGATGAGGCGTCTGCCCTGTAATAGCGGCCAGGTCGCGTACCACCGCCTGGAGATAATCTTTACTCTCGCGTTGCTTGCCCACACCAGCGTTTAGCACTACTTTGGCGATGCGCGGAACAGCGTGAATATTTTTGATATGGAGGTCCTTGCCCAATTGCTTGTAGATACCGCCCAGAGAAGCCATAGAGTTAACTTTAATCAATCTTAGAATGGCACTGCTTGCAGAGACGGCTCACGCCGTCCTGGTCATGAACGATACCAACACGGGTTGATTTCTTGCAATGCGGACAAATCAACTGAACATTCGACACCGGGACTGGAGCCGGCACGCTCACACGCTGTCCCTTCTCCCCGGCGCGGCGCGGCCGCACATGCTTCTTCACCAGATTTAATCCTTCAATCACCAGCCGCTGCTCCCGCGGAAAAACAGCCATCACCTTGCCTTTTTTCCCGCGGTCGCGCCCGCGCAGAAGACGAACCATGTCGCCTTTGCGCAGTCTCATTTTCGCATGATGTTTTATAGTTGCGGCCATAGTAAAGCACTGGTTACCAGACTTCAGGTGCTAACGATATAATTTTCCGGAACCCTCGGTCCCTCACTTCCCGAGCAATCGGTCCGAACACGCGAGTACCAACCGGCTCTTTTGATTCCTTCTGCACTATGACGCCGGCATTATCGTCAAATCTGATGGCTGATCCGTCCCGCCGTTTGCGCTCTTTCCGGGTTCGGACAATCACGACCCGCACGATGTCGCCTTTTTTTACTGCGCCTTTAGGCTCGGCGGCTTTAACCGAGGCCACGATAATATCACCCACATAGGCGTATCGCCGTCCTGTGTTTCCGAGCACGCGGATAACTTCCAGCAGCTTAGCTCCGGAATTATCAGCCAGCCCTAATTTAGATTCTGCTTGAATCATGCTGATTGCTTATTGTCCACAATTATCCAGCGCTTGCGCCGCGACAGCGGCCGGCTGGATTGAATGACGACATGGGCCCCCACGTGAGCGGAATTATTAGGATCGTGCACCAAGTATCTCTTTGTCTGTCTAATGCTTTTTTGGTAGACCGAATGCCGCTTGGTATAAGATACCTCAACGGCCACAGTCTTATCCCCGGAGCGGCGCCTGACAACGCCTACCAGGCGGCGACCACGAGATGCACTTGTTTTATCTGCTGCGTTCATATGGCATTACTGTCGTAGCGCCGTTTTAAGCTGGCATCGATTGCGCCAAAGCCAGCTCCTGCAGCACCGTCCGTACCCGTGCTATGTCTCGGCGGAGCTGACGCAGCTTTTTGCAGTTCTTCTCTTTCCCGCTGGCCACCGAGAGCTGCCACTGGTAATATTCGCGCAGTTGGTTCTGCAGGCGAGCGTGCAATTCAGTGGCTGTCAATTGTCGCAGTTCTTTTATTTTCATATTTATATGGCTCTTTTTACAATAATTGTTCTGACCGGCAGTTTATGCGCCGCTAGCCGCAGTGCCTCTCTGGCAGTTGGCTCATCAACACCGTCAATTTCAAAAATAACGCGACCGCGCCGGACCACGGCCACAAAGTGATCAACCGAGCCTTTACCTTTTCCCATCGGCATTTCCGCTCCCTTGCGCGTAATAGGCTTATCGGGAAATGAACGTATCCAAAGCTTGCCGCTGCGCTTGGCGTGGCGGGTGATAGCCCGGCGAGCCGCTTCTATCTGGCGGGCGCTCACCCAACGGCTTTCAAGTACCTTTAGACCCCACTGTCCAAAATCAACCTTCAGCGATCCCTTTGATATGCCTCTGACTGAAGCTTTTTGCTGCTTGCGGTGCTTAACTTTTTTTGGAATCAACATAGACTACGCGCTTGGCTTGGTACGCTTGCCCTGCCTGGCCGCGGCTTTCGGCTTAGTCCGGGAGACTTGTTCTGCCAGAGACCGGCGGCGAGGCTTGCTGCGCTCTATCTTTTCTTGGCCGATAGCCTCACCTGGTTGTTCTTCTTCACCAACAACCAATTCTCCCCGGTTGATCCAGACTTTAACGCCGATGGTTCCGTACGTTGTAAAGGCGGTCTTGCGCGCATATGAAATATCCGCCCGGAAAGTATGCAGGGGCACGCTGCCCTCCGCCAGCCACTCCGTTCGGGCAATTTCCGCGCCGTTCAAGCGGCCTGCCAGGGCAACGCGTGCGCCTTTTGCCCCTGCCTGCCGCGCCCGTCCGATAGCTTGCTTAATAACACGGCGGAAGGGCATGCGGCGCTCGAGCTGATCAACAATTTGGGTGGCAAGTGCCGCTGCGTCAGTGTCCGGATTACCGATTTCCTGGACATTGATTCGGATGTGCTGCTGTCGGCCAAAAAGCTTCTTTAGATCGAACTGGATCTTTTCAATACCGGATCCGCCCCGGCCAATGACAACCGCTGGCCGGGAAGTATGGATTGTCAGTACAGTTTCGCGGGGCTGTCGCGCAATCTCCACCCGGGAAATTGATGCCATGCGCAGATTTCTTGTAAGATAACGGCGCAGTTTTAAATCCTGCAGTAAGCTGGTGCGGTACACTCCTGACTGGTCAGCAAACCATTTGGCATCCCATGATCGCAGTATGCTGCTGATTCTCATAATTTTTGGATTAGTTTTTCGTCCCATAGAATGTAGAAAATAGAAATTAGAAATATGAAATTAGAAATTAGAAATTGGAATCTGTGTTTCAGCCAAACAAACTGGCTGCTTTGTCTAACTTCCTATTTCTAATTTCTATTTTCTAACTTCATATGCTCTTACGCCTGAAACTCTTTCGCTTATCTCCGCCTTGCTGCTGAATTTTAGTCTTCTGAAAAGCCTCTTGGCTCTGGGCATTCTGTACTTCAGCTGGTGTTACCTGGCTGGGCCCTTTCTCCAGATTTGCTGTTGGGTAGCCATGTTCATGCTCCGGCTCCTCATTGGCATGCGTACGGGAGGCATACTCGTCAACCGAAATGGTAGATATCGCAGCCGCTCGCCGTTTCTTTTGAGTTGGCTTACCGGTTGGCTCTCCGGTCACAACCACCGCCACGTGCGCCATCCGCTTGAGGATCGGGTGAGCCATTCCCTTTGCGGCCGGCTGCCACCGCTTCATCACAAGGCCTTTACTGACTGATATGTCAAAAATAGTGAGCGTATGTTCATCCAGATCATTATTGGCAATAGCGTTGGCCACGGCACTTTTTAGGACTTGCTGGATAATCCGCGCCGCTTTGCCGGGAATATACTCAAGTTGAGCTTGGGCTTGCTTTACCGGCAGACCGCGCAACAGCTGTAAGATCGGCTGAATCTTCCGGGGCGACATCGGGGCGTTATGGTAGATAGCTTTGGCTTGTGTCATACCTGATTTATTGATCAGTCTTGTTCGCTTCCGGTGGCGCTTGTCCAGCCGCGGCCGCGGCTTCTGCTTCGCGCTGGAGCCGGCCGCCGTGACGGACAAACTTACGCGTTGGCGCAAATTCACCCAGCTTATGGCCCACCATGTCTTCAGAGACAACAACTTGCACATGTGCCCGTCCGTTGTGGACGCCAAAACGAAAACCTACCATCTCCGGAGAAATGGTTGAACGCCGCGACCAGGTTTTAATTACCGTTCGGTCCCCGGCCGGCAAGCGTTTTACTTTCTCCAGCAGCTTGGGATCTACATACGGCCCCTTTTTCAATGACCGGCTCATAGTACTCAAAAAATTCCTTACTTTAAAAATAATTATTTCTTGCGCTTCTTCTTTTTTCGCCTCTCTAAAATCAAGTGGTTCGAATACTTGCCCGGGCGGCGCGTTTTCACCCCCAGCGCGTGCTTGCCCCATTTTGTTTTGGGATACTTTAATCCAATCGGCTGCAAGCCTTCACCTCCACCATGAGGATGGTCAACTGGATTCATGGCTTTCCCGCGCACCTGTGGGCGCAACCCCATCCGTCGCATCCGGCCAGCGGAGCCAAAGCGCACCAAGCGCCAATCAGCGTTGCTAACCTTGCCCACTGTGGCATAAGAGTTCTTTGGAATCAAGCGTATTTCACCGGACGGCATCTTCAGTTGGGCGTAGTTGCCTTGCGTATCCATGAGAATGCCGTATGATCCAGCCGACCGAAGCAGCCGCCCGCCCCGATCTGGCTGAAGTTCAACATTGAATACCGCTAAGCCGGGCGTTACGTGCTGTAGCTGCAAGCGATTGCCGTCTTTCTCCGGCGCCTCCTCGTCGGCTATAAATTCATCCCCTGCCTTGGCTCCTTCCCAAGCCAGGACATAGCGGCGCTCCCCGTCGCGGTACAGCACCAGCGCCAGATGGGCCGACCGATTAGGATCATATTCGACACGCTCAACTTTCGCGCTAATGCCTTTTTTATCCTGCCCAAAATCAACCAGCCGTAACAGGTGTTTGGCGCCGCCGCCGCGGTGGCGGGTTGTGATCTTGCCTTCTGACCCCCGGCCGGATGTTCGCTTGCCGGAAGCCGTGAGCGGCTTATAGGGCTGGCCGCGGTGGATACCGGAACGGTCAATGATGGAAGCTTGCCGGCGAGCTGCTCTATTCTTTTTGTAGATTTTAACAGGCATACATTATCAAAAAATTCATCGGGTTAAGGCCCGGCGGCGATTGGCTGCACATCCGCCACTGTCACGTACACTTTTTTCCAGGCGTTGGTTCGACCCCAGGTAGCACCGCGACGGCGGGTCTTTGGCGCAAATGTCGCCGTGCGGATGCTAAGAACTTTGGCGCCATACCGGTCAGTCACAGCCTGTTGAATCTCTCTTTTAGTTGCGGCTACGTTGACACGGAAAACAACCGTGTTCTTTTCCTGCAACCGCATGCTGCGCTCTGATAACATTAGCTGCAAACCAATTTGGCCTGCCAAGATTGACTGAATGTGCGGTGCCTGCTTGTTTTTGGCACCACGGCCGGCCGCCTCGGAGCTTTGTTCGCGCGGGACAGATTTGGCTGCAGCCGTTTGTTTCTTGCTGCCAAGCGTGCGATCGCGCCTAAATATTTTCTTGGCCATTGTTAGTAATGACATAGGCTTAGACTGCTGTTAGGTTGCTTGGGAAACGGCCGCCACGGGAGCACAGCGGACAGCTAGCGTTTTGAGCGCCGCATCATCTAACCACACCTGTTGCGCTTCGATTATCTCCTGAACAGTAACCCGATAAGCGTCGCGGACTCTGATGCCGGGCAAGTTTCTCGCAGACTGCCGCAACCGGCGGTGCGAGCTATCAACAACTATAAGCAAACCATGCCGCCCCCCGAGTGCCTTTGCTACCTCTTTGGTTTTGACCGGAATCTCCCGCTTAAATGTAACAACAACCAGACTGTCGTCGCGCAGATGATGATGAAGACTGCCGCTCAAGGCCAGGCGGCGCTCCTTCAATGGTGAAGATGTAATCCGCTCGCGGCGCGCGCGTGGTCCAAATGTTATTCCGCCGCCGACCCAAAGAGGAGAGCGGATGGAACCATGGCGTGAGCGGCCTGTGCCTTTTTGCTTCCATGGCTTGGCCCCGCCGCCCCTTACTTCGCTTCGATCCTTGGTGTGGGCGCGGCGTATGCGCAGGCGGCGGCGCTGAACATGGACAGTCTGCGCGATGAGGCGTGCCGAGGCTGCCTGCAAAAACGCTGGTGCCGCTATCTTTGACTGCCCGCTTTCGCCGAACACAAGCGCCGGAACTTGTTCCTGCTTTACAGTCGCGCCCTTTTTTACCACTACCTTTACCATAGATATACGCTCGGTATTAATTCTCGCAGCGGATTTCAACGACGCTTCCCTTGACTCCGGGGATAGCTCCCTTGATAGCAATCAAGCTTTTTGCCCGGTCGATTGACATCACTGCCAGATTTTTCACCGTCACTCGATCATGGCCCATTCTTCCAGCCATTTTTTTCCCTTTTAAAACATGTTGTGGAAAGCGGGTGCCAATTGAACCCGGACGACGCAACACGTGCCGATGGCCGTGGCTGGCCGGACCGCCCTTAAAATGATGCCGCTTAACGACACCGGCAAATCCTTTGCCTTTTGAAGTACCAACGACATCAACGATATCGCCGGCCGTAAACTGTTCAACGCCAAGGGCTACAACGTCTTGTGGCCATGATCCCTTGAACTCGCGCCGCGCGATAAAAAGTTTTTTTAGTTGGTTCGGTCGCGGCTGTGGCGCAGCCTTATCGCTGCTGCGTGCAGGCATCTTCTGATTGCCGCTTCTGGGCAGGGCGAGCTGAATGGCATCATAGCCATCCTTATCACGGCTGCGCCGCAACATCACCACGTTTGACGTGGCGATAATAAGAGTCACCGGAACAGCCTCTCCGCCCTCGGAGAAAACCTGCGACATTCCAATTTTTTGACCAAGTAGAGCTTTCATGGTGCGGCGGGGAAGCGGAGCCGGATGCCGGTAGCCAGTACGTGCCTGTCATGGGACACTGCTCGCGGCAATTGGCTCGTTCACCTTCTATAAAATAAGAAACCTCTCTCACGAAGGTTTACCGTTAAGATTGAGCCTGCTTTCCTTTTCTCTTTATGTGGTGCAGGTAGTCATTAATATAAGAGAATCCGCAGAAAATGTCTAGTAAGGTGGCCGCTAAGGGCTTGACTTTAGGGGGCTCACACAGTGATAGACATACCTCGCAGGCACATTCTGTTCGCTCATTCTCCAGCCTTCGCCAAGGCTACGGCTGGCAGGTGCGCCGCCTGAGACGAATATTAACCGCCGACAGCTATTGCTATGGCTCAGCCTGTCTTCATGCTGACATCAACGCCAGCCGGAAGATTCAGCGACATCAGCGTATCAACAGTTCTTGGTGTAGCTTCAATAATATCGATCAGCCGGTTATGCACGCGAATCTCATATTGATCGCGGGCATTTTTGTGCACAAACGTTGAACGGTTGACCGTGTACTTCTTCTTCCGCGTCGGCAGCGGGGTCGGCCCGGCAACTTTAGCGCCGTCACGTTCAACCGCTTCTACAATCTGCTTAGCTGACTGATCAACCAGCTTATGATCGTAGGCCTTAAGTTTTATTCTAATCCGCGGAGTTGCCGGCGTCTGTGTTTCTTCCTGCTTTTCATCCGCTGTCATCAAAGTACAAGTTACTGATTACAACCAACAGCTATTCTAATATCTTTGTAACAACGCCGGCACCAACGGTGCGGCCGCCTTCGCGAATCGCAAAGCGCATGCCGTCTTCCATGGCAACGGGAGCACCAAGGGCAACTTTCAGGCTCACGGTATCACCAGGCATCACCATTTCGGCCCCTTCGGGCAACTGAACTTCGCCGGTAACATCAGTAGTTCGAACATAGAATTGCGGTTTGTACCCCTTAAAGAAAGGAGTATGCCGGCCGCCTTCATCCTTAGTCAGAATATACACTTCAGCTTCAAACTTCGTGTGCGGTGTGATTGAACCGGGCACAGCCACAACCTGTCCGCGTTCAACATCTTCTTTCTTAAGCCCGCGCAGCAAGAGACCCGCGTTATCACCCGCCTGACCTTCGTCAAGCTGCTTGTTGAACATTTCAATACCAGTCACAACAGTTTTTTGTGTCGGACGAATTCCAACTATGGCCACTTCGTCGTTCACTTTTACTTTGCCGCGCTCGATACGGCCAGTCACCACGGTGCCGCGCCCTTCAATTGAGAAGACATCTTCAATCGGCATGAGCAAAGGCTTGGCGACATCACGCACGGGTTCCGGAATGGCTTCATCCAGAGCGGTTATTAGATCAACAATCGGCTTGGCCATCTCATCGTCCGGCGTCTTGGCATCAAGCGCCTTGAGAGCGGATCCGCGGATAACCGGCACAGCCTTACCATCGAACTCGTACTTTGTTAGAAGCTCGCGTACTTCCTCTTCAACCAAATCAACCAGCTCCGCGTCATCAACCTGATCAACTTTATTGAGAAAGACAATAATGGCCGGGACTCCCACCTGGCGGGCCAGCAGAATGTGTTCGCGTGTCTGCGGCATTGGACCATCAGTGGCGGAAACAACCAGGATAGCGCCGTCCATCTGGGCAGCGCCCGTGATCATGTTCTTGATGTAGTCAGCATGTCCGGGACAGTCAACATGCGCATAGTGGCGCTTGTCAGATTCATATTCGCAATGAGTTGTGGAAATAGTAATGCCGCGTTCTTTTTCTTCTGGTGCGCTGTCAATCTCATCCACAGTCATCACTTTTTTGGCTCCCCCCTTCATGCCCATCACATGCAAAATCGCAGCCGTCAGCGTCGTCTTGCCGTGGTCGACGTGGCCGATGGTTCCGACGTTCACGTGCGGTTTTGTTCGCTCAAACTTCTCTGCCATAGTTCTTACCCTACTAAAAATAAATAAAACTCACAAGCACCCCTCCCCTATAGGCTAATACAATGTGTACCACAGAGATTAGAAAATGCAAAGAGAGATGTCAAATGCGGCCCGCCGGCATAGAAGCCAGATTCACTCCTGCAATTCCGGCGGCAGGTCTCCTTTTATCGGCTCAAAACGAACTCGAACGGGGGGAGGTGTCGGGCGATCCGGCGCAAGCTTCCTATGCTCTCCCAAACCCAAGTCATCAAAGGAGCGCTCATCATCAGCCCAGTGACTGATCGCGATGTCGCGATTGATGCGCTGGAGCACCTCATCATCTAAGTCCATCGGAACGTTTCGGCGTACCGCTCGAGCCACCGCATCGGCTGCCGGCAGTGCCAGTTGCTTGTCTGTTCCCTCTGTCCGCTTGCGCCAGCCAACGAAATCCTGCTGGCGGGCAATGACGAACTGCTCTCCGTCTTCGTCCGTGAAGGTAAAGTGCCCGCCCAATTGCTTAAGCACGCGCAGGACCGGAGCAAAAGCACCCCGCAGCGTTTGTCCTGTTTGCATGTCGTTGGCAGACATCATTTCAGCCTACTGAAGCTGTGAGCAAGACACAAGGGCGGGTGGATGTGCGGGAATTGACTCTTTGATACGCACTTGAGAGTCAATCTGAGCAAGCTCTGGCTTTTAAGCCGGAGTGCGCTGAAGATTGACAGTGTATACTCGGAAGTTCAGGCTTATGAATGCTGTCCGATATTGAGTGGCGCCTGTTCTCTGACCAATCTGCAGACCGATCAGTAGTTACTGCGCCCCGTGACATTCTGGCACAGTCAAACCAGCCATGACCTCCCGTCATGGCTTTTTTTATCGTTTCTTTTCTTCCGTGGCAGTTGCTCCGACTATTTCCTGCTGAATGTTACGCGGAACTTCCTGGTAGTGATCAAATTCCATGGTGTAGTTGGCCCGGCCAGAGCTCAACGACCGTAATTGGGTGGCGTAGCCAAACATTTCCGCCAGCGGCACCAAGCCGTCTATCACCTTCACATTGGCCCGGTCAGCAATCCCTTCAATGTGCCCGCGGCGTGAATTGAGGTCTCCGACAACATCACCCATGTAATTTTCTGAAGTAATAACCTCAACTTTCATAATCGGCTCAAGCAATACCGGAGCCGCCCTTTTAAAACCATTTTTGAATGCCATAATGGCCGCAATTTTAAAGGCAATTTCCGAGCTGTCCACGTCATGGTAGCTGCCGTCATAGGCTACCGCTTTCATATCAACCACCGGGTATCCAGCCAAAACTCCGTTGGCGACAGCCTCTTTCACTCCTTTTTCTATCGCCGGCACATACTCGCGCGGAATGACACCGCCTTTAATTTCTTCATCAAATTCAACCCCGGTGCCGCGCGCGGCGGGCTCTAATCTCAACCAGACATGGCCGTATTGCCCGCGGCCGCCGCTCTGCTTGATGTATTTACCTTCGGCTTCAGTCGTGCGCGTAATTGTTTCCTTATACGCTACTTGCGGCTTGCCCACATTTACCTCAACCCCGAACTCCCGCTTCATGCGGTCAACAATAATTTCCAGATGCAATTCTCCCATGCCCGCCATAATGGTTTGCATCGTTTCTTCGTCTGTACGGACACGTAAGGTTGGATCCTCCCCGACCAACGCTTTTAGAGCCATGCCCATTTTTTCCTGATCCGCCTTGGTTTTCGGTTCAACGGCAATCGAGATCACAGGCTCTTGCCCTTTTATGCGTTCCAGCAGAATCGGGTTGCTTTCATCACATAACGTATCGCCGGTAGTGGTATATTTAAGCCCCACCAGTGCGCCGATGCCGCCCGCGCCAACCTCCGCCACTTCTTCGCGGTCATTGGCATGAAGCCGGACAATCCGGCTGATGCGTTCTTTTTTCCCGTTAGATGAATTAAGAACATATGATCCGGTTGTTACCGTGCCGGAATACACCCGGAAGAACGTCAGCTGACCGACATACGGATCGGTGGCTACTTTGAACGCCAGCGCGGCGAAAGGCTCGGTATCGCTCGGGCGCCGCACCAGCTTTTTGGCTTCGTTGCCGGGGTCGACCCCTTCGATCGGGGGTAAATCAGACGGGGCCGGCAGCAGATCAACAATCGCGTCTAAAATGCGCTGTACGCCTTTATTCTTTAAAGCCGATCCGGCGAATACCGGCACGATCTTATTATTAACAACTCCCTTGCGCAAAGCGGCCAGAAGATCTGCCTGGGAAATTTCTATACCCTCGAGGAATTTCCCGGTTAAGGCGTCATCAAGCTCGGCGATTTTTTCCACGGCCTCGGCCCGGCGCTGGGCAACCTCGTCTGCCATTTCAGCCGGAACCGCTTGGGCTACCACCTGCTCACCGGATAGCCCGGTATAGTACAAAGCCTTTTGCGTCAGTAAATCAATAACGCCCTCAAAGGAATCTTCGGTGCCAATCGGCAAGGTCATGACGACCGTATTTTTTGTCAGCCGTTCATGAATAGAATCAACCGCCTTCCAAAAATCAGCGCCGGTGCGGTCTAATTTATTAATGAAACAAATTCGCGGCACCTTGTATTTATCCGCCTGGCGCCAGACTGTTTCGCTTTGCGGCTCCACTCCAGCCACGCCGTCAAACACCACCACGGCACCATCAAGCACGCGCAAACTACGCTCAACTTCTACTGTGAAATCAACGTGGCCCGGGGTATCAATCAAATTCAACCGGTGGCCTCGCCAGAAGGCGGCAGTTGTTGCCGCCGTAATGGTAATCCCGCGCTCACGTTCCTGCTCCATCCAGTCCATGACTGCTTCCCCTTCGTGGACTTCGCCGATTTTGTGGGTGAGACCGGTGTAAAAAAGAATGCGCTCGGACACGGTCGTTTTGCCGGCATCAATATGGGCAATAATGCCAAAGTTACGAACTTTCTCAATCGATACGGTCGGAAATGTTTTCTCCATAGCTTAAAAGTCAAAACCCAACAGTCAAAACTAAAACTTAAAAATAAAAAATAGCAGGCGCGCCGCGGGAAGTCTAGTGCTTTCAAGTTTAACAGTTTTACGTTTCAGTTTTGACCTTTGGGTTTTGAGTTTCGCCTTGACTTTAGTACGCGAAATGACTGAAAGCCCGGTTTGCCTCAGCCATGCGGTGTACGTCCTCCCGCTTTTTGATAGCTCCACCGGATTTTTTAGAAGCATCAATCAATTCAGCCGCCAGCTTTTCCGCCATGGTTTTTCCCGGACGGGAGCGGGCCGCTTCCCTGATCCAGCGCATAGCCAGTGTCTCCCGCCTTTGTGGGCGCACTTCCTGCGCAATCTGATAATTCGCTCCCCCGACCCGGCGCGCTTTTACTTCCAAAATAGGAGCGACGTTGCGCATAGCAGCGTCGAACACGAGCAGCGGATCATTCTTGGTCTTGTAGCAATCTTTTCCTTTTTTGCTGGGTATTCAA